>JAJOJN010000121.1 GCA_021208565.1 Nitrincola sp.
TATGGAAGGGCCATCGCTCAACGGATAAAAGGTACTCCGGGGATAACAGGCTGATACCGCCCAAGAGTTCACATCGACGGCGGTGTTTGGCACCTCGATGTCGGCTCATCACATCCTGGGGCTGAAGCCGGTCCCAAGGGTATGGCTGTTCGCCATTTAAAGTGGTACGCGAGCTGGGTTTAGAACGTCGTGAGACAGTTCGGTCCCTATCTGCCGTGGGCGTTTGAGATTTGAGAAGAGTTGCTCCTAGTACGAGAGGACCGGAGTGAACGAACCTCTGGTGTTCCGGTTGTTTCGCCAGAAGCATTGCCGGGTAGCTACGTTCGGACGGGATAACCGCTGAAAGCATCTAAGCGGGAAGCCCCCTTCAAGATGAGATCTCACTGGACCCTTGAGGTCCCTAAAGAGTCGTCCGAGACCAGGACGTTGATAGGCAGGGTGTGTAAGCGTTGTAAGGCGTTGAGCTAACCTGTACTAATGGCTCGTGAGGCTTGACCATATAACGCCGAAGGCGTTTGGTTGAACGTAACGAATTAGCAAAAGAGCTAGACAGCAGAAAAGCTAGACAGCAGAAAAGCTAAGTAGATCGATAGCTGAAAGGCATCCGGTTGAAGCTTGTATTGACACAAGACAAAGGTAGGTTAACCACCTGCAAGCTAACTAACAGTAGCAAACACATCTATTTCGACAGTCCGAGTTGTTCCAGTTTTGTCTGGCGACCATAGAGACGTGGAACCACCTGATCCCATCCCGAACTCAGTAGTGAAACGCGTCATCGCCGATGGTAGTGTGGGGTCTCCCCATGTGAGAGTAGGTCATCGCCAGGCACTTAATATAAAAGAAAGGGTCATCCAGTTGGATGGCCCTTTTTTTTATATGTGTATGTTGAGCTACTTGAACATGGCCATGTGACAAAAGCGCGAAGCGCGTTGAACGTCGGAGCTAGCGACGACGGCCCCGAAGCGCAGCGCGCTGAGTGGGTGAGGGCGAAGCCCGAATAAAGTAGGTCATCGCCAGGCACTTAATACGAAGAAACCCTTGTCACAACGTGGCAGGGGTTTTTTTATTGGCTGCCGTTCAGGGTGTTTGATTTTCATAGTAACTCAGTGTTTAATATGGGTTTTGCGGTTAATTTTACACAGGTGTATCCGATGCTAACTGATGAAGATATTAGGCGTATTGCGTGGCAGTGTCGTCGTGGTATGTTAGAGCTAGATGTACTCTTAGAGCTTTCGCCAAGGAAGCTTTGCCAAGTTTAGCAGCAGAAGATCAACAGCATTTTGTTGATCTATTGGCCTGTGAAGACCAAGACCTTTTCGTCTGGTTTATGGAAAGAGAGAAACCAGAAGATCCCAACTTGCAACGGATTGTGAGAATAATACTTGATAGGGTTCAACCACATTGATATTGCATTAGGTGATTCAAACCTTCTGTATTGGATATTCTTATCTTTTCACCTGAGTGCTGTTTCTGCTCTGCTTATCTCAGGACTAACATTTTTAATGATGTTGGTCCTACTACTTTGTGTGTTTGTTAGTTTTCATATTTTTTTACGTGAATATCTTTTAACTAGTCAAGCTATTACCAGATTGGTTTTAGTTCCTAGTGATCATCTGTGGTCTTTTATAGACGAGAAGGGTGAAGAGATACCGATTGTGGCAATTAAGCATGCTACGGTCTTGAAATGGCTGTTGGTGATACGCTTTTGCGATCCTTTGGGAAAATGCCATTGGCTTGTGATCCCAAAGGATTCTATCAATGCTGAATCCTTCAGGCGATTGAGCGTGGTTCTGTTATATCAGCTTCCCGAATAGCATCAGGCCAACTAAAGTTTTGCGGCGTGACTATTGTGTCGGCGGGTTCAGCACTCAAAGACGGAAAATCTTGTGTGTAATGAAGTCCCCTACTTTCACGGCGTTGCATGGCGCAAATAATAATCAGTTCGGCCACTGTAGCTAAATTTCTCAACTCAATTAAATCTCGACTGATTTTATAGTTGGAGTAATAGTCAGCAATTTCTTGTTTTAAGAGTTGAATTCGATGCATCGCACGCTCTAACCGCTTTGTAGTACGGACGATGCCCACGTAATCCCACATAAATCGTCTTAATTCGTCCCAATTGTGTGAAATGATAACATCCTCATCAGAGTCTGTTACTTGTGATTCATCCCAGTCGGGCAATTCGTAGTCCGTGTTGATAAAGTTCGTTAGATCTTGCTCAATGATATGCGTAGCGGCAGATCGTCCATAAACTACACACTCTAGGAGCGAGTTAGAGGCTAGTCGATTAGCGCCGTGTAAGCCAGTAAAGGCGGTTTCCCCTATGGCATAAAGCCCTGGTATATCGGTACATCCATGCTGATCCGTGATAATGCCACCACAGGTATAATGAGCTGCCGGTACAACGGGTATAGGTTCTTTAGTGATGTCTATACCAAACTCAAGACATTTCTCGTAGATGGTTGGAAAATGCTCTTTAATGAACGTCGCTTCTCGATGCGAGATATCTAAGTACACACAGTCACAACCGAGACGTTTCATTTCATGGTCAATAGCTCTCGCAACGATGTCTCGAGGTGCAAGTTCTTCTCTTTCATCGAACTTATGCATGAATCTTGATCCATCAGGAAGCAGTAAGTGTCCACCTTCTCCTCTCACGGCTTCGGTAATCAAAAAAGACTTGGCTTTCGGGTGATATAAACAGGTTGGATGAAACTGGTTAAATTCCATGTTCGCTACACGACATCCAGCACGCCAAGCCATTGCAATCCCATCTCCTGTGGTACCGTCAATGTTACTGGTATAGAGATAAGCCTTAGAGGCACCGCCAGTGGCTAACACAACCAATGGTGCTTTAAAGGCAATCACATGACCTGAACGGTGATTTAACACATAAGCACCAATGCAACGGTTATTGGGCATGCCCAGTTTTCGGCGTGTAATCAGATCTATGGCAATATGGTGTTCAAATATTTTGATGTTCGGGTGTTTAAGGGCATTTTTTTATTAAGGTTTCATGAACTGCACGTCCTGTCGCATCGGCGGCATGAATGATACGGCGATGCGAATGACCACCCTCACGGGTGAGATGATAACCTTGCTGATCCTGAGTAAAGGGCACTCCTTGATCAATCAACCAACGAATCGCATCCGGTCCATTTGTTATGGTGTGTTCAATCGCTTTAGGGCGACTTAACTTCGCCCCAGCTATCCAGGTATCTTGCACGTGATTCTCAAAGTGATCTTGAGGGTCAAGTACAGCAGCAATACCTCCTTGGGCTAACCAGGTTGAGCCAGCTTGCAAAGTGCTCTTACTTAATAAGGCCACACGCAGATGATCTGCAAGCTGAAGTGCTAGCGTTAGGCCAGCAGCACCACTGCCAATTACCAGTACATCAAAATCATTTGCCTCTGTCATTGCTTGCCCTGTTTGCTAGTCATAATTATAGTGTCCATTTGCTGAGTACCATTATGCCTTATACCTAAGTATTGTGTGTAAAAAAAATCAATTTGTGGAACTTCATGTCGTCACTAGAATCGAACAAGAGTAAGTAAATTCTGCGACGCCGGTCTTGAATGACTGTTAGGGAAACCACATACTGATTTATTATTGATTAACAGGTCCTCTTAACGTCATTAAGGATTTCATGTGTCGAAAGATAGCCAAGTGAACGCTGATCAGCTTCTAGTCGAGCGTGTTCAAGCGGGAGATAAACGTGCCTTTGATCTGTTGGTGAAAAAATATCAGCACAAGATTATTGGCCTCATATCTCGCTATATATACGATCATCATGAAGCAATGGATGTAGCGCAAGAAGCTTTTATTAAAGCCTACAGAGCACTTCCAAATTTTCGTGGTGAAAGCGCGTTTTATACTTGGTTGTATCGTATTGCTATTAATACGGCTAAAAACCATTTGGTAGCAAGAGGTCGGCGACCTCCTGATACTGATGTAGATGCAGAAGAGGCTCAGTATTTTGAATCTGATTCTGATCTACGTGATATAGAGAACCCTGAAAATGCGCTCTATAAAGACGAGTTAGAAAGGGTGATCAATCAGGTATTGGAAAGGTTGCCAGAAGACTTACGCGTTGCCTTAACGCTTCGAGAGTTTGAAGGGTTAAGTTACGAAGAGATAGCCAAGGTGATGGATTGTCCAGTTGGCACGGTGAGATCCCGTATCTTCAGGGCTAGGGAAGCTATAGATAATGAGATAGCACCGTTACTCAGAAATGACTGAGACGCGCGTGAAGTAAACGCTGAGGTGACAGCATGAGTGTACAAAAAGAAACTCTCTCCGCTTTGATGGATGGAGAGGCTGACGAGCTAACAGTCCGTCGTGTATTAAAAGCTTGCGAAAATGACCACGAGATAACCGATTGTTGGCATAGGTTTCATCTGGCCAGTTCGGTGATGAAGCGTGAACCTGTGACGTCTTTTGATATCAGTGATCGGGTGATGGCTGCGTTAACAGATGAGACTATTCAGTCAGAATCAAATCAGTTAAGCGATAAAACCGTTGAGGTTTCATCTTCACCCTTTGCGGGGATGTTGAAATCTTTGGTCAGTATGGGTGTTGCTGCATCAGTGACAGCGGTAGTGATTTTAGGGCCAACTTGGTTTTCGCAAGAAGATGTTGCTGCTCCGGCTATAAATCAGCCAGCAATTGTTAATGCCCAGCCAGTGGCCTCTCATTCGTTATTACAGCCGGTGACCTTTGGACAACCATCATTAATGACGAATTATCAGCGTTCTCTAGTAGCCGAAGAGGATATGATTAGATCTCCTCAAGGGATGCAGCGCTACATTGATCAGCATTTGTCTTTGATTGAGCGAAAGCCCTTGGAATGGGGTTTAGGCTGGTTACCAGAGGGTTATCAAAATATACGTCACGAATCCACGCGTGCAGGGGAAGTAATGGTCTTCTCCAATGGTTTTAAAGCTTTTTCAGTTAGTGTGGAGCAATTGGGTATGCAAACCATGCCAGAAGGCGTTATTGATGCGGGTGACTTTATTGCATTAGGTCAAGCGTCAGATGATCGATTTGTAACCGTCGTCGGTGATATGCCGATTATGGTGGCGGAACGTATTGCAGCCTCTGTGGTAAATACAGTTAGATGAGAGGCGATAAGTGCTTGAAGAGTTAGCTCAAGTTGTTGAAGTTAATGCGGGCTCTGTAGTCGTTTCATCCTCTCGTGCTAGTGCATGCCAATCCTGTCAAGCTCAGTCAAACTGCGGTCAGCGCAGCTTGGCTGAGTTGTTCGGCAAAAAATCAATTTTAGTGACAATCAGTAACCCTGATAAGCTTGCGCTTGAGGTGGGCCAAACTGTGGTACTGGGATTGAATGAACAGGCTTTATTAAATCATCTTTAGTGATGTACATTACACCTATTTTCTTCTTAATGGTGACGACTCTCCTCGCGCATCTTATGAGCGTATCGGAAGGGGGTGTTATTCTAAGTGGTCTTTTCGGTTTATTGATCGGATTGATAGCTTCACGGAAACTTTCGGAAAAACTCTTGTCCAATCCAGACTACACACCAAAATTATTAAAAATCGCACAATAACAGTTGAAAGGTCTAGCTATGAAAAAGTACACTGGTTATTAGCGTGCTTGTTGATGTTTTTGTTGTTCTCAATACAAGCATCGGCACAACAACTTCCCGACTTTAAAACTCTGGTTCGTGAATCATCCCCAGCGGTAGTGAATATTAGTACCGTTCAGAAAGCTCCTGAAGAGACAAGTGATCCATTCAGTCAGTTCAGAGGGCCCGGAAACGAAGATATACCAGAGATCTTTAGGCATTTTTTCCGTGGTTTTCCTGAAATTGCTCCCTCTCCACGACGTGGAAACCCTGCTCCACGCTCACTAGGTTCAGGTTTTATTATTTCGGATGATGGTTATATTTTAACCAATCACCATGTCATAAGAGATGCTGAGCAGGTGATCGTACGTTTAAGCGATCGTCGAGAATTAGAGGCTGAAGTGATAGGTTCTGATCCTCGCTCAGACGTAGCTTTGTTAAAAGTGGATGCAATCAACCTGCCTTACGTTAAAACAGGTAGATCTTCTGAAGTCGAGGTCGGTGAGTGGGTGCTTGCGATAGCTCTCCATTCGGATTTGATCACAGCGTGACAGCTGGGATTGTCAGTGCAACAGAACGATCTCTTGCGAATGATACTTATGTTCCATTTATTCAAACGGACGTGGCGATTAACCCCGGAAACTCGGGAGGTCCATTGTTTAACCTCAATGGTGAAGTGATAGGTATTAACTCCCAAATCTATACGCGTTCGGGCGGATTTATGGGGCTATCTTTTGCGATTCCAATTGATGTGGCCATCGAGGTTGCTGATCAGTTGCGTGATACGGGTAGCGTGTCTCGTGGTTGGTTAGGTGTGGTGATTCAAGAGGTCAGCCGTGATTTGGCTGAGTCCTTTGGATTAGAGATTCCTTCTGGTGCACTGGTGGTTAATGTGTTACCCGATAGTCCTGCCCAGTCAGCAGGTATTCGAGAAGGTGATGTGATTCTTCGCTTGAATGGTAACTCAATAGCACGCTCTTCTGAATTGCCGCACCAGGTAGGTCGAATTCGTCCTGGCGATAAAGCAGATGTTGAGGTGATGAGAGACGGTCGTTTACAAACCTTGTCCGTCACGATTGGTTTGCTACCTGATGAAGATCAGTTAGCTCAAAGACGATCCGGTGCTGACAGTCAACCTGAAGAAACGGCATTAGGGATTCTTGTTACACCGCTAACACAAGAACACAGAGACCGCTGGAATCTAAATTCCGGTGTGCTTGTCAGTCAGGTGAATCCAGGTGCGGGTGCACAGGCTGGTCTAGTCAGTGGAGATGTGATTACGATGCTCAATGGTGAGCGAATCGAAACGGTTGAGCAGTTTTATCAAGTGGTGACTGATCTTCCTAAGGATCGTGCAGTTCCCATGCGTATTGTCAGACGCGGCAGTGCCATGTTCATTCCTCTTCGCGTCAATCCTTAATGGTTTACTGAAGATGAAGCAGTATATTTGTACTGCTTCATCTTCAAATCTACCTAAACCCTTCCTATACTGATGCTTATATTGAACTAAGGTTTTTATGTTTGATATGGCTTAATGAGTAGCATCTGAAGTATGATCTGTGTTTGAAACTTGGACGATGGATAACGTTGGGTTTAATGGATGACATTTCTATTTAGGTCTGCACTGCTTATTTTTTATGTATGGAGTGCTGTGGCAGTTCGCTAGCCTGTTTGAAATCAATAACATGGTCAGTGCTTTTTATCCGGCTGCTGGCGTTATTTTCTTTTTTTATTTTATCGCTTCGGTGCGATTTACATTCCATCTGCTGCAATCGCTATAATGCTTGGCGCATCACCTATCAACCCTTTTTGGGAATGGGAGATGATTGAAGTCACTATGTCAACACGTCAGTTAGTCTTCTACTCATGTCTAGGATTAGCATTAAGACGTGTTTCGAGTTTCAGCTTGCCTTTAGTGCGCTTAAATTCAGTAGCAATTTTTATTTTTGCAATCTTTATCACCACTCTTTCATCAGCACTAGCCGCGACGTGGTTGATGACACTCTATGCTGGTTTAGCTTCTGAATTAAGATTGGAAATCTTTGTATCCTTCTGGATAGGTGATCTGGGTGGTGTACTCATGTTTATAGCGACGACGAGTCTGTTTCTTGATTTTTATGAAAAGGAAAATAAATACGATGATATTTTTGAAAAAGGACTGGTTAAACCGCTAGCCTTATTGCTCGTCATTTCCTGTGCGACCACCTTATTGTTTATTGTGACAGGTTTGGAAAGTGATGTGAGTCGTTTTGGATATTTAATTCTATTGCCAGTCGCTTGGGCGGCAAGCTTTTATGGTATTCGTTTTGCGCTGTTTGCCGCGCTTTGTGTCAATATCACGGCCGTTACCCACTATATACTCTTAGGATTGACTGCATACCCCGCCATCGAGCTCCAAACACTGTTTAGTGTTAACTTGGCGATGGCGATGCTATTGGGTGCATCGCTTGAGGAGCGTCGATTGGCTATGTTTGATGCGGCGCATGATCCTTTGACTCAGATGCTTAATCGCCGCGCCTTTTTTCAGGAGGGGCGTGCTTTATTAGAGCGCTGTAAACGACAGAATCGTAACATGGCGGTTTTGATGATCGATCTAGATCACTTCAAGCGTGTTAACGATGTCTGGGGGCATGAAGCAGGCGATCTGGTGTTGATGAAAGTAGCCGAGTGCTGTCGAAAAATATGTCGGCATACTGATATTCAGGGTCGTATTGGTGGTGAAGAGTTTGTTTTGCTGCTTGATGATGCGGATCCCCAGCAGGCTTATGCGGTTGCTGAACGCCTGCGTCTAGCCGTTGAGGAAGTGTTGATTCCAGGTTCTAGTGAGTATATCTCAACCAGTATTGGTATGAGTCATTTATTGGAGGCTGAAGATGACTTAGAAGAACTACTTCGTCAGGCCGATCTGGCACTTTATCAAGCTAAAACGGCAGGTCGAAATCGTTGTCGTAGCACTGCCTTAAGTCCTATGCCAGTTGAAATTGCGCTGACCTAACTCAAAAAATAGCACAACTTCACACCTTCCATCGCCAACTTACGTTCATACAGGTACAATACTCCTCAATTAAGACTTTTTACCTAGCACAGCTGTTTTTCTGTTGCACAAGGTATGCGCCTACTTTGGATTTTAATGAATGTCAGAAACGAAAAAAGATAGTCAACTCAAGCATATAAGAAATTTCTCAATCATTGCTCACATAGATCATGGAAAATCTACTTTAGCAGATCGGTTTATTCAGGTCTGTGGTGGTTTGAGTGAGCGTGAAATGGCAGAGCAGGTGCTTGACTCAATGGATATTGAGCGTGAACGTGGCATTACCATCAAAGCTCAAAGTGTAACCCTCAACTACAATGCCAAAGACGGAAGTGTCTATCAGCTTAACTTTATTGATACCCCTGGACATGTGGACTTCTCTTATGAAGTTTCTCGTTCGCTTGCGGCTTGTGAAGGGGCGTTGTTGGTCGTTGATGCGGCGCAAGGTGTTGAAGCGCAATCGGTGGCGAACTGCTACACAGCCATCGAGCAAGGGCTCGAAGTCGTTCCTGTTCTCAATAAAATGGATTTGCCTCAAGCTGAGCCTGAAAAGGTTAAAGTCGAAATTGAAGAAGTTATCGGTATAGATGCGACTCATGCCGTAGCTTGTTCGGCGAAAAGTGGAATGGGTGTTGACGAAGTTTTAGAGGAAATTGTGCGTTTAATTCCACCACCTGAGGGTGATGTGGATGCACCACTTCAGGCACTTATCATCGACTCATGGTTTGACAACTACTTGGGTGTAGTGTCGCTCGTGCGTGTGAAGCACGGTCAGCTTCGCAAGAAAGATAAAATATTGGTTAAATCCACGGGACAGGTCCACTTGGTCGATAGTGTGGGTGTCTTTACGCCCAAGCGACTGGTGACCGATTCCTTGAAAGCGGGTGAAGTGGGGTTCGTTGTCGCGGGTATCAAAGATATTCATGGTGCGCCAGTAGGGGATACCTTAACGCTCTCTAAAACGCCTGATGTAGCGAGTCTTCCGGGCTTTCAAAAGGTTCAACCTCAGGTTTATGCAGGTCTGTTTCCAACCAGTGCAGATGATTATGAAGACTTCCGTGAAGCCTTGGACAAGCTCACACTAAACGATGCTTCTTTGTTTTTCGAACCGGAAAGTTCGGATGCCCTAGGCTTTGGTTTCCGTTGTGGCTTTTTAGGTATGCTGCACATGGAGATCATTCAAGAGCGCTTGGAGCGTGAGTATGATCTTGACTTGGTGACAACTGCTCCGACAGTAGTCTACGAAGTGGAACTCAATAACGGTGATGTAATCCATATCGATAGCCCATCCAAGATGCCAGATCCTGCCACGATGAAAGAGATGCGTGAACCCATCGTAGCGGCCAGTATTCTGGTGCCACAAGACTACCTTGGGCAGGTGATAGGTTTGTGTGTTGAAAAACGTGGTGTGCAAAAGAATATGCTTTTCGTCGGTAACCAAGTGCAGTTGCAGTATGAGTTACCTATGGCTGAGGTTGTTTTAGATTTCTTTGATCGCTTGAAGTCAGTGAGTCGAGGCTATGCTTCGCTTGAGTATAACTTTGTCCGCTTTGAGGCCGCGAAACTCTGCCGCTTGGATGTCTTAATCAATGGCGATAAAGTGGATGCGCTAGCGGTTATTTTGCATAAGGATAACGCTCAGTTTAAGGGGCGTTTACTTTGTGAAAAGATGAAAGATCTAATTCCACGCCAGATGTTTGATGTGGCGATACAGGCGGCTATCGGTGGGAAAGTGATTGCCCGTACTACCGTTAAAGCCTTGCGTAAAAACGTTCTGGCTAAGTGTTATGGCGGTGACGTAAGTCGGAAGAAAAAACTGCTATCCAAGCAGAAAGAAGGTAAGAAGCGCATGAAGCAGGTGGGTCGAGTAGAGATTCCACAGGATGCATTCTTAGCCGTACTAAAAGTCGATAGCTGAGGATTCCATGGATTTTGATTTTGCATTGGTATTGGTTGGATTGACGGCCATCACCGGTCTTTTGTGGTTGGTTGATAGCCTTTTCTTTGCGCCCAAGCGTCGAGAGCGGTTGGCTCTTGCCGAAACTGAAAATAAAGGCCCTTTACCTGAAACGACGCGAGACAAAATCTTGCAGATGCCCAGTTGGGCTGATTTAGGCAAATCAATGTTTCCAGTATTGGCGGTTGTGCTAGTGCTGCGTTCATTTTTTATTTGAGCCTTTTCAAATCCCCTCAGGTTCCATGTTGCCTACTTTGCAGATAGGTGATTTTATTCTCGTCAATAAACATCATTATGGCGTTCGACTACCCGTACTCAACACTAAAATTGTACCTGTAAATGATCCTGAACGCGGTGATGTTGCTGTTTTTCGCTACCCAAATAACCCTTCTATCAACTATATTAAAAGGATCATAGGGTTACCGGGTGATGTGATCACCTACCACAACAAGGTATTTTATATTAATGGTGTGGAGATAGAATCTGAACTATTGGCTAGGCTGCCTCCTGTCAATCCCGAAGTGCTGTTATTACAAGAAACACTAGGAGATACCTCTTTCACAGTCTATCAAGACCTAGGCAGGCCCTCTATGTCGGCGCAGTGGACAGTTCCAGCAGGACATTATTTTGCGGTAGGTGATAACAGGGACAACAGTAATGACAGTCGTTATTGGGGTTTTGTACCTGATGAGTTGTTAGTTGGAAAAGCAATTGTTGTTTGGATGCACTGGGATAACTTTTTTAGTTTGCCTGACTTCAGTGTGATGCGAAGAATTAGATAGGATGAATGTTATGCAAAATCATTTACAACATAAGCAAGCGGGTGCTTCGTTTTTTGGTGTGCTGAGTATTCTGATCCTTTTAGGTTTGGTGCTCAGCGTTGCATTCAAGTTGTTCACGCCTTACTGGGAATACAGAACGATTTCATCGGTCGTGAAAGCCGCCTCTGAGGACCGAGAAGAACTTGCTAGACCCATTGCGCAAATTCGCAGTAATTTGGATCGCCGATTCTTGATTAATCAGGTTTCCTTACCGAATAAGGAAGCACTGACAATCACTGAAGATGCCGGCATGATTTTCTTTAATCTGGACTATGAAGTACGTGTGCCGATGTTTGGTAATGTTGATGCAGTGGTGATGTTCCAGGAAACTTTTGAAGCTAGAAAACCTTGAAGAAACCCGTATCAGAGCTAGCCCGGCGTATAGGGCATGTTTTTAAAGATGAGTCATTGTTTGAACTGGCATTGACTCATCGTAGTTGTGGAAAGCGCAATAATGAACGTCTTGAGTTCTTAGGTGACTCTGTTCTCAATTTTACCATTGCGGCTGACCTCTACCATCGTTTTCCTTCGGCTCGAGAAGGCCAGCTCAGTCGCTTGCGTGCGTTGATGGTAAAAGGTGAGACTCTTTCCGAAATCGCTCGTGAGCTGGGATTAGGCGATTATTTGCGCCTTGGTTCAGGCGAGTTAAAAAGCGGTGGGTTCAGGCGAGATTCCATCTTGGCCGACGCTGTTGAAGCCATCATTGGTGCAATCTATCTAGATGCGGGCTTAGATACGGCAGAAAAATATATTCTTGCTTGGTATGAAAAGCGTTTGGATGAACTGGATTTGGATGGGTCTATTAAAGACTCCAAAACTCGCCTTCAAGAATTCTTGCAGTCACGACGCTTAGAGCTTCCCGATTATGAATTAGTCAGTGTAGAAGGCGAAGCACATGCTCAGACCTTTCATATACAGTGCCATACGGCTTTACTGGATAAACCTACCGAAGGTCAGGGCAATAGTCGAAGACAAGCTGAACAAAACGCTGCCAAAGTCGCTTTAGTGCAGTTACGAGAGGAGATAGGTCGTGGCTGAAACAACACGTTGTGGCTTTGTAGCAATTGTGGGTCGTCCTAATGTTGGAAAGTCTACACTTTTGAACCAGATTTTGGGGCAAAAATTGAGTATTACGTCACGTAAGCCTCAAACAACCCGTCATCAAATACTCGGCATTAAAACAGAAGGCCATGATCAGGTTATCTATGTCGATACGCCCGGTCTCCACAAAGATGATAAGGGTAAAGCCCTGAATCGCTATATGAATCAAGCCGCCTCAGATGCTCTGCGCTATGTTGATTTGGTTGTCTTTCTTGTAGATCGAACAAAATGGACCGAAGAAGACGATATCGTTCTGGAAAAACTAAAGTACGTAAAGTGCCCAGTTATTCTGGTGGTTAATAAGGTAGATCAGCTCAAGCAAAAGGATGAACTGCTACCACAGATTGAATCGATTGCAGCGAAGCGTGATTTTATCGCCATCATGCCAATGTCCGCAAAACAGGGACATAATGTTGATGCGTTAGAGAAGCTGGTTTCAGAGCACCTCCCCGAAGGTCCGCATCATTATCCTGAAGATCAAATTACAGATAGAAGCTCACGCTTTGTTGTGGCTGAAATTGTGCGTGAAAAACTGATGCGTAATCTGGGTGAAGAAGTACCCTATGGGATTACCGTCGAAATCGAAGCCTTTGAGCATGATGGGCAGCTGCTTACCATTAGCGCCCTGATTTTGGTGGAGCGTGATGGGCAAAAACGTATCGTGATCGGTGATAAAGGTAGTGTCCTTAAAACGATTGGCCGTGATGCCCGTATTGATATCGAAAAAATGTTTGAATGTAAAGTGATGCTTAATCTCTGGGTAAAAGTCCGAAGAGGCTGGTCCGATGATGAGCGTGCTTTGCGTAGCTTAGGCTATAGGCACGAGTAATGCCTCATCGTGCTGAACAGGCCGCAGCCTATGTTCTGCATTCACGTCCCTATAGAGAGACCAGCTTATTAGTTGATCTCTTTACACTTGAGTATGGTCGCATCAGTGTGGTGGCTCGAGGTGCACGTCGTTCAGGTTCTGTTCGCCGCTTTGCGCTTCAACCCTTTCAACCCATTCATGTGAATTGGACAGGGCGGCATGAGTTAAAAAATCTATCCCATGCAGAAGTTCCTCAGGTGATGGCACCGCCGCAAGGAAAGTCACTTCTGTGTGGTCTCTATGCCAACGAATTACTACAACGATTACTGCAACCGGCTGATCCACATCCACGCCTTTACCTGTATTACACCTATCTGTTGCGAGAGCTTGTGAGTTCAGAGGATCTTGAGGGGGCTCTGCGCACCTTTGAGCGCCAATTACTGGAAAGTTTAGGTTATGGTCTGGCGCTTTCTCAATGTGAGGCGCAGACTTTCTATCACTATGATCCCAAAAGAGGGTTCTACCCAGCTACGGATGCATCTAAAACTTCCCCGCCAGCTTATCTAGGGGCTTGGTTGTTAGCGATGGCAGAAGATCGTTACGATCAAGTTGAGGTCAAACGTGCGTCGAAACGACTGATGCGTGATGCGCTTTCTTTTTTGCTCGGTGACAAACCTTTAAAGAGCCGTGAACTGTTTATGAATACTAGGAGAACTGCATGAACCTTGGTAAACCACTGTTGTTAGGCGTCAATATTGATCATATCGCCACGCTCAGGCAGGCAAGAGGAACACGTTACCCTGATCCCGTCTACGCCGCGCAATTAGCAGAAGCCGCTGGTGCTGATGGTATTACTGTTCATCTCAGAGAAGATCGTCGCCATATTCAAGAGAGAGATATCCGTATTCTCGCTCAAGTGTTGCAGACTCGAATGAATTTAGAAATGGCCTTAACGCCTGAGATGCTCGCGTTTGCTCAGGAAATTAAACCAGAACATATCTGTCTAGTACCTGAGAAACGAGAAGAGATCACAACTGAGGGTGGCTTGGATGTGATCAGCTACGAATCTCAAGTCGCACACTTTTGCGATGTATTGGGTGCTCAAGGCGCAGAGGTGTCACTGTTTATTGATCCTGAAGTGGAACAAATTGAAGCTACTTTACGTTGTGGTGCTCCTGCAATTGAGTTGCACACAGGTGCCTATGCGGATGCCGTGACCCCAGATCAAATGCAAAAAGAGTTAGAGCGCATACAAAAAGCGGCAGCTTACGCGGCAGAGCGAGGTTTGATTGTGAATGCTGGTCATGGACTTCATTATCATAATGTTGAAGCGATTGCCGAAATACCAGAGCTAAACGAACTCAATATCGGCCATGCTTTAGTTGCTCATGCACTCTTTGTTGGTGTGACTGCTGCTGTAAAAGAGATGAAAGCTCTGATGTTGTCGGCCCGTCAGCGTGCCCTATTAGCCGCAGGAACAAGATCACTATGATTTTTGGTCTTGGCGTTGATATCGTGCAAATTTCTCGCATGGTCAAGGCGCTAGAACGAACCCCAAAGCTTTCTGAAAGAATACTGACATCGCAAGAACAACAGGAGTTCCAAAAGTCGGCTGATCCAGCTCGCTTTCTTGCGAAGCGATTTGCAGCTAAAGAAGCCGTCGTTAAAGCCCTTGGAACAGGGATAGGTCAGGGTGTGGGCTGGCAACAGATTCAGATAGAAAAATCAGCCTTAGGACGACCTTTAGTCCTGCTAACAGGCGAAGCTCAAGGTCATGCACATGCTTTAGGTGTTAAGTTTTGGCATCTTTCCTACAGTGACGAAAAAGAATATGTTGTTGCAACAGTGATCGCAGAAAGTTGAGTCGTCGAGTGTAAGTCGTTACCATCGCTGATTGGTTAATGTTTTATACAGCGTTTTAATAACAAGATTGTCGTATTTAATTTATACAGGGTTGCAAAGATGACAGCACCGCACTACCCAACCATTGCAGAGTGTGTCGGCAATACACCGTTGGTTCGCCTGCAGCGTTTTAAGGTTCCTAACAACAACACCTTGCTTTGTAAACTAGAAGGGAACAATCCTGCGGGCTCGGTCAAAGACCGTCCAGCACTGAGTATGATTGAGTTAGCGGAGCAGCGTGGTGATATTAAACCGGGTGACATCCTAATTGAAGCCACATCGGGAAATACCGGTATTGCATTAGCAATGGCAGCCGCTATTAAGGGTTATGCGCTTAAACTGATCATGCCCGATAATATGAGTAATGAACGCAAAGCGGCAATGGCCGCTTATGGTGCCGAGTTGATTGAAGTCAGTAAAGCACAAGGAATGGAAGGTGCGCGTGACCTGGCGATGCAGATGCAGCGTGAGGGACAAGGTAAAGTGCTGGATCAGTTTTCAAATCTCGATAATCCCGAAGCGCACTATCGTACGACGGGACCTGAATTGTGGCGTCAAACCGCCGGTCAAATTACCCACTTTGTCAGCTCAATGGGTACGACAGGGACCATTATGGGGGTTTCACGTTATCTAAAAGAACAAAATCCCGACATCGCTATCGTCGGATTGCAACCCGAAGAGGGTTCAGCGATTCCAGGCATACGCCGTTGGCCAGAGGCGTATTTACCAAAAATATTTGATGCAGCAAGAGTGGATCTAGTCTTAGATATCGCTCAAACTGAAGCAGAAGAGATGATGAGACGCTTAGCGCAAGAAGAAGGCATTTTTGCAGGTGTTTCATCGGGTGGATCTGTGGCGGGTGCAATGAAACTGGCCGAGACAGTTCAGGATGCAACGATTGTCTGCATCATTTGTGATCGTGGAGACCGCTATTTATCTACGGGTGTGTTTGATCCTCGTTAAGTGGTCTAAGGAGTTACCTTCTTCATGGTTAAGGTACGTGATGAACATCCCATACGAGAGGATGGATCGGTAGACCTCGAGCTTTGGCTTGAGCGTTTACAGATGAAAACGGATTACAGGCTTGATATTGATGCTATACGTAAAGCCTGTGATGTTTCCCGAGAAGCACAAGCTAAAGCGGCAAAGGCTGATGGTGATGATTGGGCGAGTGAACATAAAAACAGTTATCTAATCGGCCTTGAAATGGCTCAGATACTGGCTGAGCTTCAGCAGGATCAAGAATCCTTGGTAGCCGCTATTCTGTATCGCGCAGTGCGTGAAGATAAGCTCTCTTTACCCAAAGTTCGTAAAGAGTTTGGCCAGGTGATCGAAACATTGATTCATGGCGTGTTACAGATGGCAGCCATTGGTAGCCGGAAGAACCCCCGTCATGATGCCGCCGTATTAGGTGACGCTGAAGGTCAGGTCGACAACCTGCGTAAAATGCTGGTTGCCATGATTGACGATGTACGAGTTGCGTTGATCAAAATTGCAGAACGTACCTGTGCCATCCGTCGCGTTAAAGACGAAAGCCGAAAAAAGCGTTATCTAGTGGCGCGAGAAGTCTTTGATATCTATGCGCCCTTAGCGCATCGTTTGGGCATAGGTCATATCAAGTGGGAATTGGAAGACTTGTCCTTCCGCTATTTGAAACCCAATGACTACAAAAATATCGCACGCCTTTTGGATGAAAAAACGACTGGATCGTCAGTTGTTTATCAATGAAGTCGTAGATCAGTTACGCGAACGGCTTAGAGATGCTTCTATTGCCGGTGAAGTTCATGGCCGTGCCAAGCACATCTATAGTATTTGGCGCAAAATGCAGCGTAAAAACATCGAGTTTAATCAAGTGTTCGATGTGCGTGCGGTGCGCATTTTAGTGCCGGAAGTCCGTGACTGTTACACCGCACTTGGTATAGTGCATGGCTTATGGCGCAATATTCCTAACGAATTCGACGATTATATCGCTTCTCCGAAATCCAATGGCTATCGTTCATTACATACCGCTGTGTTTGGTCCTGAAGGGAAAGTGCTAGAGATCCAGATTCGTACCTTCGAAATGCATGAAGAGGCTGAATTAGGCGTCTGTGCCCACCATCTATACAAAGGCACCGATGTCCGCGCTCGCCGCGATGGCTACGAAGAGAAAATCTCTTGGCTTAGACAAGTATTGGAATGGCATGATGACCTTGGCGAAAGCGAAGGCTTGCGTGAAATTCTGCGTGGCGATGTAACCCAAGATCGTGTCTATGTTTTCACACCAGATGGTCATGTCATCGATCTACCTCTAGGGGCTACCCCAGTTGATTTTGCGTACCGTGTACATACGGAAGTCGGTCATCGTTGTCGAGGTGCTAAGGTGAACGGTCGTATTGTGCCGCTTAATCATGCACTGAAAACGGGTGATCAGATCGAGATTATGACCAGTGGCGAAGCAAGGCCAGACGTGATTGGTTGAATACCAATTTAGGTTTTGTTACGACGTCTCGAGCTAGAGCAAAGGTCGCTCACTGGTTTAAGTTACAAGCTCGTGAGCAGAATGCCGAAGCGGGTAAAGAGATGCTTGAACGCGAGTTGAAGCGTCTAGCCATCGATATGCATCAGCTGAACATGAAAGTGATCACTCAGGCACTTAGCTTCAAAACCTCTGAAGATATGTTCGCTGCTCTAGGGGCGGGTGATCTGCGTTTATCGCAAATCTTAAATGAAGCGCAAAAACAGACAGAACCTGAACATGAAGAGCAGATGGATCTGCAACTACAACCGTCGCATCATCGACATGTGCAGCATGTTCAAGGGGCTGGTGAAGGGGTTCGCATTCAAGGTGTGGGTAACTTGCTGACGGTGATCGCCAGTTGTTGTAAACCTGTTCCGGGCGATCCTATTGTAGGCTTTATTACCCAAGGTCGAGGTGTGTCTATTCACCATGAGAACTGTAGTAATTTGCAAACTCTGCGTGAAACAGAGCCGCGTCGCATCGTGACTGTAGATTGGGATGAGTCCGGTGAAAATACCTATCCTGTCGACATCATGATTGAAGCCTATGACCGTTCAGGTTTATTACGTGACGTGATGATGATCATGGCCAATGAGAAATTGAATCTAATTTCGGCCAACACACGCACCGATAAAAACAGCAACATTGCTCGGATGTTCTTAACGATTGAAATCTCTCGATTAGAACTGCTTGGACGAATCATGGATAAGTTGAATCAACTCCCTAATGTCATCGATGTGCATCGAGAGCGAGATGGAAAACACTAAATCTTACACTCTGGACGATTTACTTTATTTGATGGCTAGGCTGCGAGGACCAGAGGGTTGTCCTTGGGATTTGCAGCAAAGTTTCAACACGATCGTTCCTCATACCCTTGAGGAAGTCTATGAAGTGATCGATACCATTGAGAGAGAAGATTGGGGTCATCTACAGGATGAGTTAGGCGACCTGTTGTTTCAGGTGATTTTCTACGCGCGTTTGGCAGAAGAAAATCAACTCTTTAACTTCCATGAGATTATTCATCAGCTCGTCGCTAAGTTGGTGCGTCGTCATCCTCATGTTTTTCCTGATGGTCAACTTTACGCCGTTAATGATGCTGATTTGGAAGTGACTCAGGTCAATCAACAGTGGGAAAAGATCAAGGAGCAAGAACGGGTTGAGCGAGATCGCCTATCGGCCATGGATGAAATTCCCATCGCGCTTCCGGCTTTAAATAGAGCAGTGAAACTGCAAAAAAGAGCCGCTAATCTAGGCTTCGACTGGCCAGAAATCTCTGGTGTTTTGGATAAAATCGAAGAAGAGATCGCTGAACTTAGAGAGGCGATCGCATTAGGTCAGCAACAATCGATTCAGGACGAAGTGGGTGATTTGATTTTTGCTCAGGTTAATCTTTGCCGTCATCTAAAGGTTGATCCTGAACAAGCACTTCGTGGTACGAATCGAAAATTTGAACAACGTTTTCGACAGGTAGAGCAACAGGTATTTGCCGGACGAGGGCGTTTTGAAGACTATCGCTTAGATGAACTGGATCAATTCTGGGAACTGGCGAAAAAAGGAGAGGTGCAATGAGTGTGAATTTGCATGAAGCGTTGCGTGATGATGTCCGTATGTTGGGCGATAGTTTAGGACGCACCATCGCGGCAGATCTTGGTGAAGCGTTTTTACAACGTGTTGAAACGATTCGTCAGTTAGCGAAAGAAGGGCGCAGTGCCGCTAAGCCAGATCATGAAGAACTCCTCTCTGCGATAGAGTCATTGGATAAAGAGGACGTGTTACCCTTAGCGCGTGCGTTTTACCCAATTTCTTAATCTTGCCAATATTGCTGAAGAACACCATCGTGTGCGTCGACAGTTAGATGCCAATGAACAGGACGAGCCAGATGAGTTTGCTGCACTGATTGAGCAGTTACATCAATCGGGACAATCGGCTCAATCGATCAGTCAGACACTATCCGAATTGCGTGTCGATCTAGTGTTGACCGCTCACCCAACTGAGGTGAATCGTCGTACCCTGATTCAAAAATATGATGCCATCACCGATTGCCTCAAACGTCTGGATCGCCAAGAGCCGGTGAGTGACCGATTGGATCAATTGATTGCTCAAATCTGGCATACGGATGAAATACGCAAGCAGCGCCCGACACCCGTTGATGAGGCGAAGTGGGGTTTTGCAGTCATTGAAAACTCTCTGTGGAAGGCGATACCGGCTTTCTACAAACGCTTGGATCAATCGCTATCCAATGTATTACAGATCAATTTGCCCTTGCACTGCTCACCTGTGCGTTTCTCCTCTTGGATGGGTGGCGACCGTGATGGCAACCCTAATGTCACCGCCAAAGTCACTGAAGAAGTACTTCAGCTGGCGCGATGGATGGCAGCTGATCTATTTGCGCGCGATGTGGATGAATTGCGTAAAGAACTCTCCATGTTTCGCGCGAATGCGGAACTCAGGTCACTGGTTGGCGATACAACCTCAGAGCCCTACCGCGTTTTTTTGGGTGGGCTAAAAGCCAAACTTGAAGCCACTCGACGAGGCATCGAAGCCAAGTTAAAAGGGCAAAGTGTCGATGAAAGTGGTTGGATTTTTGATGACCAAGAGTTGCTCGAACCTTTAATGCTTTGCCATCGCTCTCTTTGCGATTGCGGTATGAGCAATATCGCTTCTGGCTTGCTTGAAGATATTATCCGCCGCGCTTCCTGCTTCGGTTTAGCCTTGGTCAAAATCGATATTCGTCAAAATGCTGATCGTCATCGCCAAGTCTTTGATGAACTTTGTGCTTTTTATCAGCTAGGCAGCTACTCTGATTGGTCGGAAACACAGAAACAAGCCTTTTTACTCAAAGAACTTGAATCTAAACGTCCTTTGATTCCACGTGATTGGCAACCCTCTGCCGATGTGCAAGAAGTACTCGATACCTGTGAAGTGGTCGCTAAAACATCTCCAGACTCCTTGGGGTCTTATGTGATCTCTATGGCGAGTAAACCCTCAGATGTGCTTTCAGTAATCTTGCTGCTCAGAGAGAAGGGCATTCGCTGGAATATGCGTGTAGCACCACTATTTGAAACCCTCGCGGATTTGGATGGTGGGCCAGACTGTATCGCCGATCTGTTAAATATCGATTGGTACAAAGCCTATACTCAAGGCAAGCAAGAAGTGATGATCGGCTACTCAGATTCATCTAAAGATGCAGGTCAATTAGCCGCCGCTTGGGGGCAATATCGTGCGCAACAAGCACTTACCCATGTTTGTCAGCAACATGGCGTTCATTTAACGCTGTTCCATGGTCGAGGGGGTACGGTAGGTCGTGGGGGTGGTCCTAGCCATACAGCGATTCTCTCTCAACCACCGGGCTCAGTGGCAGGGGCTTTGCGCGTAACGGAGCAGGGGGAGATGATCCGCTTTAAGTTTGGTGTGCCCGAAATAGCCGTTCGTAACTTAGAGCTTTATACCGGTGCTGTGTTGCAGGCAACCCTCTGTCCGGGTGAGCCTGCTAAGCCTGAGTGGTGCAACTATATGGATAAATTGGCTCAGACGGGATTTAAGAGCTACCGAAGCATAGTTCGTGAAGATCCTCAGTTTGTGCCTTATTTCCGTTCGACCACACCTGAGCAGGAGTTAGCTAAGCTACCGCTTGGTTCTCGTCCGGCGAAGCGCCGTGTCGATGGTGGTGTAGAAAGTTTACGCGCTATTCCATGGATTTTCGCTTGGACACAAATTAGGCTGCTATTACCGGCCTGGCTCGGCTCGGATACCGCTTTGGGTGATGCTATCGAATCGGGTGAGCTGAATCGACTGCAAGAAATTTATGCAAACTGGCCTTTCTTTAGAACCAATATCGATATGTTGGAGATGGTGCTGGCAAAGACAGATAAAAGTATCGCTGCTTACTATGAAAAGCGACTCACCTCGGAAGACTTAGGTGTTCTAGGTGCGAGTCTGCGAGATCGTCTGCAACGCACGGCACAGTGGGTTAAACAGATCAAGCAGGTTAATCGCTTGTTAGAAGATAATCCGATTATTCGACAATCGATTGAAGTCCGAAACCCTTACTTAGATCCATTGCATTTTTTACAAGTGGAGCTGCTATATCGGGATCGAAATCAGCCGGATCAACGTCTTGAGCAAGCACTGATGGTCACTATGGCAGGAATTTCTGCGGGTATGAGAAATACCGGTTAGTGCTAATGTCGAATTGTGATTGCGGTAAGCTAAGCGTTAACCTCGGATACTATTTTCGTATGCTGTTGCCTAGTGAAAAGGCAGACGTGACAAATTATTAGAAATCAATAGGAGTAAACCCTCAATGCGAATTATTTTGCTAGGCGCACCTGGTGCCGGTAAAGGGACACAAGCTCAGTACATTACTGAAAAATTTGGTATTCCACAGATCTCTACCGGAGATATGCTACGTGCTGCGGTAAAAGCAGGTACCCCATTGGGTGTTCAGGCTAAAAAAGTGATGGATGAGGGTGGTCTAGTTTCGATGAGATCATCATCGGTTTGGTTAAAGAGCGTATCGCTGAAGCAGATTGTGCCAAGGTTTTCTTTTTGATGGCTTCCCAAGAACCATCCCACAAGCGGATGCGATGAAAGAAGCAGGTGTGAAAATTGATGCTGTGGTCGAAATTGACGTGAATGATGAAGAGATCATTAAGCGTATGAGCGGCCGTCGTGTTCACCCAGGTTCCGGCCGTACTTACCATGTGATCTTTAATCCACCCAAAACCGAAGGTAAGGATGATGTCACGGGTGAAGAGTTAGTTCAGCGTGTTGACGATCAAGAAGATACAGTGCGTCAGCGTCTGAATGTCTACCATGATCAAACCAAGCCTCTGATTAACTACTATAAAGGCTGGGCTGAGCAAGATGCAGCCAATGCACCTACCTACGTTTATGTAGCCGGTGTCGGCAGCGTTGAAGATATTCGTGATAAAGTATTTGCCAGCCTAAAGGCTTAACGGCAAGTTACATCCCCAAGATACACCCTATAGGCCCTGCCATGTCAGGGCCTTATTTTTTAGAAGACATGTTTTATGCTTGAGACTGATCACAACACAGAGCAATTGATTGAAGAACCCATCCCTCCAGCACCTAGTGAATGTTGTGGTGGTGGCTCTTGTTGTCCTTGTGTATGGGATTTTTACTTTGAACAGAAACGTTTGTGGCAAGAACAGCAGAAAGCATTAAAAGAAGCCACCTCCCCGCTGCAAAACGACACGTCGTCCAAGGTGTAGTTTTTAAGCGTTCGGTAGAAAATTCGCGGTTAAAACACTAGCCCTTAACGCTAGCCGCCTCAGTATAGCCGTGACGGTGATAAAACCGCTTAAGTTCGCTGTCAGACGCACTCAGTCCAGTAAATACTCGGACATAATCATTGATTCGTGCCATGCGAGTTTCAAGTGACTCATGTGTGCGCATCGAGACATAGCCAATTTGCGTCAAATAAATCGTCCGTGCACGGAAATATCCGCTTCGTGTTGAGGGAAACTGAACTGCTCAAACATCTCGCCAATAGCTTGCAAGCGACGACGGTCAGCCTCTTCTATCTCCTCTCTGACATCATCCGATTGTAATGCCCAGTTTCGCATCGCAAACTCGAAGGCATCATCAAATAAGGCATTATCTAGCCAGCAATCAAACAGGTTCAGCACCGCCTCGGTGATATTTTCAGCATAGGCTTGGGTTTGTTGAATTAAGTTACCGGTATTTTTGTCACGCCAGCGCTGAATCAGCGCTTCCAACAGTGCTTCTCTGTCTTTAAAAAACCAGTAAAAGCTGGTGCGAGAGAGGTTAAGTTGCTTGGCTAAGGGCTGAATACGAACAGCCTCCACCCCACGCGTAATCAGCGTGTCATAAGCAATATCTATCCAAACATCTGGCGAGCCGCGCCAACCGGTTTCAGGCATATTCATGTCGCGAAGAATACGGTCTTTAGTCGTTTAAGGCAATTAATTGTTCATCTATGTACCTATAATTGACACATGTGTACATTTTAACTAATCTGCCAATAAAACAAAAACAGTACACCTCGATAAATCAATAATGGGATGGTGCTCATATGTCCAAAGATCCATTGCTACAACCTTATCAGCTTAAGCATCTGACGTTAAAAAACCGTATTATGACCACTTCCCATGAACCGGCCTATCCTGAAGACGGCATGCCGAAAGCGAAATACCGCGCTTATCATGCTGAACGGGCAAAAGCGGGTATTGCTTTAACCATGACAGCGGGGTCGGCAACCGTCTCTAAAGATAGCCCCCCAGTCTTCAATAATATTTTGGCTTACAAAGATGAAGTGGTGCCCTACATGCGTGATTTGGCCGATGCCTGTCACGAACATGGCACCGCCGTGATGATTCAGCTAACTCACCTAGGTCGTCGGACACACTGGGCAAAAGGCGATTGGTTAAGTGTGGTGTCGCCTTCCCATCATCGTGAAGCCAGTCATCGTGCCTTCCCCAAAAAGATGGAAGATTGGGATATCGAGCGCATTATCAAAGATTATGCTGATGCGGCAGAGCGTATGTATGTCGCAGGTCTTGATGGCATTGAGCTACAAGCTTACGGACACTTGATGGATCAGTTCTGGTCACCACTGACCAACACGCTCGAAGGGCCCTATGGCGGCTCACTGGATAATCGTTTGCTATTCACTTTTGATGTGCTGAAAGAGATACGCAGACGTGTTGGTGAAAAATTTATTGTCGGTGTCCGTTATACCGCTGATGAACAATTGCCAGGAGGAATCTCTGTTGAGGAGGGTTTATTGATTTCTCAGAAATTACAAGCCAGTGGTATGGTTGATTTCCTCAATGTTATCCGTGGACATATCGATACCGATGCCGGTTTAACCGATGTCATTCCTGTGCAAGGGATGCGTAATGCGCCTCATTTGGATTTTGCAGGTGAAGTGCGCAAATTAACGGGTATGCCAACATTTCATGCCGCCAAAATTCCGGATATCGCCACCGCCCGTTATGCTATCGATTCCGGCAAACTCGATATGGTGGGCTTAACCCGTGCTCATATGGCGGACCCACATATCGTGCGTAAACTGATGGCGGGTGAAGAAGATCGTATTCGTCCTTGTGTCGGTGCTAATTTCTGCTTAGATCGAATTTACCAAGGTGGGGAAGCCTACTGCATTCACAATCCAGCTACAGGACGTGAGTTGACCATGCCTCACGATATTCCTAAGGCGACAACACAGAAAAAAGTGTTGGTCATTGGCGCAGGTCCAGCTGGGTTGGAAGCGGCCCGCGTTGCTGCTGAACGAGGCCATCGAGTGACGTCATGGAAGCGGCAGATAAAGCGGGTGGTCAAGTCAGACTTACCGCGCAAAGTGAACGCCGTCGAGAGATGATCAGTATTATCGACTGGCGTTTGGCAGAATGTGAACGAATGGGTGTGGATTTTCGCTTTAATACCTGGGCGGAAGCGGATGATGTCATCAATGAACACGCAGATGTGGTGATTGTTGCGACGGGTGGATTACCGCATACCGAAGTGTTAAGTGAAGGCAATGAATTAGTGGTCTCTACTTGGGATATCATCGCCGGTGACGTGAAGCCAGGACGCAATGTATTGATTTATGATGACGCTGGCGATCATGCCGCCTTACAAGCGGCCGAAGTGATCGCTGCCAGTGGTGCCAAAGTCGAGATCATGACACCGGATCGTACCTTCGCACCGGAAGTGATGGCGATGAATCTGGTACCCTATATGCGGAGTTTACAAAAACATGATGTGACCTTCACCGTGACCTACCGTCTGGCATCCGTTGAAAAGCAAGAGGGAGGGTTGCTGGCGCGATTAAGCAGTGATTATGGTGGTGTACTCAATACTCGTCATGTCGATCAAGTGGTGGTCAATCATGGAACCTTGCCACTGGATGAGTTGTACTTTGACCTGAAATCCCTTTCGACCAATTTAGGTGCCGTTAACTATGAAGAGTTAATTGCGGGGGAGGTGCAAACCGAACTTAGAAATCCTGAAGGTCAATTCATGCTGTACCGAATTGGTGATGCGGTGTCAGCACGAAATACACATGCGGCCATTTATGATGCGTTGCGTTTAGTTAAGGATATTTAACCTATCTAAGATCAAAAGATCTTGCTTAGCTGATACAGCTTGTCAGCATAGTAACGGCCTAAAAATATGAAGCCCGGCATTGCCGGGCGTGTTCTTCAGTCGAGCTTATCATTTAACTTAATTGAGTTTTTTTAAAAAGACACAGTTAATCGATTAAATGATTAGGCTTTCTTTAGTTTTTGTTTCAATTTTTTCATTTTCTTTTCTTGCTTCGCTACTTTTGCTTTCGTGGCTTTAATCGCTTTTTTTTAGCTTCTTTTTAATGCTCGCCATGAGGTCTCCTTGCTTGTTATGAGTAAATACAACATCTTAAGCTTAGACCCTGTTTTGGCATAGGTCAAAAACGAACCATAGCACCTGCATTTTTTTGGTTTTTTTGAGCTCAGAAATCAACTTTGTTTCGCAACGCTTTAGTTTTTCCGCGTTGGGTTTTCTCATCCACTCGTCGGCGCTGAGAACCCTTCGTCGGCTTTGTTGCCCGACGCGGTTTTGCTTGCTTAATAGCGAGCTGTATCAGCTCTTTCAGTCGCATCAGTGCATCGTCTTTATTCATTTCCAAGGTGCGAAAACGCTGTGCCTTGATCACGATGACACCGTCTTGCGTGATGCGTTGATCTGAATAGTTCAGCAGGCGTTCTTTGTAGGCGGGTGGCAAGGATGAACGGTGAATGTCGAAGCGCAAATGCACTGCAGAGGCGACCTTATTGACATTCTGGCCGCCTGCACCCTGTGCTCGGATCGGTTGAAATTCAATCTCCCAGTCGGACAAGTGAAGGGTTTCGGTAATCTCGAGCAAAAGTACCTCAGTGGTTGTTGTTGATAATTGTCTGTTAATGCTTAATTGCTAGGATAACCTCAGAATGACAGAAAGTAATGTCGATAAGCGCATTTACAGTTTAAGTTCTGCTTCATGAGGTTAACTTAGGCCATCTTATTTTTCGTAAACAATCTCTCCCAGTGTGAGTTCAATCGGTTGCACCCCAGCCCAAACGGGTAATGCCATATCCTCAGGATCGTCAATTGGCCCTCCTGTACGTACCTTCGCTGAGATATTTTCCAACTTGAAGGCCAACACACTGGTGGCTTTAAGTTCGGTATCATTGGCTGGGCGTGCTTCTTTGGAGCGTCCTTGATGAAACTTTTCCATTAAGGCGTCTAGTGAGGCACGCTTTTCCACTTCATCGGTGACTTCATAAGCCTTGCCGTAAAGTATCACACTGCGGTAGTTGACTGAGTGATGAAACGCAGAACGGGCAAAGACAATGCCGTCGAGAAGGGTGACCGCAATACTGGCCTCTGCCCCCTTAAGTAATTGCTGAAACAAGCCATTCTTAGAGGAGCCATGAATATAGAGCACTTCGTCTACACGCCAATGCAGTGTTGGTTGGATTAAGGGACCTTGCTCACTTTGACAAGCGACATGGCACACCATCGCTTCGTCTAAAATGGCATGGATGACTGCTGGGTCGTAGCTAGCGCGCTTGGGGCTTCTAATCACTTTGTTACGTTGGGTAATGGGGTAACTTTTCATCATGGACTCTCTTGTTTAATCGCTGACTTGCAGTGTAGGCTTTAAAAGTGGATTCTATAAGATCCAATTGTTCTCTTAATCATAGGCCCACTTTGCGTTCTTTAGTCGATCTGATCCGATCACCCCTATTATCAGGACAAACACGAAATCTCCCGCGTTACCGAGAGCTGGTACACAGATTTCAACAGGCAATCCTGTCAGGTCAATTGAGTGCAGGTGAACAGCTTCCCTCTTCACGCGAGCTGGCAGAGGAGTTAGGCGTTTCTCGTAACACCATCAAAAATGCCTATGAACTGTTACACGCCGAAGGTTATATCGACACTCGAAAAGGTTCGGGTAGCTATGTTGCCCATTTGCCGGAGCATCTTTTACAGAAAAAAAGATCGATCTCCTTTGGGGAAAAACTCACTCAATAACGCCCATCACGCAACTGGATCAGGCAACGTCACAGCCAACTCAAGCTTGAAGCTTCAACCGGCAATGGCGGCACTTGATCAGTTTCCCATGCAAGCATGGAAACGTTGCGTGAATGTTGCTCAGGCATCGCGCAGTTTATTACAGAGCGCACCCCTAGCCGGTGACGAATTGTTGCGTGAAGCGATTGCTAAGCATTTATTGATGCGTCGAGGCATTCAGGCAGATCCCTCACAAGTCGTCATTACTTCGGGTTCGCAAGAAGCACTCTATTTAGTCAGTCGATTGTTGCTTAAAGTTGATGATGAGGTATTGGTTGAAGCGCCTGGCTATCAGGGCACCTATGATGTGGTTGCACAAACTGGGGCGCGGATCCAATCGATCAGTTGGCAAGCGCTTCAGCAACAGCCGGAAAACACACCTAAGGCTAAGTTATTGTGTGTAACACCCTCGCGTAATTTTCCGCTAGGGCATACCTTGGGTTTGTCATCACGGCTGACACTTTTGGCTTGGGCAGAGCAAAATCAAAGTTGGATATTAGAAGATGATTTTGACTGCGAATTTGCTACAGGTCCAGTGGTGAGTGCGTTGCTGGGTCTTAGTCAAAACCAATATGCGTATCAGCGGGTGATTTACACGGGAACCTTCAGTCGCACGGTTTTTCCAGCCCTAAGGTTAGGCTATGTGGTGCTTCCAACGGAGTTGATCGAGCCTTTTTTTGACACGGCGTAATCGTGTCGATGGTGGCTTAAGCCGGTTGCCTCAACTGGCATTGGCACACTTTATGATCTCAGGTGAATACAGCCGTCACCTGAAAAAAAATGCGTCTGCTTTATCAGCAGCGGCGTGTCGAAATGGAAAAAGCCTTGGCTACCTCCTCTTTAAAAGATTGGCCGGTGATTGATGCGGGTGGGGGAATGTATTTGGTTCTGGCGATGCCAGAGCTTGTTAATGTCAAAGCTCTGGGTGACAAAGCTTTTGATGATCAGGCACTTTGCCGTTATCTAACCCAGCAGGGTTTCGCTGTTCGTCCTTTATCTTTATATGATCCCTTAACTCGCCAGTCAGGTTTGGTGCTGGGTTTTAGCGCCGAACCTGAAGGCAAACTGGCATGTTTAGTGTCTGAGTTAGCCGCGCTGATAAGTGCCTACCAAACGATTCATACCCAGTAGATAAGGCTCTGTCTTTTCTAAGAGTTCAGCCATGGTCAGACCTTCGGGAAGATCCAGTTGCTTATTGAGTGCCAATACCCAGAAGTAGTAATGGTGAACGCCGTGCCCTTCAGGAGGCATTGGACCACCATACCCCAGATTGCCAAAGTCGTTAACACCTTGAGTACCAAGTGAGCTAGCCTCGGCGAGTTGGTGAACATTACCGGGTAAGTTATAAAGTACCCAGTGAACATAACCATAACTGGCCTGTTTCACTAAGGGGGCATCGGGATCATGGCAGATAATCGCAAAGGATTGCGTGCCTTCAGGTGCATGACTCCAGGTTAATTCGGGTGAAACATCGGGTCCCTCTCCCGTGTGTTTGCTTGGAATCGCGCCACCGGCAGGAAAGGCTGAGCTGCTTAGTTGCATAGTTGACAGTGCAAAACCCATAGAGAACTCCTTGATTCATTAGTAGCTTTCAATGATTTTAGTATTGCGCCAGGCGTGCCGCTTTGCAAGTCGATCAGCATTCACTGCTGCCTTAACAGGCTTTTCTGCTAAACTGTGTTTTTTTATAGATAGAGTTTTGATTCATGTCGTTAGAGCGAGTGTTTGGGCTTCATGCCGTTAATTCTGTATTAAAACGTGATCCTGCGCGAGTGAAAGTGATCTTTGTTCAAGAAGGACGAACCGATGAGCGCCTAAACACCTTGCTTGAGCACGCCAGTGTATCAGGCATATCGGTACAACGCTGTGCACGTAAACGACTAGATGCGATGGTGGAAGGGGTGCATCAAGGTGTAGTTGCCGAGTGTAAAGCCATTCAAGCCGCCGATGAATCGGATCTCCAAAAAATGCTCAATGACTTGCCTGAAAATGCCCTGTTTTTAATCCTTGATGGCGTCACTGATCCTCATAACCTTGGTGCCTGTTTACGTACAGCAGAAGCTGCTGGGGTGTTAGCGGTGATTGCACCCAAAGATAAATCAGCGCCTTTAAACTCAACCGTGAGTAAAGTGGCGTGTGGGGCGGCTGAAATCGTTCCTTATGTTCAGGTCACTAATTTGTCGCGTACGATGCAGCAGTTACAACAAGCCGGTATCTGGATTACGGGTACGGCGGGTGAAGCGGAGCAGACACTGTTTCAAGCCAATCTAAAGGGGCCGTCGGCATTAGTGATGGGAGCGGAGGGAAAAGGGATGCGCCGTTTAACGAGAGAACATTGCGATCAACTGGTGAAAATACCCATGTTGGGCAGTCTCACCAGTTTGAATGTGTCGGTCGCAACCGGCGTTTGCTTGTTTGAGATGGTGCGTCAGCGCGGTATTGAGTAAATCGATTTAGTGGATTTTTGCCAAGGTGTGCATCGCAATCATCATCTCTTCATCGGTTGGAATCACCCGCAAGGTGATGGATGACGTATCAGTGCTGATCAGCATGGCGTTTTTACTGTTGGCTTCTGCATCCAGTTCAGCGCCGAGCCATGCACAACGCTCAACCACTCTTGAACGCACATCCGCATCATTTTCACCCACACCACCGGTAAAGACGATCTGCTCGATACCCCCATGGCAGCCGCTAAGCGTCCAGCTTCTTCGGCGATACGTAAGCAGAATAGATCGATCGCTTCTTCCGCATGAGGATGTTTGGCTTTGTGCAGTTCGAGCATCTCAGAGCTGATACCGCCAGAGACACCATACCAACCACTCTCCTTATAGAGTAAGGCTTCAATGGCATCGATATCCATCGCATACTCACGCATCAGGTAAAGTAAGACGCCAGGATCGATATTGCCACAACGACTTCCCATGGGTAGACCTTCAACCGCCGTGAAGCCCATGCTGGACGCGACCGATTTTTCATTAGCAATACCGCACATGCTGGCACCAGCACCTAAATGACAGACCACGGTTTTTAGTTGGCTGGCATCGGACTGACGAAGTTGATGCACGATGAATTCATAGGAGAGTCCATGAAAACCATACTTCATAACACCTTCATCACTAAGGCGTCGAGGGATGGCATAAAGTCTCTCAAGTCGCGCCTGACTGGTGTGGAACATGGTATCAAAACAGCCTACTGCAGGCAGTTCTGGTACTAGGTTACGGATCGCTTCAATCAGTTTTAAGTTGTATGGCTGATGCAGTGGTGCCAGAGGAATAAATTGCAGTAATTGACTGCTAATTTCTTCCGTGATGGTCACTGGTGCGCTGAATTCATTGCCCCCATGAACGATGCGATGACCGGTAGCAATCAGTTGATGACCTTCATAAGTGGTGTTAAGCCAACTGAGTACTTCATTCAATGCTGCTTGATGTCGCTGTTCACGACCGACGCTATTCATATCAATCGTTTTAGAGGCTAACGAATGACCTGAAGCGTCTGCTGCACTAAAACGCACACCATCACCGAGTAAATTACCCAGTTTGATGACGCAAAGATTTTCTAATCCTTCATCGGTCACCTGATAGAGGCCGCATTTTAGACTGGAAGATCCACCGTTCACGGTGAGCAATGTTTTCATCTCAGCTTTCCTTTTCTGGGTGATAGACCATGTGTGAAGCCATCGCACAGGAGGCTAGACGACCTAAGGTGCCTTCTGCACGGCTGGTTAAAATGATTGGCACTTTAGCACCCACCGCCAGACCAGCTGATTTAGCACCGGCTAAGTAAATCAACTGCTTGGCGATCATGTTGGCAGACTCAAGGTCTGGCGCCAGCAGAATATCGGCTTCACCGGAAACGGGAGAATCAATATGCTTATCGATGGCCGCTTGCAAAGAGATGGCGTTATCAAATGCCAGTGGACCGTCCAAGATAGCTCCAGTGATTTGTCCGCGGTCTGTCATTTTGCACAATGCAGCAGCATCGATGGTGCTTTGCATGGCAGGTTTAACTTTTTCGACGGCCGCTAAAATGGCGACTTTAGGTTTATGTATCCCTAAAGAGTGGCAGAAGTTAATCGCATTTTGAACGATATCACGTTTAGTGAGCAGATCAGGTGCCACGTTAATCGCCGCATCAGTTATGACCAGTGGTTTGTGATAGTTGGGAATATCAAAAACCCATACATGGCTTAAGCGACGTTCGGTGCGGATGCCTTTGGTTTTGTTTATAACCGCAGCTAAGAGTTCTGACGTGCCTAAGCTGCCTTTCATTAACGCGACGGCCTCAGCGCTACGTACTAGCCCACAAGCACGTTCAGCGGCTTCATGGCTATGTTCTGTACTGACGATTTCGTAGGGTGATAAATCGATGCCTTCTATTTCGGCGGCGGCACGGATTTTATGCTCAGGACCGACTAATAGCGGTTCAATCAAACCTTGCTCGGCTGCTTCAATGGCACCCATTAAACTGTTGTGATCGACAGGATGAACGACGGCGGTTCTAATCGGTGTTGCCTGACGAGCTTGTTCAATGAAAAATTCCAGTTGATCGTGGACTGAGGGCGCTCTTTTTTAAGACTTGCGCTGGGATTTGATTCACTCATGGTCTGACTCCTTAATTGTCACAGTACATCATCATAGCAGAAATTTACTAAAATGACGCACTGCAACAAAGGAGTCATTTTAGTTTTATACAGGCACCTTTAGCGTGTCCTGATAGGGTGGCCAACCTAAGGGTTTACCCCCTAGTAAATGCAGGTGTATATGATACACGGTTTGCCCACCATGATTATTACAATTGAACACGGTTCGGTAGCCATCGGCAGCAAAACCGTTTTCTTCAGCCAGTTTCGCGGCAACCCATTGAAGGTGGCCGACGGTTTCGCGATCCTCAGCAGAGATATCGTTTAAGGTGGCGATGTGTTTGCGAGGGATAATCAACGCATGAAAAGGTGCTTGCGGATTAATATCCATAAAGGCCACTGCCAGCTCATCTTGATAGACGATGTTCGCTGGAATATCACCGGCCACGATTTTGCAGAATAAACAATCCATCAGTGACTCCTGTTATATCTGAGACGCTAGTTATTTTTTGTTGTTCACGAGCGATGGCACGATAGCCAATATCATGTCGATAAAACATATCTTGCCAGCGAACTTGATGAACGGCTTCGTAAGCACGTTGTTGTGCGTCACTCACCGTCTGTCCCAAGGCTGTTGCGCAAAGCACTCGGCCACCTGCGGTCACAACTTTGCCATCTTTTAGTGCCGTACCGGCATGGAAGATTTTCGTGTCAGTTGCTTCAGATGTCGGAAGTTCAATCTCATCACCTTTACGGTAATCGCCCGGATAACCACCTGCTGCCAGCACCACTCCTACTGCAGGACGACGATCCCATTCGGCAGTCACTTGATCTAAGCGCTTATCCAGCGCAGCTAAGCATAGATCAGCCAGACTGGTTTGCAGGCGCATCATGATGGGTTGAGTTTCAGGATCACCAAAACGACAGTTATATTCAATGACTTTAGGTGCGCCATCGGGCGTGATCATTAAGCCGGCATAGAGAAAGCCTATGTAGGGATTGCCTTCAGCCGCCATGCCTTCAACGGTTGGCATAATCACTTCTTTCATAACACGATCATGGACTTCAGCCGTGACTACTGGAGCAGGGGAGTATGCACCCATGCCACCTGTGTTAGGGCCTGTATCTGCATCACCGACACGTTTGTGGTCTTGGCTGGTGGCCATAGGTAATACGTTTTTGCCATCGACCATGACGATAAAAGACGCTTCTTCACCTTCAAGGAATTCTTCAATCACGACACGGTGTCCAGCATCGCCAAAAGCATTGCCCGCTAGCATATCTTTAACGGCGTCTTCCGCTTCTTCCAGGGTCATCGCTACGATGACTCCTTTGCCTGCGGCGAGACCATCCGCTTTGATAACAATTGGTGCCCCTTGCTCACGAACATAGGTTAACGCGGCATCGACATCGGTAAAGTTCTGGTAGGCACCGGTTGGGATCTGATGACGCGCCAGAAAATCTTTGGTAAAGGCTTTAGAGCCTTCCAGTTGAGCTGCACCAGCTGAGGGGCCAAATATTTTCAATCCTTGCGCTTCGAATGCATCGACAACACCAGCCACTAATGGAGCTTCTGGGCCAACGATAGTTAAGTCGATGGCATTGTCTTTTGCAAAGGCAATCAGTCCCTCTTTGTCCATCACATCAATGACAAGGTTGCTGACTTTATGTTCTGTTGCAGTGCCCGCATTACCTGGCGCTACAAAGACAGCTGAAACCTTTTCATCACGCGCCACTGCCCAAGCTAGCGCATGTTCACGACCACCAGAGCCAATAATCAGTACCTTCATGTTAACTCCTTAATTAGTGTCGGAAGTGGCGCATGCCGGTAAAGACCATCGCCATGCCATGTTCATTGGCCGCATCGATCACTTCTTGATCGCGCATAGAACCACCGGGTTGAATCACGGCTGTGATGCCTGCTTCTGCCGCCGAATCTATGCCATCACGGAAGGGGAAAAAGGCATCTGACGCCATCACTGAACCCTTGACTTCCAATCCTTCATCGGCCGCTTTGATGGCTGCGATACGGGCTGAATAAACACGACTCATTTGACCGGCACCGATACCAATCGTTTGACCATCACGGGCATACACGATGGCATTGGATTTAACAAATTTGGCCACTTCCCAGCAGAACAGTAGATCACGAATCTCTTGTTCGGAGGGCTGGCGCTCGGTAACAATTTTTAATTGAGACACATCGATCATGCCGATATCACGATCTTGAACCAGTAATCCACCGTTCACACGCTTGTAATCGAGCCCTGCGCTGCGTTGAATATCCCACTGTCCACATTCAAGTAAACGAACATTCGGCTTGCTGGCAACGATCTCAGAGGCCTCTGGGCTGACTTTGGGTGCGATGATCACTTCGACAAATTGACGATCTACAATCGCTTGCGCTGTTTTGCCATCGAGTTCGCGGTTGAAAGCGATAATGCCACCAAAGGCCGAAGTCGGATCAGTTTGGAAGGCGCGGTTGTAGGCTTCGAGCAGGTTGTCACCAATCGCCACGCCACAAGGGTTGGCATGTTTAACGATGACACAAGCCGGATCTTGGAAAGGCTTCACGCACTCCAGTGCAGCATCGGTGTCAGCAACGTTGTTGTATGAAAGTGCCTTACCTTGCACTTGTCGTGCAGTCGCCACAGAGGGTTCAGAAGGATTGGCTTCCACGTAAAAGGCCGCTTTTTGGTGCGGGTTTTCACCGTAGCGCATCTCTTGTGCTTTAATAAACTGAGTGTTGAAAGTGCGCGGGAAGTTGGTTGGCTCGATTTCCTCACCTTCTTTAACCGACTCGGTCATAGTACCTAGGTAATTAGCAATCATGCCGTCATAGGCCGCGGTATGTTCAAAGGCTTTGACCGCGAGATCAAAACGTGTGGCGTAGGTTAGTCCTTTTTCCGCATCCAGTTCAGCGATGACCGTCGAGTAGTCTGAGGCATTGACGACGATCGCCACATCTTTATGGTTTTTAGCCGCAGAGCGCACCATGTGGGTCCACCGATATCGATATTTTCAATGGCCATGGGTAGGTCACAATCAGGACGAGCGATGGTTTCAGCAAAAGGATATAGATTCACCACGACCATATCGATAGGGGCAATATCGTGCTGTTGCATGATCGCATCATCCTGTCCACGACGTCCTAAGATGCCGCCATGAATTTTCGGGTGCAGTGTTTTAACACGACCATCCATCATTTCAGGGAAGCCGGTATGATCCGAGACTTCGATGGCATTGATTCCTGAATCTTTTAGTAATTTGTAAGTACCACCGGTGGAAGGATTTCGATGCCACGCTCACTGAGCGCCTTGGCAAAGTCGACGATGCCGGTTTTATCAGAGACACTAATCAACGCTCTGCGAACTGGGGTAACGGAATGTTGAGACATACTTTACTCGGATCAATTAGGGTTCAAAATTTACAGTAGACCGTATTGCTTCAATTTTTTACGCAGCGTACCACGGTTTAAACCTAGCAACTCAGACGCTTTCGTCTGATTGTCTTTGGTGTAGGCCATAACGCTTTCAAAGAGTGGTGCTTCGATTTCTGAGAGCACCATTTGATACACATCAGTCACGGGTTGCCCATCTAACTGTTTGAAATAGCTCGTCATTGACTGGTGTACATTATCACGCAACGTCTGTGGCGGCGTTGTGGGCTGTACGAGGCGGGTGTCTTTCACAAATTTTTCATCCATTGCGTTCATAGGCTTATTCCAGATATCAGGCGGCTGTTAAGCATTGCTCAGCAAGAAAGTCAGCGAGTAAACTGCGCTGTTTTTCGGCTGAGTCGATTTTATTGAAGAGCTTCCGAAAATCTTCACCCTGGTTAAAGTGCTTGAGGTACCAACCGATATGTTTGCGGGCGATTCTAACGCCCATCATGTCACCATAAAATTGATGAAGCTCGGCTAGGTGCTGCTGCATGATCTGACTGATTTCATCAATACCTGCGGTAGGTAAGTGATGCCCCGTTCGTAAGAAGTGATCAATCTCACGAAAGATCCAGGGACGACCTTGAGCGGCGCGACCAATCATTACGGCATTGGCGCCAGTTTTCGCCAGTACCTGTTTTGCTTTTTGAGGCGAGTCTATGTCACCGTTGGCGAACAAAGGGATGCTGATTGACGCTCTTATCTGAGTAATCGTGTCATATTCAGCGTCACCTCTATAGGCATCGGCACGGGTTCTGCCGTGGACGGCAAGTGCTTGAATGCCAATTGACTCTGCCATGCGAGCTATTTCAACCCCATTTTTAGTGTCACGACACCAACCCGTACGCATTTTCAGCGTGACGGGTATGTCAACGGCTGAAACTACTGATTCCAATATTCGCTGAATCAGTTCGGGTTCTCGCATTAATGCAGAACCTGCAGCACGGTTGCAGACTTTTTTCGCAGGACAACCCATGTTGATATCGATAATATGAGCACCACGATCAGCATTCATTTTGGCGGCCTCCGCCATCATGAGCGGATCAGCTCCAGCGATCTGAACAGATCGTGGTGCCACTTCACCGGAATGATCCAATCGATAAGCTGATTTGTGTGTTTTCCAAAAGGCGGTATCAGAAATCACCATCTCGGACACTGCCAAGCCAGCGCCCATTCGTCGACAGAGCTGGCGGAAAGGTCGGTCTGTGATACCTGCCATGGGTGCCAGTATAACCTTGCTATCTATCGAGTATGGGCCGATATGGAACATGCGTTACCTTAAGGTCAAAAATAGTTGCCAAGCAAACAAGTCGCTTTTGCAGGGTCATTTTCGGAAGGGGGACAATGATACCCCTTCAAGCCAAGTGCTCCAAGTCGAAATTGAGATTTTTTTGATCTGTTTCAATAAACCTTAGTCAGAAGTCGCTAACCAATCTATTTCAAAACCTAAGTGGCCTGCGCTAGGGCGCTGAATTAACAGGCGAATATCTAAATGTTGATTGGCCTCGATCAAACGGTGATTGATCAAGTATTGTTCAGGTGCAAAATCGCTAGCCGCTACTAGCTGTCCATGAATGTCGGTGAAGGTCACTCTCATGATGGGGAGTTTGACGGGGAGGTTTCCTCGATTATGTAACCCTGTGATCAATTCCAGATGATCATTTTGATCTGGAAGTTCACGCACCACACTATGCGTTGTGTGCAGGTGGTCAATACCTGCTTTTGAAACTAGAGTGCAGTCGATAGATTGGCACAGATAGGTGTATATGGGTTTTAGCAAAGGGTCATTTGCCAGTGATGCTCGCTCAAACCACAAATATTGAGCCGCTAATCCAAAGAGTGCGATGAAGCAGGCAAGCAGTGCCCACGCCTGAGAGGGTTTGGGTTGTAGCGGTTTTTTGACAGGCGCGTACTCAAAATCTATCGCTTCTATGAGTGTGAGTAGATCGTTTTTTTCAGTCGCGCTCTGTGGCTTCGTTGGTCGTTGTGGTTCTAGATTAGAGCTCAAGGAATCCGGGCGTTCAGGAACAATGTCATCTAAGCGGATGGTTGAACTGGGGGCTGGTGGTTTGGCTTCTGGCTTTTTAGGAATGGCGTTAAAAACAGTTAGACATTGACCACAGCGAACTTGGCCGTCAGCAATTTTTAGCTGTCCCGGTGTTACGCTGTATCGAGCATGACAGGCCGGGCACTCTGCAACCAAAAGTTTGCTCATTAGCACTATTCCTTGCTAGTTTGCATAAGTGTTGGCTAACGACGAGTAGCCGTAATTCTGATCCAGTTATCTTTAGCCTTTACCTCATCAATGATGAAATCTGTTTGATAAGCTTCCTTTAACTCTTCCGCTTGTGTGTCGAGTAGACCAGATAGAAGGAGTTTACCGCCTGATTTAATTAATGAAGAAAAGGTAGGTTGAAGCTGAATTAATGGACCCGCCAGAATGTTAGCAATAAGTAAGTCAGCCGCCTTCGAGGGTACTTGTGGCGGTAAGTAGGTGGTCAGAAGGTCATCACTGAGCTGGTTGCGTTGCAAGTTATCACGCGTAGCGATTAATGCTTGTGGATCAATATCCACCGCCGTTACCTCTGTAGCACCTAGTAAGAGTGCGGCAATCCCGAGGATTCCCGATCCACAACCATAGTCGATCACTTCAAGATTCTTAAGATCAACGCTGTCTAGCCATTCTAAGCAAAGTGCTGTGGTCGGGTGAGTGCCGGTGCCAAAGGCAAGTCCAGGATCGAGCATTAGATTGACCGCGCTTGGATCGGGAACCTCTCGCCAACTCGGACACACCCATAAGCGTTTACCAAACTGCATTGGATGATACATATCCATCCACGCACGCTCCCAGTCCTTGTCCTCAAGAATTTCAGCGCTGACTTCAGGGCAAGGTTGATTGGAATCTACAAGCTTGGGTGCGGCTTCGCGAATGTGTTGAAGCGTTGTTTCCAAGTCATGCTCAGCCGAAAATAAGCCGGTCACAATTGTTGATTGCCACAAGGGAGTGGTTCCCAAGTCGGGTTCAAAAATAGGATTGTCTGCGGCGTCTTGAAAAGTCACAGCAGCGCAACCTGCTTCAAGAAGAAGATCCTCGAATCCTTCTGCTTGCTCAGGCTTAACAGCAATTTTAATTTGTAACCAAGACATCTTCTTTTAATCCTACTCAAGTCATATTGAAACAAAAGCCCGCGTAAGCGGGCTTTGCAGAGAAATCATTGGACTTATTATAAGCCAAGCTTTTTCTCTAAGTAATGGATGTTCACGCCACCTTTCATAAAGTTGGCATCGCGAACAATATCCATGTGCAGTGGGATGTTGGTGCGAATGCCATCAATCATGGTTTCATCTAGTGCGTTCTGCATTCTTCTTAGGGCAGTTGCTCGGTCTTCACCATAAGTGATCAGTTTAGCGATCAGTGAATCATAGTGAGGAGGGACGGTATAGCCATCATAGAGATGAGAATCAACACGGACACCGTTACCGCCAGGTGCATGGTAATGGTTCACCTTGCCTGGGCATGGCAAAAACGTTTTGGGGTCTTCAGCATTGATTCGACATTCAAATGCATGACCCATTAACTTGATATCGTCTTGTTTGAAAGACAAAGGCAGTCCAGACGCGATGCGAAGTTGCTCTTTAACGATATCAACCCCGGTGACCATCTCGGTCACAGGATGCTCTACTTGAACCCGTGTGTTCATTTCAATGAAGTAGAATTGCCCATCTTCATAGAGAAACTCGAATGTACCTGCACCACGATAACCGATATGAATGCAGGCATCGACACAGGCCTTGAAGACAGCTTGACGTGCGTCTTCATCGATCATTGGAGCGGGCGCTTCTTCCACTACTTTTTGATGACGGCGCTGCATAGAACAGTCGCGATCAAACAGGTGGATAGCGTTACCTTGTCCATCGGCTAATACTTGTATTTCAACATGGCGAGGTTTTTCTAAAAACTTTTCCATGTAGAGTGTATCGTCGCCGAATGCTGCACCCGCTTCTGAGCGTGTCACATGAATGGCATTGAGTAAGCTGGCTTCAGAGTGAACTACGCGCATGCCGCGGCCACCGCCACCGGCAGCTGCTTTGACAATCACTGGATACCCAATGCGCTCAGCAATTGCGTACAGCTCGTCATTGTCATCAGGAAGAGGCCGTCAGAACCGGGTACAGTAGGAACACCTGCTTTTTTTCATGGCCGCTATTGCAGAAACCTTGTCACCCATCAATCGAATAACATCTGCCGTAGGGCCAATAAAGGTAAAGCCAGAACGCTCGACCTGTTCAGCGAAGGCCGCGCTTTCAGCCAGGAATCCGTAGCCAGGATGAATGCCAACACTGTCGGTGACTTCAGCCGCACTGATCAGTGCAGGGATATTAAGGTAGCTTTTCGGTGAGGGTGCTGGGCCTATGCAGACAGCTTCGTCCGCAAGGCGAACGTGCAATAAGTCGCGATCAGGTACAGAATGAACCGCAACTGTTTTTATGCCCAGCTCCTTGCATGCCCGCAGAATACGCAGTGCAATTTCACCGCGGTTTGCAATCAGAACTTTTTCCAGCATCTTTAATAGATCCTTGTGTCAATTTTGGATCAGACAATGGTGAACAGTGGTTGATCGTATTCAACCGGTTGCCCATCTTCTACTAGGATCGCCTCAATGACGCCTGCTTTGTCTGCTTCGATCTGGTTCATCATCTTCATCGCTTCAACGATACAGATAACCTCACCGACTTTTACCGATTTTCCAACTTCTACAAACGCTGGTGAACTGGGTGAGGGTGATGAGTAGAAGGTACCGACCATCGGAGAACGAACAACATGTCCTTTCATCGATGTTTCGGCTTTGCCTGAATCAGCATCAGATGCTGGCGCTACAGGAGCAGCCGCTTGAGGTGCTGAGTGGTAGACGGGCGCTTGCTGATAAACAGGCGCTGACGCAACCATACCACCACGGCTGATTCGAACAGACTCTTCGCCTTCTTTAATTTCGATTTCGTTGATATTGGACTCTTCAAGTAATTCGATGAGTTTTTTGACCTTACGAATATCCATTCTGTTTAGCTTCTCTAATTGAGTGACATTAAAAATTAGCTCTTCAAACTTTTAATAGCAGCTTGAAGAGCGAAGTGATAACCCTGAGTGCCGAGTCCACAAATCACACCACGTGCGATATCAGACAGATAAGAGTGATGTCTGAAGCTTTCACGCGCATGCACATTGGACAGATGCACTTCGATAAAGGGGATGGCAACAGCTGATAGCGCGTCTCTCAAGGCGACACTGGTGTGCGTATAGGCCGCTGGATTGATCACAATGAATTGTACCTGTTCATCACGCGCCAGATGTATGCGATCAATTAAGGCGTGCTCCGCATTACTTTGAAAGCAAAGCAGCTCGATCTGATGCTTTTGAGCTTCTGTCTTGAGCGCGTCCTCAACATCTTTTAGCGTTTCGCTACCATAAATATGTGGCTCGCGAGTGCCCAAAAGATTTAGGTTGGGACCATTCATTAAAAGTATTTTTGTCATAGCGAGTGAGGCTGACTCCAGTCGCATTGATGTTGCTGTTAATCCAAACCGCTAGTTTGCCTGAAATACTAGGTTGTGTCCATTTTGCCAATGAATATTTGTCTGTTGTCTGCGAGTTAGCCGAAGTTCAGCGCATTTAACCCGTCAAAATTAGGAAAGTATGGTCTTGCGACCTTCGAGTCGTTGACCATCGCTTATATTCGTAGCATAGTGCTGCTAGGTTGAAATAACGCTGTGGATAGTGTGTTTGAAGCACTCAATGAACTGATGAGAAGAAGGATGGGTTATGATTCGTGTGGTGTTTAACCAAAAAGGCGGTGTGGGTAAGTCGAGCATTGCCGTTAACTTAGCAGCGATCAGTGCCTATAATGGCCTCAAAACGCTGATTATTGATTTAGATCCACAGTGTAACACGACTCATTACTTGCTTGGTGATGACTCTAATCTACCGACCAGCGATATCCGTGACTTTTTTTGAACAAACGCTATCTTTTCAGCTAAAGCCGCACCCTCCCAGTAATTATGTTCACGAAACCCCTTTTGAAAATCTATGGTTAATTCCATCTAATCCTGATTTGACCGATCTTCAATCCAAGTTAGAAACAAAGCACAAAATCTATAAATTACGCGATGCCCTACAAGAGCTGCGTGATGAATACGATGTGATCTATATCGACACGCCGCCAGCGTTTAACTTTTTTTACCTTGTCAGCACTAGCAGGAGCAGAACGGTGTTTAATCCCGTTTGATTGCGACGAGTTCGCACGCCAAGCCTTATACAGTTTATTGAATAATATTGAAGAAACACGTGCTGATCACAATGCAGGCCTAACGGTTGAGGGGATTGTCGTCAATCAGTTTCAGCCCAGAGCCTCGTTACCTCAGCGTTTAGTGGCAGAACTAGAGGCTGAAACGGTACCGGTGATGAAGTCTCGTATCTCGTCATCCGTCAAAATGAAAGAGTCCCATATTGAAGCAAAACCGCTGATATATCTGGCGCCAACGCATAAGCTGACGCAAGAGTTTGTCGCTCTCTACTCAGAACTCAACGCCTGACACTAAACGACGCTAGGTCGTTTTTGAGAAGGATCTTTGATCCGCAAGGACGCGGAAGACTAACCATCCCCCGTAGAAAAAGCACAACCCAATCAGCAGACTTATCTCTCGCCAGATACTGGAAAACGGTGCTGCCATCTGGTTCATCGATAAAAAAGCCTTGAATCCCCGCTTTGGCTGGAAACGCGTAGCTGATGAGATCTATCCAGGTCGGCAGGCTTTCAACAGGCCAAACGAAACCACCCGTAAAGACAATCGGCAAAGAGGTGACAAGCACAACGACGATCACCAGCTCTGGCCTAGGTAATAGATAACCTAGCCAGATGGCGAAGAGCGTCGTGGTGAATAAAAACAGCATGCTGAATGCTAAAAGTTCTATTGGGTTGGCCGCGTGAGGAATGCCGTAGAGCTGAAAGAAAAAACCGAAATAGATCATGGCAAAGAGTAGATAAATGATCACAAAATTGATCAGTCTCATGGGTAGCGTCAGTACTAGAGATGAGTACTGTAATCCAAGTTTTCGTCTGGCCCTATCTTTGATGGTTAAGCTACCGGCAGCAATCAGTAAGGTTTGGTGCAAAATCAGAACAAATACTGCAGGAACGACATAGCTGATATAGCCAGAAGTTGGATTAAACACCGGAATCGTTTTCATCTGCATCGGCATCACTTGGCCGGGAATTAAGGCCGGGTTTTCCCCTTTCATTAAACTGCTGACCACTTGTGTTTGAACTGTCAGCGTGACGGCAGCGGTTAATAGGCCCTCAACCACGTTGCCGTAAATCAGAAAATAGCTGGCATCTCCGGCAAATGACAAATGGGTCGGTTGTCCTAAATAGACATCGCGTTCGAAGAACTGCGGAATCACCAAGAGTCCGTGCACTTCACCGCTTGCCAAAAGGGTTTCGGCTTCAGCAAAGCTAGTGGGGCGAGCTGCTACCCTTACCTGAGGAGTGGCGTCAGCCATTCGAATTAATTGTCTGGCTAAATGGGTACGATCGTAATCAACCACGGCAATCGCTTGTTGACCTGGAACACTCTCTTTGTAGGGAAGCGGATAGAGCAGGGCATAAAATATCAAACCACCGAACACCACTAATAGCACTTCCTTATCTTTGAAGATCTTTTCGAGTTCGCTTAACCATGTCAGCCAAAAAGAGGTTTTATCACTCATAAGCTGATTCGCTCTTTCAGGTTGACCTCTAGCTGTTTCGGTAAACGATAGATTGCCAAAGGCAGTAACAGTGAAAAAACAGCCAGCCAACCGAGTGAGGGTAAAAAAGTCAGCAGCGGGGCGCCGTGATCCGCAACAGCAACCTGCAGTTCCATAAAGTGTGTAGAGGGCATTAGATTACCCCAGAACTGGGCAAGGCTATTCATGTCACCTCTTGGAAATGTCATTCCCATAAAGGCAAAGGCTGGCGCTAAATAGGCCGAAGATAGGCTAAAAGCGCTTATTTTATTACCCACAATCGCAAGAATTAGGGTGCCGACGCTTTGAATTGCCAGTACTTTTAACGCCATGGCAAAGACGATCCAGATGACGTTATCTTCGGGTGACCAGCCGAGGAATACAAAGTAAAACACCAAAAAAAAGAATGCCCTGAAGCCATAAAATCAATGCGATCGGTAAAAGTAGCTCAAGGATTTCACCAACACGCTCGTTGAAACGACTGGATAGCGGTGCTCTTTCTAAACGCCAGCAAAGCGCCAGTAAGGTCGATGCGACAATTAAAATTTGCCAAACGGCAGGGGTGATTGAGGTGACTAGAAAGAGCGCGTAGCTCATCCCTGCGTTGTAAAGCGCTGTAATCTGAGGTTGAACGGGAGCGGCGGCACTGATTGCTTCAGGCAAAGAGTAACCCTGCCCGAGTCGCAAAGCGACACCCACTTCTGCCGAGAAGTTCATACTGGTCTGCATCAGTGCTGAAGAGATAAATTTACCCGCTAATAAGTACTGACTGTTGTAAAAAGCCGTGGTTTTGGGGCTAGTAGAGCGGCGCAACTCTTTACCAAAGTCACTCGGAATGATCAGTAGGGCATAGATCTCTCCGCGATGAAGGGCGTCAGCACCTTCTGTTGCGGAGGCGAAAGGGTGTCGCATATCCAAGGAGGGGTGAGCATCCAATTTACGGATCAGTAACCGAGATTCGGCTGTATGATCTAGATCCACGACACCTACCGGTAATGATGCGGCGTTCCAGAGGCGAAGATCGCAATAAATAACAGTGCAGACAGGGGCGGTAAAAAAATCACCAAAGCCGCTAGCCAAGGGTGTTCCTTGAGCGCACGCCACCCCGTCCAAGTGTTAGCGCTGGGCATTCGCTCGACCTGCTTCTGGCGGAAGATCGAGAAGTACACTCATGCCTGCTCTTAAGCCTTGAATAGGTTCGACAGGGTGCATTTCCACTTCAAAAGTCCGCATATCAAAACCGCGACCGGGAACTGTCGCTCTCCAGGTGGCAAAATCTCCCATGGCGGCCACATGGTTGACTCTGAAACGAGCTTTTTTATCTAGAGCGGGAATTTCCAACTCAAACTCAGCGCCTTCCGGTACGAATCGAAGCAGATCTTCACGCACATTAAACACCGCCCAAGCATCCTCTAAGTCGGTGATCATCACCACAGGGAATCCCTGGGGTACCAGCTCTCCTGGATTTAACAGAACATTGCTGACAATACCGCTGGCATGAGCAAAGGCTTTGGTGTCATCCAACAGTTCTTCAATTTCGTCACGTAAACTACTGGTAATATCTTCACCCGCTTGTGTAGCGGTACGTGCCTCTTCACGGGGGCCTGCTTCAGCGAGTTTTAAAATTTCACCAGCCGTGATGCGAGTTTGCTCAGCAACACGCAGCATGGTGAAGGCTTCATCGAGTCGTTGGCGAGCAATGACGCCTTCTTCAGCTAGTGCTCTGACACGTTGGTAGGTGGTTCGTGCCATATTTTCAGCGGCTTGGGCTTTGGCAAATTCACTGCGTGCAGCGGCAATTTTCTCTTCGCGAGTGCCGCCATCAACAGCCTGAGCGATAGATCGACTGATGGTGTCTAGGGCGCCGACTTGAGTGAGTTTCGCTTCAAGTTCTGGACTGTCGATGCTGAATATCAGATCACCCACCTTCACTAGATCACCGCGGCGTACCTCAACTTCACCCAATCGGCCAGGGACTTTTGACGACACCATATACTGTTGTGCTTCGATCTGTCCTTGGAGTCTTAGTGTTGGAGTGCTGTAGCTTTGCCAAAAGACGATTGAAACAGGAATGGCGATCACGATCAGTAGCAGGAGTATGGATAGACCGAAAAGTTTTGGCTTATTCACTGAACAGGCACTCCGTTATTGAGGTAAGTGAAGAAAGACTCCTGTTGACCACTTAAGCTGAGGAGTTCTGCAAATGAAAGCACGAAGCGAAATGCGGCAGCATCACGACGGGTTTGTGTAGAAGACAAAAAGGCTTGTGCATCTATGACGTCCAGTGATCGACCTAGGCCTTCGCTGAAGGCGAGTTCCTGCAATCGTAAGCTTTCTTTGGCCAGTGCTACGGTGCTTTTTAGATCTCTATATTCTTCCAGTGCGTGACGAGCTTCTCGGTATTGATGATCCAAGAGTAAGTCTAATTGACGTTGAGCCGCTCGTTGATGGTGTTGGATTTCAATCACGGTGCTACGTGCCGCTTCAACTTTGCCACTCCGGCCACTGCGATCAACCAAAGGAATGTTAACGCCCAAACCGACGAACCAATCGGGTGTTAAGTCACTGGCAATAGAGTTGTCTTCATAAAGGTTGTAACTACCAAACATAAAGACATTCGGCTGGTACAAACCTCGACTGGCTTTTTCAATACTTTCGGCCTGAGATTGCTTGGTGGCTAGCAGACGCAGTGCAGGATGATTCTCAAGGCCTGCTTTGAAATATTCCAATGGCGGAAGTTCATTCAATGTAAACAGTGGTGATGAGGGTATGGGGCCTTTGTTGATAGTATCAAGTGGTGCATGAATTAAGGATGCTAAGGTTTGCTGGGCGGTATCACGTTGTTCCCTTACAGCTCGAGTTGTGATCTTGGAGCGATCGTAAGAGGCTTGCGAAGCGAGGAGTTCGACTCTGGCAATTTGTGCTTGAGCCTCAAGCGATTGAGCAGAGCGAAAGTGTTGAGACAGCATTGCTTCGGCTTGTTCTTGTGTTGCCAGCGCATGCTCCGCCATCACTAGGCCAAAGTAAGTCGTGATCAGGTTGCTGAAGCGGGTTCGATAGAGCTCCTCCAGTAATAGATTGGCCTCTTCATGACCTAAGTTCAGCAACTCTCGTGCGCTGGTGATCTTGCCGCCTGTATAGAGGGGCCAGAACATTACTAGTGAGCTACGAGTAACATTTCGTTGCGTGGCGGGGGTGCGAAACACATCTGGACCGCCAGCAAGATTAATCAATCCAGAGCCTATCGATGAACTTGCAATGCTGCTAAGAGGATTTAACGCTAGCGCATCCAACTCAACCGGACTATCAAGCCGTGTGTAAGAAGCCACAAGATCGATTTGTGGCATCAATAAACTATCGCTCGATGACAAGAGTGCCGCTGCTCTTTGTTGAGCGGCCTTGGCCAGCGGCAATTTTATCGTCTTGCATACGAAGTTGATTCCAAGCGTCCTGAGCAGAGATCTGATTTAACTCAGTTGCGCTTAGAGTAGGTGCGGCGATAACCATGACAACGAGAAGTTTTCGTAATGTAATTAAACAATTCATATTCTCGTTTCCTTGATAAGATTAGAAATATTAAACGTTCATGTTACGTAACTCATGCCTAATAGGGTGTGTTTCTTAAGTAAAACGTGCTGAAAGTATTCAGTTATCTAAATGTCACATCCCTTTCACAGCATAAATACCCGGCGCATTACGCCAATAGCCTTTGTAATCCATACCGTACCCGAAGATATAACGGTCTTCGATCTCTAATCCAGTAAATTCAGCCTTCAACCCCTTAACCGCCTTGCGGTCATGACGCTTATCGATCAATACCGCAGCATAGACTTCACTGGCACCTTCACGACGGCAATGCTCCATGATCTCCACTAGGGTATGACCTTCATCGAGAATATCATCGACGATCAAGACGGGACGGCCACGAAACGCTGACATAGGTGGAACTTTCCATTCGAGTGAATGGCCCGACGTGGTGTTACGATATCGTGTGGCGTGAAGATATGACGCTTCTAACGGAAAATCCAAACGAGTTAAGAGTTGGCCGGTGATAACCAGTCCACCATTCATCACACAAAAAACGACAGGATTTTGATCTTTCAGCGAGGCGCTAATCTCTTGTGCCATTTGGCTGATGGCTTGATCTACCTCATCGGCTGTAAACAATAGATCGGCGTCTTTAAGAACTTGTTTAATTTCGTCTAATTCAATCTGTGACATGTGATCACTCTATTCTAGGGTTATCCGGCGGCTTCAGTGCGAAAAATTAACCGAAAACAATACTGTGCTGTTGTAAAAAGGGCAACTTTTATGCGCAATTTGCCGGTAAATGAATTGAAATGCGTGGTGCTTTGCCTAACAATTGAGGGTCAAACGAATAGGTTATTGAAAACTGAGCGCACTGAGGGGTTAGGCATGAGTCTGCATGAAATAAAGCATCCATTGATTCAGCATAAATTGGGGTTAATGCGATCAGTTAATAAAAGTACACGGGGGTTTCGACAGTTAGCGGCTGAAGTAGGTTGTTTGCTCACTTACGAGGCGACTAAAGATCTTGAGTTAGAGCCTTATGAAATTGAAGGTTGGAACGGCCCTGTAACGGTACAGCGAATCAAAGGTAAAAAAATCACTGTTGTACCGATCCTTCGAGCAGGCTTAGGTATGCTGGATGGCGTTTTAGAGTTAGTGCCAAGCGCTAAAATCTCTGTCGTTGGTGTCTATCGTGATGAGGAAACACTAGAGCCGGTTCCTTATTTTGAAAAGCTGGCCAGTGATATCGATTCACGTATGTCTCTGATAGTGGATCCGATGCTGGCCACTGGTGGTTCGATGATCGCAACCATTGATATGTTGAAAAATGCTGGCTGTACCAGTATTCGAGCTTTGGTTTTAGTTGCTGCCCCTGAAGGGATTAAAAAAAGTGACAGAAGCGCATCCAGATGTGGATATTTTCACAGCCTCGGTCGATTCTCACCTCAATGAACAAGGCTATATCATCCCGGGTCTTGGTGACGCTGGCGATAAAATATTCGGCACACGTTAATCAAATCCGTCCTCGAATCCAGTCTATTGGAGAAAATTATGGCGAGCGAAGCCTCACAACTTGGCAGTTCAAAATCAGGTAGTCATTTTAATTGGCGAACGATCCTATCCGGTTCACAAATGCTCTTTGTCGCCTTTGGTGCCTTGGTTTTAATGCCACTTTTAACCGGTTTAGATCCGAGTGTTGCCTTATTCACAGCCGGTATAGGCACGCTTCTGTTTCATTTTGTAACAGGTGCAACGGTTCCGATTTTTTTAGCGTCTTCTTTTGTCTTTATTGCGCCCATTATTTTCTCGGTGCAAACCTGGGGTGTTCCCGCGACCATGGGGGCCTTGTTTGCCGCCGGTATTGCTTACATGTGTTTAGCGGCGCTGGTCAAGATTAAAGGGCCTGGCTTTCTTCATCGCATTCTGCCGCCAGTGGTGACTGGGCCTGTCATTATGGTTATAGGTTTAGGCTTAGCACCGATCGCTGTAAATATGGCGATGGGCAAAGCAGGCGATGGTAGCTTTGAAATCTACCCTTATCAGGACGCTATCATTGTTGCGATGATTGCGTTGGTAACTACAGGTGCCGTAGCTGTTTTTGCACGAGGAATCTTTCGTCTCTTGCCGATTCTTTGCGGTGTGGTGGTGGGTTATATCGCCGCTTGGTTTATGGGTATGGTTGATTTGACGCGTGTTCACGATACTCCGGTGATTGCGATGCCTGCGTTCGTGATGCCCGAGTTTCATTGGCAAGCGATTCTCTTTATGGTGCCTGTGGCGATAGCGCCTGCCATAGAGCACGTGGGCGACATGCTGGCGATTAGTAATGTCACCGGTAAAGATTATGTGAAAAAGCCGGGTCTTCATCGAACCTGTTTGGTGATGGTGTGGCGACTTCTGCAGCAGCCATGTTTGGCGGCCCACCAAATACCACCTACTCAGAAGTCACCGGCGCGGTAATGTTGACCAAGGCATTCAACCCAATCATTATGATTTGGGCGGCGGTATTTGCGATTTTACTGGCCTTTATTGCTAAATTTGGCATGTTGCTGCAAACCATTCCTACACCTGTGATGGGTGGGATTTTGATTCTGCTATTTGGTTCTATCGCTGCGGTGGGAATGAACACCTTGATCAAAGCGAAAGTTGATATGGCAGCTCAGCGTAATCTAGTGATTGTTGCTACGGTATTGGTGTTTGGTATCGGCGGAATGGCGATAGGTGAAGGGGCGATGAGCTTACAAGGTGTTAGCTTGTGTGGTGTGGTGGCGATCATTCTTAACCTGATTTTACCTCATGCTGATACAGATAATGATCTGCATGTGGAGCAGGAAGTGGTTGAGGATCTTGTTAAACACGCTCGCGATTGATGATACAATTGCAGTTTTTTAAAATAAAGCTATAAAAAACCCGCTAAAATTAGCGGGTTTTTTGATTTAATATCAATTACTTGTTGCTTGCTTCATAGGCGGCGACTGATTCCACAATCGCTTTACGAGCAGCCTCTGCATTTGACCAGCCTTCGACTTTAACCCACTTGCCAACTTCGAGCTTCTTGTAGTTTTCGAAGAAGTGAGCGATGCGGTCTTTGGTGAGCTGGGGTAGATCGTCAATATCATTGATGTCGCCGTAGGCTTTTGACAGCTTCTCGTGTGGAACTGCAACCAGCTTAGCGTCTTCACCTGCCTCGTCAGTCATATTCAGAATGCCGACAGGACGGCAGCGAACAACCGAACCAACTGCAACGGGGTAAGGCGTAATGACCAGTACATCTAAAGCGTCGCCATCGTCAGCTAAAGTGTTGTTGATGTAACCATAGTTGGCAGGGTAAAACATCGGTGCCGCCATAAAACGGTCAACAAACACGGCATCAGAGTCTTTGTCTATCTCATATTTTACGGGAGAGCTTTCAGCTGGGATTTCGATGATGACGTAGATATCGTTAGGCAGATCTTTGCCTGAAGGTACGTTTACAAAGCTCATGGAATGATTCCTGTAATGACAGTTAAGTTGAAAACAAAAAAAATTGTGCTTTCTACATTTTAAAGTGCTCACCTGCCAGGTGCTATTCGACTAAGGGTCAGACAAGCAAGCACATTGGACCGGAATTAGTTTTTTTCGCGTTGATGGTAGTCCATCAATACTTGAACCTCTTCACGAGATCCCAGTGCGATAGAGACGCGCTCGTGAATGTGTTGAGGCTCAATCTCCATAATCCGTCCATAGCAGGTAGATGAAAGGCCGCCAGCTTGTTCAATCAACATGCTCATGGGATTTCCTTCGTACATCAGGCGAAGCTTACCTGGCTTATCCGGATTTCTAGAATCCCACGGATAACTAAACATGCCGCCACGGGTTAGAATGCGATGCACTTCAGCCACCATTGAGGCAATCCAGCGCATATTGTAATTTTGCTGTCTTGGACCATCCGCACCCTGTATCAAATCTTGAATGTATTTTTGCATGGCGGGTTCCCAGTAACGCTGGTTTGACATGTTGATGGCAAACTCTTTTGTCGTCGGAGGGATGGTGACGTCTTCATGGGTCAATAGGAAGTCACCGGTGTGAGCCAGGGTGAACATGTTCACGCCGTCACCCGTGGTAAGTGCTAAGACGGCATGTGGGCCATAAAGAACATAGCCCGCGGCCAGTTGTTGAGTTCCCGGCTGAAGAAAGAGTTGATCACTATCCGCATGCTCGCCAGGTGGTACTTCCAGAATGGAGAAGATGGTACCTACTGAAACATTAATATCGATATTGGAAGATCCATCTAAGGGGTCAAAGGTCACCAAAAAACGACCTTCAGGGTTGCCAAACACGGCGTGATCTTCCTCTTCCGAAGCAACGCCACGAACCAATGGATTATCCAATAGGACTTTTTTCAACACTTCATTGGCGATGATGTCGAGTTTTTTCTGAGTTTCACCTTGAACATTGGTGTTATCAGAGATACCTAACACACCTGAAAGTTCTCCTTCGCGCAGTTGCAGTGCGATCTCTTTACAGGCAAGCATAAGTGTATCGATTAACTCAATCAGTTCAGAGTCAATTTTTTTGTGTTTAAGAAAGTTACTCAGAAGTTGCATGACGGGCTCAATCCTCGGCGAACGTTACTGGCTAGTGTTGGTCTATTCCTGACAACTGGCGCGATTGTACGCGAAAAACGGGGCAAATGCACAAATTCTCATCAGGAAAAGAGTCCATCTTCTATCAAGAGTGATGAACTTCAATCGCTAAACAGATGACATTAAAACTGATATGATTTAGCACATTTTTTGTGGATGGTTGCAAGGTGCATATACATATTTTAGGTATCTGTGGAACCTTTATGGGTTCCTTGGCGATTTTAGCGAGAGAAGCCGGTCATCATGTCACGGGTTCTGATTTGAATGTTTATCCTCCCATGTCGACTCAGTTGGAGTCGCAGGGGATCGAACTTATTCAAGGCTACGACCCAGAGCAACTGAATCCTGCACCTGATTTGATCATTGTCGGAAACGCTATGACGCGCGGAAATCCTTGTGTTGAGGCGATGTTGGATAGAGGATTGCCTTACACGTCAGGGCCACAGTGGTTACATGATCATATTTTGCCAGGTCGTTGGGTGCTTGCGGTAGCCGGCACTCATGGAAAAACCACCACCTCCACCATGTTAGCGTGGATACTCGATCAAGCGGGGTATGTCGCCGGGCTTTTTAATTGGCGGCGTTCCACAAGGGTTTGATCGGTCGGCTCGACTCGGGTCTACGCCATTTTTTGTCATCGAAGCGGATGAATATGACACCGCATTTTTTGATAAGCGCTCAAAGTTTGTCCATTATCAGCCGCGCACGCTGATAATGAATAATCTTGAATTTGATCATGCCGATATTTTTCCAGATCTGGCGGCTATACAGCGTCAATTTCATCACGTGAACCGTATTTTGCCATCCAGTGGTCAGGTGATTTTTCCTCAAGGTGTGACGGCCTTAGAAGAGGTCATTCAGATGGGTAGTTGGAGTCATCAAGTCAGAACAGGCTTGAATGATCAAGGTGAGTGGTCAGCTAAGCTTATACATGAGGATGGTTCGGCTTTCTCTGTTTGGCATCAAGGTCAACTTGTTGGCGAGGTGTCTTGGGAATTGACGGGTGAGCATAACGTGATGAATGGTTTAAACGCCTTGGTGGCCGCTCGACATGTTGGCGTCCTTCCCGAGCAGGCGACACAGGCGTTAAGCCAGTTTGCGGGTGTCAAGCGCAGAATGGAGCGATTGGGTTGCGTAGGTGGTGTAACAGTGTATGACGATTTTGCTCATCATCCGACTGCCATTGAAACGACGTTAAAGGGCTTGCGTGCATCTTTGGGTGATGCGAAGCAAGTATTTGCCGTGATAGAGCCTCGTTCCAACACGATGCGTCTAGGTGCTCATCAGCAACGCTTGGCTGAATCTACGCAACTGGCTGATAAAGTGTTTTGGTATCAACCGCCTGGCATGAATTGGTCACTTGAAAAGGTTGCTCAGCGCTCCTTGGCACCTGCGAGAGTGTTCGAAAGTCTAGAGGATTTAATCGAGCAGTTGGCGCTTCAGGCGCAACCTGACACCCATATTGTTGTCATGTCCAATGGAGGCTTTGGGGGTATACATCAAAAGCTTCTAAGAGCCCTAGCAGTTAAATCGGAGAAATAAGCATGGCAACTGATTTCAATGGACGTATCACCCTGGCGATTACAGGAGCGTCGGGTGCACAGTATGGCCTTCGTTTACTGGAATGTCTGGTAAAGGCCAGGTATCAAGTGATGGTGCTGATTTCTAAAGCCGCGCAAGTCGTAGTGGCGACAGAAACTGACTATCGATTGCCGGGTACTCCAGAGGCTCAACAAGCTTATTTACAGCAGTTGTTTTCTGCCGAAGCAAACCAGATCTTGGTTTTTGGTCGTGAACAGTGGATGGCACCTGTGGCATCAGGTTCGGGTGCTCCTGCCTCCATGGTGGTCTGTCCATGTAGTACGGGCACCTTATCGGCGATAGCTACGGGCGCGAGTAATAACCTGATTGAGCGCGCTGCTGATGTGGCTTTAAAAGAGCGCCGCCAATTGATTCTGGTGCCCAGAGAAGCACCTTTTTCAACCATACATCTGGAGCATATGCTTTCGCTGTCGCGTCAAGGGGTGGTGATTCTGCCGGCCGCACCCGGTTTTTACCACAAGCCTCAGTCAGTCGAAGAGATGATTGATTTTGTCGTGGCTCGAATTCTTAACCAGTTACATATTGATCAAGCCCTGATGCCTCGTTGGGGAGAGGAATTTTTGAAATGATAAGGCTTTTGGCTTTAGATACATCATCAGACGCCTGTTCAGTTGCTCTGATGCAGGGCGATGAGTTGATTGAGCGATTCGTTGTAGAACCGCGTCGTCATACTCATCTACTGTTACCTATGGTGGATGAGCTGCTGGCCAGTGCCGAAGTGTCACTTAACTCGCTTGATGCGATCGCCTTTGGTCGAGGTCCAGGATCTTTTGCGGGCATTCGCATTGCCACTGGAGCCGCGCAGGGTTTGGCATTGGCTGCTGATTTGCCATTGATTCCAGTGTCGACCTTGAGTGCTCTAGCTTATGGTGTGCTGAAAAAGTCACCCGAAGTGTGTGTTTTGGCGGCCTTGGATGCACGCATGGATGAGGTCTATTGGTCAGTCTGTGAGTCTGACGGTGTAGGTGTGAGGATCCTTCAAGCGGAGCAAGTAGGTTCTCCTATAGATGTTCATCTTGAGTCGTATAAAAAGCCTGTGATTGCTGTGGGGACAGGGTTAAATTATCGTGATGCATTTCCCGAATCGACAGGTTGCGTCATTCAAACTGCGGATCCAACATGTTATCCTCACGCATCAGAAATGTTGGCACTTGCCGCCATCGATTTTCATCAAGGCAAGGTTTTTACCCCAGAGACAGCTCAGCCCATTTACCTTCGTGACAATGTGGCTTGGAAGAAAAAGGATCAACAATGAATGTAAGCGAATGGATTCAAGTAGCCGTTCTGGCACTGATTCAAGGATTGTCAGAGTTTTTACCCATTTCCAGCTCAGCGCACCTCATTTTGCCAGCCCAAGTGTTAAATTGGGAAGATCAGGGCTTAGCTTTTGATGTGGGTGTCCATCTGGGCACGCTGGTCGCGGTACTCATCTATTTTCGGCAAGATATCAAGCAGATGTTTCTCGCTTGGATTCAGTCAATACAGGGCGTGCAGAGTCCTGAAGGTACCCTCAGCTGGTTGGTGATCATAGGAACGCTTCCGGCAGTGATTGCTGGCGCACTTTTTGTAGGGTTAATTGAAACCTGGGGGCGATCTATTTTAGTGATCGCCTCAACCACTTTGATTTTTGCAGCCGTCATGGGTTGGGCCGACATCAAGCGGACCGAGCAGCGTGAACTCAAGCAGATTAATATGAAGGATGCGATCTGGATAGGCTTAGCACAGGCGTTGTCGATTATTCCCGGGACATCTCGTTCTGGAGCAACCATCACCATGGCTTTGCTCTTAGGTTTTGATCGTGCCTCGGCTGCGCGCTTCTCATTTTTACTATCGATCCCCGTGACCTTTGGCGCTGTGTCATGATGACGACTCGCGTGACGTCAGGTGAGAGTGTTTTGCCTTTGCACATGTTATTTGCGGGTGCTGTGATTGCTGGTGTCAGTGCCTGGTTGTGTATCCACTTATTTCTTAAATGGATTGCGAAGATTGGTATGATGCCCTTCGTGATCTATCGTTTGATTTTGGGTGTCATCTTGTTGTTGATCTATTTTAATTTGCCTGGACTGAGTTAGTAGGGTGGGTCAAGCCTTAACTTTAGCCTGTGTATGGCAAGACGAGTCAGTCCAAGCGCGAGCCGAATTGTTGGCGCAAGAGTTGAGTTTGCCTGTTATGATATGGCTACAGCGAAGCAAACTGATCTGGCTTATCAGCTGCTATTGACTCCAGAGTGTCTTGCCATTCAGCCCTGTGGCAAAGAGGCGTCTGGTCCTATCTGGGTTGATTTTGTGGGTGGAGCTGTAGGTCATCGTCGGCAGTTCGGTGGTGGTCAAGGGCAAATGATTGCTAAGGCCTGTGGAGTCAGCAAAGGAATAAGACCCAGAGTTGCGGATGTCACAGCAGGGCTAGGGCGTGATGCTTTTGTGTTGGCAAGTCTTGGTTGTCATGTCGAGATGGTCGAGCGTTCAGCAATCATTTATCAGCTGCTAGTTGATGGTATTCAACGAGGTCTACAGCATCCTGAGATTGAACCTATTCTAGCTCGAATGCATTTAGAAAATACTCAAGCTTTGCAGTGGCTAAAGAAAAATGCTGAATTGATCGAAGAGCAGCGACCCCAGGTGGTGTATCTGGACCCGATGTTCCCACACCGGGAAAAATCAGCCTTGGTTAAAAAAGAGATGTTGATTTTTCGGGATTTAGTAGGTGCAGATGAGGATGCGGATTCGCTGCTCAGTGCTGCTTTAGAAGCAGCGGTTTGTCGTGTGGTGGTAAAGCGTCCTCGAAAAGCGCCTCATTTGATGCAGAGAGTACCCTCCTATCAGTGCAGGGTAAAAGCAGCCGTTTCGATATCTACACACTCAAAAACTGACGTGATCATTTAAAGGGTTTATCGCGAGCCCTTTAGCAATTAGCCAGTCATTCGCACTTTGAATCAGTATGCTCGGAAAGAGTTTGTCCCCTAATCTTAAAACGTTGTCGAGTGGTCGTGAAAGTGAAAGCTTTTCAGAGTCGCCTGTCAGTATGTCCTGTTCAATAAGCTGATCGGTAATCCCTTCAAAAACTCGGCGATCAGCATACTCTGGTGCGGCATAACCGTAATAAATGTGTAGATGAAGGGCGAGTTCTCTCGTTGTTTCAAGTAACTCCACTTCGGAGGCTTGCTGTAATCTGGTCATCACCAAAATTAAAAGGTACTGACGCAGCAACACCGGTTCAGCGAGGCGTATGAGATGTTCAGCGAGTGGATTTAGCTTTCGGTCATTCAGTGAGAGAAGGTGATGCTTTTGAAGTTGCTCACGAACCTCATGAATCAACTCTAAATCTTGATTTGAAAGCGGGTTAGGTAAGTTAAGCTCAGCACGAATATAGGGATAAAGTGCCCGAATAAGGCGTGTTTGAGTGCTGACTCCCGATGATGCCAGTCGACGGTTAAATAGTAGTATTAATCCAGGTAGGATTAATTTGTGCGTCAGCATGTTTCGATAAAAGGTGAGTTCCGCCGCTTGATCAGCCGATAGGGCCAGTGCGTTCTTACCTCGGCTAATTTGCTGACGTTTTTCTGCTTCATTAATCCAGTCTTGAGTGTTTCCTTTAGGCAGTTCAACTCCTAAATCTGTCAATAACGCCATCAGTGTATCGAGTTGCGTAATGAGATCGGTTTCACGCATCTTTTGATGAGGTGCAGAGAGCATTAAGCTTGCTATTAGCGACATTTGGGAAGCGCTAAATGCTTGGTTGATTCTTTCAATAATCTCTCGACCTATGATGGGGGCAACTGGAGGACCATCAGAGTCGAGTTGAGCTTTATTGAGTTTAAGTATTTCGCCAAAACTAATACTGACTTCACCATATCGCTGAAATAAAATGCGCAGTGATTTAAGTGTGTCGAGTAAGTTCTCCTTGGACTTTTGTCCGCCGGAGAGTTCTCTCTGATAGCTTTGGCTTTCAACCAGTCGATCATAGCTAATCGAAACAGGAATCAGTGCCAGCGGTTTTTCAGGTGATTGTTGCCAGGCTTCCAATGTCATTTTAAGCAAGCCCGCTTTAGCGCTGAGTAATCGCCCACTACGGCTACGTCCACCTTCAATGAAGTACTCTATGCTGTGCCCGCGATGAAGCATTAGGGTTAAATAAGCTCTGAAAATGGTGGCGTATAAAGGGTCATCTTTAAAGCTGCGACGCATAAAGATGGCCCCGCCTCGTCTAAGGATGCCGCCAACAACTGGAATATTTAGATTATCACCTGCCGCAACATGCGGAACCATTAATCCATGGCGATAGAGCAACCACGAAAGCAGAATGTAGTCCAGATGGCTTCTGTGGCAAGGAAGGTAAACGAGGCTATGGGTTAAGGCGGTTTGTTGAATCTTGTCTAATCCATGTAAGTTAATACGGCTAAAGAGTCGATAGAGCAAGAAGTGGATCAGATGATTTAAGATTTTGGCGGTGGAGGGGTTAAAGTCCGCAACAATGGCGTCTATGGCCTCTTCTGCTTTTTTTTCCGCTTGCTGAGTCGTTAAACCCCGTCGTAGCGCTGTTTCCGTGATGGCTTTTTTGACGTTAGGTGATGCTAATACCTCATTCATCAGAGTGCGGCGGTGCGAGAGATCGGGGCCTAAAATGGCTTGGCGACACCGTTGAAAGTGAGTTCGCAACACCCAAACTGCTCGACGAGCAATTTCTGCATCACTTAATGAGGATTGCATTAGATCTTTTAAGATCAGCGGTTCATCGATACGCAGCAGTGTGGATCGACCATTAATGAGCAGCTTAATCACTCGTGTGAGATGGCTGTTGTTACTCCAGCTCTCCATGAGCGCCGACTTAAGAAGCGGTTGTTGAGCGTGAGGAAGATGCCCTGCTAGTACCATAACGGGTTGCAGCTTGAAGGGTTTATCAGGGTTTTCTCTTTGAGCGGCAACAAGCGCTTCTATGCGGAGTCGAAAGCTTTCAGTGCTTGGATCGCTCACCGCTACAATCTGCTCAGGTTTGTAACGAATATTGAGTGAATCCAAACGGTTCTCAAGAATCAATTTGTCAGCCGTAAAGGGTTTTTCTAAAACAAACAAATGATCTTCATCTTCGATAAGCTCTCCACTTCCGGAAATGCGCTCTCGAATCATCCATTTTAATATCCGTTTATAAATTCGTTTTTTGATATTCATTTGTTGTTTAGTAATGGGGCGGCGGTTGGTTGTTTTCACCTAGTGGTTGTCCTTCACTAAGCTCTTTTATTTTTTGATTTAGATGATGCAGCATGCGTGACATTTTATCTAGTTCTATCTCTTGTCTCGCCAGCGCATCACTGAGTTGGTCGATAGCGGCTTCTTGAAAGGCTACCCTGGATTGTAGATTTTGTAATGCCTCTTGGTCGTTCATGATCGTTTAATGCTCACTAAAAATGGTACAAAAGTATAGATTATGGGTATCTTGCCGATAACGCATTGAAAAAAAATCGCTAAATAATATATACCTACTTGTTTGGTGGCTTATGGAAGTGTGCATAACAGAATGGATCCAAGCCCCGGCTGCCATAAGACTATAATTAATCTGTTGTGAAAAGTGAAAGAGATAAGATATATGAGTGGTAATCAATTGATAAAAGTTGTTGTTTTTGCAGTTATTGTGGCTGTTCTAGTTGGCGTAGCTAACTATTTTTCGGATGGTAGTTTACCGGTAGTAATAGCGGTTGCGTTTGTGATTACGACCATTTCGGGATTTTTACTGAGTGTTCCACCAGCAAATGCTCAGATGGGAATGGGCGCTGATGGGTATGCCGATGATCTAGATGATGAGGATGACTATGCGCCGAATGGTCAGGATGATCGTGAAACGGGTAGTGTTAAGTGGTTTAATGTTTCTAAGGGTTTTGGTTTTATTACCCGTGAAAATGGTGATGATGTATTTGTACATTTTAGAAACATTCGTGGAAGAGGTCATCGTTCTTTAAATGAAGGGCAAAAGGTTAAGTTTCACGTACGTGAAAGTGATAAAGGCCTTCAAGCGGAAGATGTATCGATTATGAGGACTTGAGTCACATGACAAGTGATTAGCTTTTGAAATGATCACTGTTGAGTGAAGTCTAGACAAACAAAACGGCTGCCATTGGCAGCCGTTTTGTTTGATGGCTCATGATCTAGGGGGTGTACAGCGGGGAGCTTTTCCTTGTCGGCGAGCATTTTCAAATGTTTGCATGGCGTTAGGCATAGCGTCTTGAAGGGTTCGGATACGTGTCCCATGTCCAGGGTGTGTGGATAAAAATTCGACAGGACTACTACCTGCCTTTTGACGCATATTTTCCCAGAGTTGAATACTTTCACGGGGATCGAAGCCTGCTCTAGCCATGAGGTCTAGTCCGATCAGGTCGGCTTCAATTTCATGTTGTCGGGAAAAGGGTAAAAGAATACCCACCTGTGCCCCTAACCCTAGTGCCGCTAACATGCGTTCATCTGTGCCGCCTTCAGTTGCCAAGGCGACAGAGGCCAGTGCTAAGCCCATCTGAGTTGCAAATTGCGCGGAGGCTCTTTCATTGCCATGCCGTGCTTGCACGTGACCTATTTCATGGCCGATTACCGCGGCCAGTTGGTCAGGGGTGGTCGCCACATTCAGCATACCTCTGTGTACGCCAATTCTCTGTCCAGGTAATGCAAATGCATTGGGTGTTTCATCAGCAAAGACGACAACTTCCCAGTTATTTGGTGTGCCGCTGACCGCAATCAGCGCATCGGATACGCATTGCACATACTGTTGCGTGGGACGATGGTTATAAATTTTCTCTTGCTCCTTCATCTGAGCAAAAGTAGCTTGCCCCATGCTGGCCATTTGCGATTCACTAAACATGGTTAATTGAGAACGACCTGTCGGCGAGGTCGCGCAGCCAGAGAGTAAAAGCAAACCCAAAATTATGCATAACACAAGGATGGTTTTGGTGGAAAGTTGATGCGGCATGGCAAGATCCTGTTTAAACGATCATCAAAGAAGTCTGTTGAAATTATCAATATCTTAGCTGACTCTAATCTGAATCGGAATCCGATAACTGGAGCCTAAGGGTTTCGATTAGTAGCCGATTGCACTATTCTTACGGGCTTATTGTTATCTGGGTCAAAATAAGGTTTTTGTGAAAACATCCGTTGATGCTGCTAATCAATTGTTAGTCATTGATAATTATGACAGTTTTACTTGGAATCTGGTCCACTACTTACGTGAGTTGGGGCAGCAAGTCATTATTTTTCGAAATGATGAATTATCGATACAACAAATCGTTGATCTTGCACCGCGTCAGATACTGATCTCTCCAGGCCCTTGTACACCAAATGAAGCCGGGATTTCACTACAACTGGTCAGTGAGCTGGCAAGTCAGTTTTCTATATTGGGTGTTTGTCTGGGACATCAGACCATAGGTCAGGCGTTTGGAGGGCAAGTGGTTAGAGCTAAGCAGGTAATGCATGGAAAAACATCACTTGTCTATCATAAAAATCTAGGCGTTTTTGAGGAGTTGCCGAATCCGATACGTGTAACTCGCTATCACTCTCTGGTACTGGATGCATCCAGTCTTCCAGATTGCCTTGAAATCACCGCTTGGACTCAGAATGAAGAGGGTGAGTTAGATGAGGTGATGGGTGTGCGCCACCGTGACTTCAAGATTGAAGGGGTGCAGTTTCATCCAGAAGCGATATTGACCGAAAGTGGGCATGGGTTACTGGCTAACTTTTTACGACATCACAAATAATAAAGATGAAGAGCAAAACATCGGTAAAACATCGATAGGAGAGAGGCAGAAATGCAAATACAAGAAGCACTAAGTTGGGTGGTGGATCATTTGGATTTAAGCCGTGCTCAAATGGTTGATGTGATGCGGCAAATCATGACTGGGCAGTGCAATGATGCTCAAATGGGCGCGTTTCTGGTTGCGTTGCGCATGAAAAGTGAGTCCATTGATGAAATCGCTGGCGCCGCACAAGTCATGCGAGAGCTGGCTACGCCAGTAAAAACTAAAGCAACAGGTTTGGTTGATATTGTTGGAACCGGTGGAGATGGCGCTAATCTTTTTAATATTTCTTCCGCGTCTTCTTTTGTGGCTGCCGCGTCGGGTGCTTACATCGCGAAGCATGGCAATCGTGCGGTGTCTTCAAGTAGTGGTAGTGCGGACTTACTTGAAGCAGCAGGTATCAATCTTAATCTAACAGCTGATCAGGTGGCGGCCTGTATTGATCAGGTAGGCGTTGGTTTTATGTTTGCGCCTGCTCATCATGGTGCTATGAAGCATGCCATCGGTGTCCGTAAAGCGCTGGGTATTCGCACGATATTTAATATTTTAGGGCCGATGACTAATCCAGCGGGAGTGAAGCGTTTAGTGATCGGGGTTTTCAGTAAGCCTTTATGTCGACCTATGGCTGAAGTAATGCAGCAGTTAGGTGCTGAGCATGTGATGGTGGTTCATGCGGACGATGGTTTAGATGAGATCAGTTTAGCGACTGCAACACATGTGGCCGAGTTACATCAAGGGCATGTCAAAGAGTACAGTATTACTCCAGAAGCGCTGGGCGTTGAAAGTCAAAGTTTGATCGGATTAGAAGTCAAGGCGCCCGGCGATTCCTTAAGGCTTATTCAATTAGCCTTCTCCTCCAGTCAAGAGCCTTTGGCAAGAAAGGCGCGCTCGATTATTGCATTGAACGCGGGTGCGGCCATTTGGTTGGCTGGTCAGGCGGACAGTCACTCAGATGGCGTGGCTAAAGCTATAGCCGTCATGAGTGATGGGTCAGCTGCGCAAAAAATGGCTGCCCTAGCCGAATTTAGTCAACAGTTTAACGAGACAGAAGTATGAACGATACCCCGACGATCTTAAAAAAGATCATACAACGCAAGCATGAGGAAGTGGCTGAGCGTTCGGCTCAGGTCTCTATTGAACAGCTAAAAGCAACGATTGAACAACAAAAAGGCACTGATAAAGATCCGCGTGGCTTTGTTCGAGCGATTGAAGCCTCCTTAGCGATGGGAAGATCAGCCATTATTGCAGAAGCCAAAAAAGCCAGTCCGTCAAAAGGTGTCATCCGAGAGGATTTTGATCCAGCCGCAATAGCGCAAAGTTATGAAAAAGCAGGGGCGAGTTGCTTATCGGTGTTAACCGATGTGGATTTTTTTATGGGATCAGATCGCAATCTTGAGTTGGCCAGAGCGGCTTGTACTTTACCGGTCATACGCAAGGACTTTATTGTTGATCCTTATCAGATTTACGAGGCGAGAACCCTCGGTGCTGATTGCATTCTATTGATTGTGGCTGCATTGAATGACGCGCAATTACAAAGCTTATCTGAGCTGACTCAGTCGCTGGGTATGGATGTATTGGTTGAGGTTCATGGCGCTAATGAGTTAGCGCGTGCATTGACGTTGAATACTCGATTAATCGGTATCAATAATAGAGACTTACATAGTTTTGACGTGTCTCTTAATAACACCTTTGATTTGCTCTCTCTAATACCTGAGGATCGAATCGTTGTTACCGAAAGTGGCATTAATACCCTTGATGATATTACTCAAATGCGGGCTCATGGTGTGCACAGCTTCTTAGTGGGTGAATCTTTTATGAGGGCGGATGATCCTGGCGAGAAGCTAAAAGGACTGTTTTTCTAAGCCTAATATCAATAAATCGGATAGCTTTTGGAGAAATTCATGCAGGCCAAAGTCGAGTGGAATGGTGATCTTCGTTTTAATGCAACCAGTGGTAGTGGCTTTAATGTCATGATTGATGCCGACCTAGAGCAAGGGCCAAGACCTATGGAGCTGATCCTAATGGGGCTTGGTGGATGTACTAGTTATGATGTGGTGCAGATTTTGAAAAAGTCTCGTCAGCAAGTGACAGGCTGCCGAGCTGAGATCACCTCAGAGAGAGCGGATGCTGTTCCGGCTGTGTTTACTAAAATACATGTGCATTTTGTGGTTGAGGGTGAGGCGTTAAAGCCTGCCTTGGTGGAACGTGCCGTTAAATTATCGGCAGAGCAGTATTGTTCGGCGTCATTGATGCTTGAGCGTGGTGGTGTCGAGATAACACATAGTTTCGAAATCGTCCAATAGTGGATTGTGGTTGTTCAGCGAGTCGCGTATAATTCCGACTCCGTTTTATTTGTTCAACTCCTTGCTTCCTATCACATGGGGTGATATGGGGGCTGTAAAACCGTAAGGAGCAAAAATGCGTCACTATGAAATCGTATTTCTGGTTCATCCGAATCAGAGCGAGCAAGTTCCAGCTATGTTGGAGCGTTACAAAAAACTTGATCGAAGGTGCTGAAGGTAAGATCCACCGTCTAGAAGACTGGGGTCGTCGCCAAATGGCTTACCCGATCAACAATGCTCACAAAGCACACTATGTTCTGATGAACATCGAGTGTAACCAAGAGACTCTTGATGAGCTGGAAAGTCTTTTCCGTTACAACGATGCAGTTCTGCGTAGCATGATTCTGCGTTGTAAAGAAGCCGTTACTGAAGTTTCTCCTATCAAAGCAGCTGAATCACGCGAAGAGCGCAAGCCTCGCCGTGAAGATCGTTCTGATCGTCAGTCACGTGACGAAGAGTCTGTTGACGATTACGAGCAAGAAACTGCAGAAGATTAATCTGAATAATAGGAGAAAGATAAATGGCACGTTTTTTCCGTCGTCGTAAATTCTGTCGTTTCACAGCAGAAGGCGTCTCTCAGATCGATTATAAAGATCTGGAAACTTTAAAAGCATATATTACTGAAACTGGCAAGATCGTACCTAGCCGTATTACAGGTACTAAAGCACGCTACCAGCGTCAGTTGGCGACCGCTATCAAGCGCGCTCGTTACATCGCGTTGCTGCCATACACTGACGGCCACGAGTAATATAGAAAGCTAAGAATAGGAGCATAACGCCGTGCGAGCCCTCGCTGAAACGCTTATGAAGGGTCGCAATCAGGCGATGATGGTAGTCGTCGTGGCTGCCATGTTACCTCTGCTTTACTGGGTCAGTGCGGCAGGGGTTGCTCTGATAACCCTACGTAAGGGTACATCAGAGGGTGTAAAACTGTTGTGTTGGGCCATGCTGCCAAGTTTGTTTTGGGTTCTTTCTGGAGATCCCTCGGCGGTTATGGTGATTCTGGGAACCTTTGTATTGGCTGTGTTACTTCGCCAAACGGTTTCCTGGCAAAAAGTGCTGATGGCTACTTTACCTCTTGGGGTTGTGTGTAGCTTACTCTTAGATGCTGGCTTAGCTCCGTTATTGGATCAGATTGCCGCGTCAGTTCAGCAGTTGGCCAGTGAACGTGGCGCAGTATTTCAAACCTGGTCAGAAGCGCAAGTGCGTAATCTGTTACTCGGTGTCGTCAGTGCATTTCAAGTAGCCAGTATGCTGGGTTGCTTGATGTTAGCAAGAAGTTGGCAAGCGGCCTTATATAACCCTGGCGGCTTTCGACAAGAATTTCATCAGATTAGATTGCCTGTCGTGATGGCGGTGATTTTAGGTCTGGTGTTGTTGGCTAGCAAAATATTCGGAATCGATCTATCACGCTGGTTTACATTGATCCTTTTGCCATTGGTTGTGGCGGGGTTGGCTCTTGTTCATGCGTTGGTTTCTAAGCGAGGACTGCACAAAGGTTGGTTGGTAGCTACTTACGCATCAATCGTTTTTGCAGCTCCTTATATGGTTACATTGTTGGTAATACTGGCCTGTATTGATTCCTTAATGGATCTGCGGTCAAGATTACCGGCAAAGAATTAAGTCACTGCATAGATTGCAGAAAAAAGAGGTTTACGAGATGGAAGTTATTCTGCTCGAAAATATTGGTAAGTTAGGTAGACTAGGTGACAAAGTGGCTGTAAAAGGCGGCTACGGACGTAACTTCCTAGTTCCTCAAGGTAAAGCGGTTGCTGCTACGGCTGCAAACATCGCTAAGTTTGAAGAGCGTCGTGCTGAGCTAGAAGCAGCGTCAGCTGCTAAGTTGGCTGAAGCTCAAAAACGTGCTGAAGCGCTCAACGAGTTTGCTCTGACTATGCTAGGTAAAGCTGGTGAAGAAGGTAAACTGTTCGGTTCTATCGGTACACGTGATATTGCTGAAGCACTGACAGCAGCGGGTCATGCCGTTGAGAAAAGTGAAGTTCGCTTACCAGAGGGTACCATCCGCCACGTGGGTGAGTTCTCTGTTGATCTTCAGTTACACCCAGAAGTTATGGTTAGCATCACGCTGACGGTTGCTGCTGAGTAATTCTGTTTTTCATCTAAACGCGATAAGAACTATTCTATCGGGCGTTTTTGTTTTTAATCCCCTGCTTTTTCTCTTGCTGTACCCTGTCTGACAATACCGCTAGAATACTCACTTTGACTTGGTATTTCGGTAATAAACTCAATGGATCTCTCTGAACAGACTCAAGATTTAATCGATTCGATAAAGTCTCCTCCTTACTCACTGGAAGCGGAGCAATCGGTGCTTGGTGGTTTGATGCTTGATAATCAAGCATGGGATACAGTTTCTGAAATCTTGGTTGACTCGCACTTTTACCGGCCAGATCATCGTGCGCTCTATAGAGCGATACAAAAATTGGTTGATGAAAATCGTCCATTTGATGTTGTCACTCTTTCTGAAGAGTTGGATCGTTCAGGTGAGCTAGACCGTGCAGGGGGGCTTGAGTATCTGGTTGAGCTAGCCAGAAATACCCCTAGTACCAGCAATATACGCGCTTATGCTGAAATCGTTCGTGACCGAGCATTGCTTCGTCAGATGATTCAAGTCGCCAATGAAATTGCCGAAAATGCTTACCAGCCGCAAGGACGTGCTTCAGAAGAGATCCTGAACGAAGCTGAACAGAAAATCTTCCAGATTGCCGAAAATCGACCCAATCAGGGTGGCCCTGAACCGATTAGCCCCCTCCTCAAACGAGCTGTTGAGCGCATCGATCACCTCTTTAACAATGCTGACGCACTGACCGGTGTTACCACGGGCTTTGATGATTTGGATGCTCGAACAGGCGGTTTACAGCCTTCGGATTTAATTATCGCGGCCGCAGGCCTCATGGGGAAATGCATCGTATCCGGCTCTCTTTTGGTAGATCCAATAACAGGTGCGCGCACAACGATTGATGAGATGGTAAAGCATCAGAAAGCAGATGTTTTAAGTCTAAACAATCATTTTTAAAATAGAGCGGCGAAAGGCTAGCGCGTTTGTTGATGATGGTCTTAAGCCCGTCTATCGAGTGAAAACAGCGCTTGGTCGAACCATTGAAACCACATTAACACATCCCTTTTTAACCGCTTATGGTTGGCAGCCTTTGGCGAAGATAAATCTTAATGATTTAGTGGCCGTGCCTCGCGAACTTCCCGTTTTTGGAAATCACACTCTGGCTGAGTATAAACTCAAGACGTTGGCGTACTTTCTTGGGGATGGTGGTACAACACAAAGCTCACCCATATTTACCAATACTAATCCACGAATCTTGGATGATTTTACAGTCGCAGTAGAGCGTTTTGGCGCTATTAACGTCAGTCGTACCGAGTTCTCAGATCGTGCTCCAAGTTATAGGGTGGCGGGACGTAGCCTTCATCCTGCTTTGATAAGAAATGCCTTTGCAGATCTATTCAATCAGGCGATTAGGGTTGCTGGATTCACAGGCAAGCAGTTAGCGGCTAAGTTAGGTACGGCCGCATCAACGATTAGTCAATGGCGTAACGCGGTAGCGGTTCCATCACCTCGTCTTTACGACGAGTTATGTGCTGCATTAGGTGCTGAGTTTAAAGTCGCATCCAAGCCCTTGTTCGAATCAGCCTCAACATTATTTAACCCTGTAACTCAATTTTTGAAGCAAAATCAGCTTTGGGGAAAACTCTCTTATGAGAAAGCGATTCCTGAGGTTGTGTTTGAGTTGCCGCAGCAGCAAATGGCATTATTTTTGAATCGCCTGTTTGCATGCGATGGTGGTATTTACATCAGTAACACGGGGCAAGTCCGTGTCACTTATAGTAGTGCCAGTGAAGTCCTTGCCGAACAAGTTCAGCATCTTTTACTGCGCTTTGGTGTTCTTGCAAAACGGCGCGAGAAAAACCATCACGAGCGTGTGCAGTATGAAATTGAAGTGCTTGATCAAACCAGTGTTAAGCGTTTTTGTACTGAGATAGGTATCTTCGGTAAAGAGGCTAAGGTTTTAGAAGCGCAGTGCATCCTGAAAGATCGACGTACACATAGCAATCTAGATGCACTTCCTGAAACTGCAATTGATTACTTGCTAAGCCTCAAGAGTGAACGTAGTTGGTCAAAAATATTTGCTGCCAAAAGGACTTACTCTTTCTGACGGTTATAATCCTCATTTATCGGGTAAAAGTCGCCGTCAATTGAGCCGTCAAAGGGCTGCTGAGTTTGCGCAGCTTTTAGGTGATCAGTATTTAGCGGATTTGAGCGCTTCAGATATTTATTGGGACAAAGTTCATCGCTATTGAGTATCAAGGTTATAAGCAGGTTTATGACCTTACTGTACCGGAGCTCATAACTTTGTCGCTCAAGATTTTCTTTGTGCATAACACCACCTTCGCGATGAATTTGGTCGAAAACACGTTGATGGGAACGCAGCGGCCAGTATTGGTGTTTAGTTTGGAGATGCCAGCGGATCAGTTGGTCACGCGTATGTTGTCATCCTTGGGTAAGATTGATCAGACACGGGTCCGAAACGGGCAGTTACTGGAAGAGGATTGGCCAAAGCTCACTACAGCCGTCAATATGCTGAAGGGTAAACCCCTCTTTATTGACGATACCGCGGGTATCAGTCCTAATGAGATGAGATCAAGAGCCCGTCGTATCGTTCGGGAGCAGGGTGATCTGGCCATGATAATGGTGGATTACTTACAGCTGATGCAGCTTAAAACCGGCAAGTCTGAAGGTCGTACTGCGGAAATCTCTGAAATTTCCCGTTCGTTGAAAGCCTTGGCGAAAGAGATGCAATGCCCAGTTGTAGCCCTGTCACAGTTGAACCGAAGTCTGGAAAATCGGCCAAACAAACGCCCAGTGAACTCAGATCTACGTGAGTGTGTCCTTGGAGATACATTGGTTATGCTATCCGATGGTACCCGTAAACCGATTAGAGAGCTGGTGGGTACTCAGCCCGTATTATTATCGCCGAGCGAAACAGGTGATATAGAACACTCATTATCGGATTTAGTTTGGTCTGTTGGACTGAAACAGGCATACCGAGTGAAATTAAGCTCTGGACGAACGATTGATTGCACCGATAAGCATAGGCTGCTGACTTTGAGTGGATGGAAAGAGTTGCGAGATCTAGAAGCTGGAAGCCGTATTGCGATCGCGCGACGAGTACCCGAGCCTCAAAAAATTATCACGATGGCTGAGCATGAAATCATATTTTTGGCACATATGATCGGCGATGGTAGCTATGTTAAAGGACAGCCTCTTCGCTACACAACCGCGAGTGAAGACAATAGCAACATTGTAAAAACGTGCTGCTGAATTGTTGGGTTCATCGGTAAATCGAAGAGAAGGAACGGGTAACTGGCATCAGTTAGAAATTGCTGGAAATGGTAATCGCTGGCATGCAGCGGGAGCAGGTAAGTTTCTTAAGGATCTCGGTATTTTTGATCAAAGATCCGTGCAGAAGAGAATACCTGATCCTGTTTTTATGTTGTCTAAGGAACAGTTAGCTTTATTCATACGTCATATCTGGGCAACTGATGGATCAGTGACGCTTTCAGAAAGTGCATCAAGGGTGTATTTCTCGACAGCGAGTCACTATTTGATTCGAGATCTGGCAGCATTGTTACTTCGCTTTGGTATTGTTGGCAGAATCAAACATAAATATCAGCAAGGAAGTGAACAAGGCTGGTATGAGTTAGACATTTCTGGCGCTGGCTTTAAGCAGATATTTATCGATGAAATTGGCGGCTTTGGTCATCAACAAGAAGCAGTTAGTCAGCTTAAGGAGCGATTGGCGAGTCAGGTTGCCAACACGAATGTTGATACCCTGCCAATTGAAATATTTGATCAAGTTAAACAGCTAATGGCGCATAAAGGAATAAGTCATCGTGACATGGCTAAACGAAGAGGAACAGCCTACGGTGGTAGTTCACACTTTAGTTTTGCACCATCGCGAGACGTATTATTGAGCTACGCAGATATTCTTGATGATGAAAACCTTAAGCAAATAGCGAGCAATGATCTTTTTTGGGATGCTATTGTTGAGGTTGAAGAATTAGGCGAACACGAGGTTTTTGATCTTACTGTGCCCGGAAACGCTGCATGGTTAGCCGATGGTGTTGTAAGTCACAACTCTGGAGCGATTGAACAAGATGCAGACGTCATCATGTTTATATACCGTGATGAGGTTTATAACGAAGACAGTCCTGAGAAGGGTGTGGCTGAGATCATTATTGGTAAGCAGCGTAATGGTCCCATCGGAACATCACGCCTCGCCTTTATCGGTAAATATACGCGCTTCGAGAATCTCAGCCATATTCACTACGACTATATGGATGAATAGTAAGCTTTAACGTTATTAGGCTTCCTTTAGCATCCTATCTTTAAATGCGGCTGGAACAGGAACCACCTTTCTAGCCGCGTAATCAAAGAACACAATGCCCGTTTTGGCATGTGCTATCTCTTTTGCATCCTTCTTATTGGTCAGTAGGTAGTAGAGATCACAGCCGTATTTATTAAAATCGGCGACCGCAATATCGATCTGTAACAATTCACGGTGAAAACCTTCTGATTTATACACGATGGCAGAATCCGTCATAATAATACCGTAACCTTCGATATCCAGTTCAGAGTATTGGTATTGATTGAGAAAGCGGATACGAGCTTCATGAATGATCGACAACATGGCGTCATTGCTTAAATGCCCACCGTAGTTGATATCGCTGATGCGAATAGGAATTTCTGTAGTGAACAGATAGTTATCGGGCATATCAATTTTTAATGCGTGGCATTTGATGATCCTTAGCTTTATCAATGATCTAAACGTTGAATAACCTGAAGTATCGACTCACAAAGATATTGTAATTCGGCGGGCTGAATAATGTAAGGTGGCATGATATACACCAGTTTTCCGAATGGACGCACCCAAACGCCAGCCTCTACAAACCAAGGTTGTATACGATGAAGGTCGACCGGTTGCTTGAGTTCAATCACGCCAATCGCACCTAGACAACGCACATCGGCGACTTGTGGCAATAATCGAACCGGCGTTAGTTGAGCGATCAGTGCGGCTTCAATCGTTTTTATCTGGCTGCGCCAATCCTGTTCTAACAATAGATCAATGCTTTCACAGGCGATGGCACAGGCCAAAGGATTAGCCATAAAGGTAGGGCCATGCATAAAACAACCAGCACCACTTTTGGAAATGGTTTCTGCAATGGATGCTTTGGTTAGGGTAGCGGCGAGGGTTAGGTAGCCCCCTGTCAGTGCCTTACCCAAGCAGAGGATATCGGGAGTGATCTGTGCATGCTGGCAAGCGAAAAGCTCCCCCGTACGTGCAAATCCTGTGGCGATCTCATCGGCGATCAGCAGTACATCATATTGATCACAGAGTCTGCGGACATGACGTAGGTAATCAGCTGAATAAAAACGCATTCCACCGGCGCCTGTACAACGGGCTCGAGTATCAGTGCGGCGACTTCATGATGATGTGCAGTAAAGGTGTTTTCGAGAGCCGTCAGATCCTCTTCACAGATAGCTTCTTGCCAAGGTGTCACAGGTGCGGGCAGAAAAATCTGTTGTTTAAGCGTACCCTGAAACAGTTGATGCATCCCTGTTACAGGATCGCAAACTGACATGGCGGCGAAGGTATCGCCATGATAGCCACAACGAAGACTGATTAAACGATGCTTTTCAAGCTGACCTTTAGCCTGTTGATATTGAATGGCCATTTTGATTGCCACCTCCACACTCACAGAACCTGAGTCAGCAAAAAAAACACGATCCAAGCCTTCTGGCGTGATGTCAACTAAGCGTCTAGCAAGATCAATCGCGGGTTGATGCGTAAGCCCACCAAACATGACATGAGAAAACTGATCCAGTTGCTTTTTAGCAGCGTCATTCAGGCGGGGGTGTTGGTAGCCATGAATGACAGACCACCAGGACGCCATACCATCGATGAGTTGACGACCATCGGCGAGTGTAATGTAAACGCCTTTTGCTTCCGTGACCATATAGACAGGACTTGGATTGATCATTGAGGTGTAGGGGTGCCAAATATGCTCTTGATCAAACTGGATAGAGGCATCTGTTGAAAGAGTGGGTAAAGACATTGTGCTACCTTACAGAGTTTAAGAGAGGTGGTCGATGCTCAATACATGAATCGCTTGATCGTCAATCTGCCAGCGAATATTAAAATCATGCAGTTTGATGCCATAAATTCTTGTTGGGTCTTTCTGGTAAGCAGGACGGGGATCGCACTGTAACACCTCAGTAATTTGCTGCTTTAAGGGTAGGTTGTGCTGACTTTCTGCTTTAAGACAAACCGCTTCTGCTTGGGAAGAAAATATCAAACGTATGGCCAAACTTTCTGGTGGAGTTCCCAGGGTAAAAGAGGCGTCGGTGATCGTATCAGCATAGGGCAGATAGGGTTTAATATCGAGAATCGGTGTCCCATCGAGGAGATCGCAATCGGCGATCTTCAGCGTTAATTGATCCATCTGTTGCTGAATGTTGATCAATTTGGCGACGGATAAACCGATAGGATTAGGGCGAAAGGTAGACCGTGTGGCAAAAACGCCTAAGCGCTGATTGCCTCCCAGTCGTGGTGGACGTACAAGGGGTTGCCACCCCTTATCTTGGGTGGCACTAAAGACAAAAATAATCCAAATATGACTACACTCCTCTAACCCACGAACAGTGTCAGGGTGATTGTAGGGAGGTAGTAGCTGAATCTGAGCACGAATGGAGTCGCGTTAAACCGGGCTGTCTGGGAATGCCAAACTTTTCTTTAAAGGGGCTGCTCACATACCCGATAGGCTCAAATTGAAACACCCTAGACTCCACTTCATCAGAAAAAACAATCATGAAACAAGATCATACCTAGCTTCAACGTTGCTGACAAAACCTAGCTTGATTACACTCGCCAACTTAATCTGCTAAAAAGCGTTCAGATAACGAACTGAGGAGTGTGTTACATGAGGATAGCTGTTTTCTGTGGTTCGAGTAGTGGTGACCGTCCACTCTATACCGAGGGTGCTAAAGCCATGGGTCGTTATTTGGCCGAACAAAAGATAGGACTTGTCTATGGTGGAGGCAAAGTCGGTTTAATGGGTGTGGTAGCCGATGCGGCCTTAGCTGCTGGTGGAGAGGTGATTGGTGTGATCCCTGTATCCTTATCAACTAAAGAACTGGCACATCCGGGACTTACTGAGTTACAGGTGGTGGCAGACATGCATGAGCGGAAAGCCGCCATGGCTGAGTTATCAGATGCCTTTATCGCCATGCCGGGTGGTGCTGGAACGCTGGAAGAAATCTTTGAGGCCTGGACCTGGGCACAGCTGGGCTATCATAAAAAAGCCTGCGCTTTTACAATCTAGATGGCTTTTTTGATCCGCTCTTTGCCATGATTGATAAAATGAGTGCATCTGGCTTTGTCAAACCGATGCACGCGCAGATGTTGATTCGGGAGACATCGCCCGAGGCGCTGGTTGAGGCGATTCATCACTATCAACCGCCTGTGCATAAATGGGCCTAATTAATCAGGAAGATAGCCTTTCGCTTGCAGAGTGAACAACTCTGCATAGCGACCGTTTTGTGCCATGAGTGAAGCATGATTACCTTCCTCAAGTACCTGTCCATGACGGAGTAAGACAATCTTATCGGCCATACGCACTGAAGAGAAACGGTGTGAAATTAAGATCACCATGCGTTCTTTGGCATGCTGACGAAAGTGCTCAAACACCTGAGCCTCCGCTTCCGCATCCATTGCGGCTGTTGGCTCGTCCAGTACTAAAATGTCGGCACCGGAGCGCATGAAGGCACGCCCTAACGCAATTTTTTTGCCACTGTCCGCCAGATAACTCCTGTCCACCTTTAAACCATCGACCAAGTTGGGTGTGATAGTGATTAGGGAGTTCTTTGATAAAGCTATCAGCTAAACCCAGTTCACCTGCTTTCAGCCAGCGCTCTTCATCATAAAAAGCATTCACATCACCTGCACCAAGGTTCTCACCGACTAAAAATTGATAGCGCACAAAATCCTGAAAGATCACACCGATTCTCTCTCTTAATCGCTGGGGCGACCACTCATTGATATCTAAGCCATCAAGCAGAATCCTTCCGGAGGAAGGCTGATAGAGTCGCGTCATGAGTTTGATTAAGGTGGTTTTACCTGAGCCATTGTCGCCAACCAGTGCTAAGCTCTGACCCGGTGTTAAGTGTAATGAAATATTCGTTAAGGCGGGTTTTTCCGCGCCTGGATAGGTGAAGCTTACGTTTTCAAAGCGAATACCATCTTGCGGGTCTAAACCTTCTGTTGCCTCTCCAAGCTCCTCTTCTACCGGTTGTTCCAGATATTCATATAGGTTGGAGAGGTATAAATTATCTTCATACATGCCACTAATCGCCGTGAGGTTAGTGCTGATGGCGCTCTGACCTTGCTTGAATACCAGTAGATACATGGTCATCTGTCCCAGTGTGATCAGCCCTTGAATGGTGTCGATCACAATCCAGGCATAAGCGGCATAAAAGGCGAGAGTACCGAGTAGACCCAACACAAATCCCCATAGATCTCGACGAATGATCAGACCTCTTTCAGCGCTAAAAATGGTGTTGAAAATCTCTTTATACTTACTCAGTAGCAGTGGCCCTAAGCCAAAGAGTTTCACCTCTTTGATAGAGTCCTCTCGGGCGAGTACCGTTTCTAAATACATCTGTTTGCGTAGTTCAGGCGAGCGCCAACGAGATAAATTAAAGGCATCACCCGAGAACTTGGCTTCAGAGAAAAAAACAGGTAGTGCAGCAATGAAGAGGATTAACAGTGCCCATGGCGAGAACTGAATCAGTAAAATGGCAAAACTAAACAGCGCAATCGAATTTTGCAGCAGGCTAAAGGTTTTGTTCACCAACGCGAGCGGGCGAATGGAGGCTTCACGGCGTGCTCGAGTGAGTTTGTCATAAAATTCTGAGTCTTCAAATTGAGCCAGCGAGAGGGTTTGTGCCTTCTCGAGTATCATCACATTGACTCTTTGACCCATCATCGCTCTAAGTAAGGATTGCTGCGCCGATAATCCCCGACTGGCCGCCGCAATCAGCGCAATCACCAGACCTTCCAGCAGAAGCAGTTTAAGAGCGGGCATATAATCGACACTGCCTTGCTGCTGATAGATCTCAACACTCGCCAGAACAGTATCGACAATTAACTGACCCAAATAGGCGGCAATCGCCGGTAGCACACCGGCCAAAAGAGTCAGGCTGATCATACCCCAAGTTAATGGTCGTGACGTTTGCCAAACCAGCTCAATGGCTCTGCGGCTGTATTGGAAAACTGCAAAAAAATCTTTGATTGGATTGGTGGATTTGGGCCAATCGGTACGTATGGGCAAAACGATCCCCTTAAGAGTGACGCGTTTAAAAGGTTAAGTTTAGCGGAACTCTGGTTGGCTCAGCTAGCCAGTTAATCAATATCGGGCTCAGGTGTTCTAGCAAGCACCCAGATATCCACCCGACTAACCCCCTGTTTCTTTAGTAAGCGGGCTAGCTCATTCAAAGTGCTTCCTGTGGTCATGACATCATCGACTAAGGCGATATGCGAAGGCAGAGATCGTTTAAGTTGAAAGGCACCCTGAAGATTGGCGCGCCGTTGAGTGGCTTTCAGATTATGTTGGTGAGGAGTGCGTTTGCTTTTGATCAGAGCATCATATTGCACAGGAAGCGACAGATGTTTGCCTAACTGCTCGGATAAGATGGCGGCTTGATTGTAGCCACGACGGAGTTCATCCAGCAGGTGCATAGGTACCGGTAGAATGCTATCAGGGAGTGTCAGTTCATTATCTTTGATTTTTTCAGCCAGCAGTCTTGAAAGCCAACCCAGATGATGAAGGGAATGACGCTGTTTTATCAGTGGCAAAATCGCATTCAGTGGAAAACGATATTCAAAGGCCGCCAGAGCAAAGTCAAAAGCATAGTGTTGCTGATCACAGCTGTGGCAAGGTGCATTCGGAGTGCGTCGGGTTTGGCCGCAACGAGGACAAGGGAATAACAGCCAAGGGAGATCTTGATGGCAACCCTCACAAACGCCATTTATTTGGGCTGGATGCAAGCGACATAAAACGCAGTGTTGATTAAAAAATAATCTATAGTTAACTTTTGAGAAAAGCATTGGTTGACAATTCCTTCTGTCAAATTAGTATCGCGAAAGACAATTGGCGCAGTCGTTTTTCGCTAGCCATCTATTTATCGAGTTTAGCTTAGCAGTAGGAGCCTAGTTATGACAGAGAGCAACACCCTGCGCCATGATTGGCAAGAATCTGAAATCGAGGCCTTGTTTCAGCTCCCTTTTAACGATTTGATCTATCAAGCACAACAAGTTCATCGTCAATATTTTGATCCCAATGCGGTGCAGATCAGCACACTGCTATCGATCAAAACAGGAGCCTGTCCTGAGGATTGCCATTACTGCCCACAAAGTGTCCACCACGGTGCTGAGGTAGATGTGGAAAAGTTGATGCAGGTGAAAGCCGTCATCGAAGAAGCGAAAGCCGCGCAACAATCGGGCGCCAGTCGCTTTTGCATGGGAGCTGCTTGGAAACATCTTCGGGAAAAGGATATGCCTTATGTGCTTGAGATGATTCAAGGGGTCAAGGCTCTGGGTTTGGAAACCTGCATGACGCTTGGGATGCTAAAAGAGGAGCAGGCTAAAGCCTTGGCCGAAGCGGGCCTCGATTATTACAACCATAATATCGATACCTCTGAGTCCTACTATGGGCAAATCATTACCACACGGCGCTTTCAAGATAGACTGAATACGCTGGCACATGTCAGAAAGGCTGGGATGAAAGTGTGTTGTGGTGGCATCTTAGGTATGGGAGAAGCACGAGAGGATCGTGTGAGTCTTTTGAAAACGCTCGCCTGTTTTGCTCAGCATCCTGAGTCAGTGCCGATTAATTTATTGGTCAGAGTGCCCGGTACGCCCTTAGAGAAAGCTCCCGATTTGGATTCTTTCGAGTTTATTCGGACGCTCGCGGTGGCCAGAATTCTGATGCCAGCGTCATATCTGCGTTTATCGGCAGGTCGCACAGAGATGAACGATCAGATGCAGGCGTTATGTTTCTTAGCCGGCGCTAACTCGATCTTCTATGGTGAGCGATTGCTAACAACGGAAAATCCCCAAGCGCAAGCGGATAGAAAACTCTTTGAACGGCTAGGTCTTTTATGCGTTGCAGCGACAAGCTGATCAGGTTCAGAGTGATGAAGCGATCATTGAGTCCTTGCAGGCTCAACAAGATCAATCCCATTTTTACAATGCTATGACACCCTGATTGCGGCAGCTATCTATGGAACTTGATCATCACTGTACGCCCGATTGCGTCAACGAGCCGTAGATGGATTGACTCGTCAGCGTTGGATCTGTGATTCACCTCAGCAACCGATACGTCAGCTAGGTGATAAGTCTTATATCAATTTCAGTAGCAATGATTATCTCGGATTGGCTGCTGACGCTCGGTTGGTTGAGGCGATGATTAATGCCCTAAACACTCAAGGTGTTGGCAGTGGTGCCTCTCATTTAACGGCGGGTCATCATCGCGCTCATCACCAACTGGAAGAGGCATTGGCCGAGTTCACAGGACGAGAAAAAGCGTTGGTGTTTAGCTCAGGCTATATGGCGAATCTGGGCGTGATCACGGCCTTGATGGGCAAAGATGACGCGATCTTTCAGGACAAGCTCAATCATGCCTCCTTGCTGGATGCTGCAAAGCTTAGTGATGCCGCCTCACGACGTTTCCCTCACCTTGACTATACAGCACTCGATAGAATGTTATCGGCATCATCATCCCAACAGCGTTTAGTGGTGAGTGACGGTGTATTCAGTATGGATGGTGATCGGGTCGATGGGCGTCGTTTAGCGGATCTATGTCAGCAGCATAAGGCTTGGCTGATGCTAGATGATGCTCATGGCTTTGGTGTATTAGGAGAACAGGGTGGTGGGTGTGCAGAGCTTGAAGGGCTGAATCAACAGCAGCTGCCGATCCTTGTGGGTACCTTGGGTAAGGCTTTCGGCACGTCAGGTGCTTTCGTGGCCGGTTCTGCGGTATTGATCGATACCTTGGTTCAGTTTTCAAGAACTTACATTTACACCACCGCCATGCCACCAGCTATCGCTCAAGCGACCTTAACCAGTCTAACCATAGTGCAATCGGAAAGCTGGCGCAGAGAAAAGCTCAATACCCTAATAGCGAAGTTTCGGCAGGGGTGCGAGTCCTTAGGGATACCCTTAATGCACTCGACAACACCTATACAGCCGATTTTAGTGGGTGAAAGTGAGCTGGCTGTCAGTCTGAGTGAGGCACTAAAAGAGGCGGGTTTTTGGATAACAGCGATACGTCCACCGACGGTACCCCTAGGCATGGCCCGCTTAAGAGTGACCCTAACGGCTTCGCATACGGAAGCACAAGTTGAACATCTGCTCAATGTGCTGGCAGATCAATGGAGTCAGCTCGATGCTCAGAATTGAAAAGCATGGGGGAGGTGGGCCTGATCTGGTGATCTTGCCAGGCTGGGGAAGCGATGGGCATATTTTTCATACCTTGCTCCCTCGTTTGTTGGAGAACTTTACCGTTCATCTAGGGTATTGGTACAAGCAGCAGGGTTCGATCTTCTCTGAGTGTTCAAGGCTTGAGCGGTTAAGTGGCTTAAGAGAGGTGATAGGCCAGCAAGTGCCTCAAAAAGCGCACTGGGTGGGTTGGTCTTTAGGTGGATTGCTGGCCGTAGATTTTGCGGATCACTATCCGGATAGGTGCTTAAGTCTGATGACCCTAACCTTTAATCCTTGTTTTATGCAGCAAGCGGATTGGTCATCAGCGATGTCTTGCGCCTTGTTTAATCAGTTTACACAAGAGTTTAGTGATGCGCCGGAAGATACCTTACAACGTTTTCGAGCCTTGCAGGCTTTAGGCGCAAGGGATAGGCGGTCAATTCTTAATGCTTTACAGCGAAGTGCAGCTACTCAGATTACCCATGAAGATCAATTGAGCTTATTGGATCTTTTGAGACTCGATATGCGCAGTGCCATAACACGCATCACTGTTCCTCAGTTGCATTGTTATGGTGAGCAGGATGCGCTAATGCCGACTCTTCAGATGGTGCAGTCGCTCAGAGCGCTAGGGGAGCAGGTTCAGTTGAAAACCTATGCCGATGCCTCTCATTTACCCTTTTTAACCCAGTCCGATCCTTGGTTGCATGATTTAAGACGTTGGTGTTTATGACAAATTTATCGCTTTTATCGACACTAAGCTTCAAACAACAAATTGCGTTGAGTTTTAGCCGATCGGCATCCAGTTATGATCAAGTTGCTCAATTTCAACGACAGGTCGCCGATCAACTCTTATCACATTTACCTGCAGCATCAATGAATCAACTGTTAGATCTAGGTACTGGAACAGGTTATGCCTTGACGACGCTCTGCCAAACCTATCCTAGTGCGAAGGTGTTGGCCGTCGATATTGCCGAGGGAATGCTGACCTATGCAGCACAGCAAAACACAGAACAAGGCTCGATTACTTATCTGTGTGCTGACGCGGAAGCCTTACCCTTGGCGGAACATAGTGTAGATCTCATCTATTCAAGCCTGTCAATTCAATGGTGTCGTGACTACCCTAGGCTGTTTAAAGAGCTGCATCGTATTTTAAGGCCCGGTGGTCAAGTGCTGCTGGCGACACTGGGTCCGAGAAGTTTGTATCAGCTTCGCGACGCTTGGTCAGTGGTTGATGATGAGCAGCATGTCAATCAGTTCAGTGCCTTGGAAAATTTGCTGTTCAGTGCATCTGACTTCCAATTAGCCTGCCAAAAAACACAAATGATCAATTTGGGTTATACCGATCTTGATCAGCTATTAAAATCATTGAAAGCGCTGGGTGCTTCGGTCGTGGAAGGCAGGGCACTCAATGGTTTGGGTGGACGCCAGCGGCTTAGGTTGCTTCGCGAGGCATATGAACGTTTTCGTCAAGCAGATGGCCTGTTACCCTTAAGCTATGAAGTCTATTTTATCCATTTATCTAAGGAGTAAGCTGTGGCCAAAGCCTTCTTTGTCACCGGAACAGATACCGACGCAGGTAAAACTTTGGTGAGTTGTGCGCTACTTCATCTGGCTGCTCAGCAATCGCTCAACACCATCGCATTAAAGCCGATTGCTGCAGGTTGCGAACAAACAGATGATGGGCTGAGAAACGCTGATGCCTTAGCATTACAAGGTTATGCTACCGTCAAACTAAGCTATGATCAGGTGAATCCTGTTGCATTGAAGGAACCGATTGCACCCCATATCGCCGCCGGTTTTCGACAGCTGAGTGCGGATCGAATTGCGTCCTATTGTCGAGGAGCCATGTTGCAATCAGCCGACATCTATCTGATTGAGGGTGCTGGAGGATGGCGTGTGCCATTAAATCCAAGAGAGTCACTTTCACACCTTGTTAAACAGTTGGATATCCCCGTTATTTTGGTGGTGGGTATGAAGCTGGGGTGTTTGAATCATGCGTTGCTTACGGCAGAGGCAATCGCGCGTGATGGACTGCCTATTGCTGGCTGGGTGGCGACGCAAGTAGACCCTAACATGTTAAATGTTAACGAAAATCTTACAGCGCTTAAGCAGCGATTTCATGCCCCACTCATCGGATTTGTGCCTTGGCTTGAAGATTCGACTCCCGAGCAGGCGGCTCAATATTTGGATCTTTCGATTTTAATTTCATCACAAAAGAGTTGAACAAAAACTGTTCAATTTTGTCTATTGTGCTAGACTTAAATTGAGAGGTTGTATGGACCGAACCAAAACACTTATGGTGTGATAGGTTTGATGTCTAACGCCTCCATAGATGATGATTAACGTAAAAGATTAAATAAAGGTGCGCTATGAATATCAACGGTATCGCTGCACAAACCGTAGGGTTGATGAATATCAATCGTGGTTTAGACAACACTCCAAGGGCGGCTGGTGATATCCAAGGATCTGGACAGCCAGATAGACCTGAATTAGCGTCAGGCCGAGGTGTTGATCAGGCTGTTAACCAAGCGGCAGTGAGTCAAAATGAAGCCACTGCAGCCACTCAAGTCGTGCGTGAAGTGAATGAAACGCTAGGTTCGCTGATCGATACACGTGCTTAAGCTGATTTTTGGTTAATCAGCGTATTAATCGTGAATCGAGGGCTGTTGTATGCAAATCAATGGCTTTTCCAATACATTCAACTTGATGGGTGGGCTGCCTGCGCGGCCTAATGATTCGCTCCAGCAACCTACCTCCGTCGTTGAAACGAGCTCTCCGGTTTCGGTTCAGGCCGATGCTGGACGACGTGTTGCGGCTACTTCCTCATCAGACTCTCCGAACCGCTCCGCAGCGGCTGGTCAGCAAAATGAAGCTGAACTCGCCATCATAAGAGAATTGGCCGCTCGAGACCGAGAGGTTCGTCAGCATGAAATGGCCCACCAAATGGCGGGTGGGCAGTATACGGGCGCAGCGACCTATACCTTCGAAAGAGGGCCCGATGGCGTCATGTATGCAGTTGGTGGTGAAGTCAGTATTGATACTTCTCCCGTAGCGGGTGATCCCGAAGCGACATTGCAGAAAGCCCAAACCATAGAGCGTGCTGCTCTGGCCCCTGCTGATCCCTCTCCTCAAGATTTAAAAGTGGCTGCGTCTGCAAGAGCGATGGCGAATGAAGCGCGCGCTGAGTTATTGAGAGAAGAGCGCGAGTCTTTAGAAAGTGAAGCTTCATCCGAGGTGTTAGCAGATCCTTTATTGGGTGATGAAAGTCCTGTTTCTGAAATTATTGAACGGGAAGCACAAGAAAGAGCTCAACGTCTTGAGTTGCAAGAGGCTGAACGCTTGGCTGCTGAAAAACGCACTGAGTTGGATGAAGCTGAGCAAGCTCGACAAGAGCGAAGAGAAGCGATTGCTGAAGAGATTCAGCAAAGACGTGAACGTCAGGCTGAAGCCATGCGAGAATTTGCTCGAGATTTGGCTGAAATTCAAGCACAACTTCGAGAGTTAAATAAGCGCCTGGTAGAGACTGGTGCGCTGCAAGGCGCAATAGTTTAGGCAGTCTTCTAGACAGAGAAGCCTAAACTAAACAGCGCAGTCTAGGTCATCCAAAAAACAGTTCTACCTGCCTTAAAAACAAGGCTGGTTTTTCGGCGTGTAGCCAGTGTCCTGCCCCTGCAATGACTTTTACATCCGCTTTGGGGAATAGTGCTCTAACTGCATCGGTATGTTCTGCCTGTACATAATGAGATAAGCCACCTTTAATAAAGCGTGTTGCACCTTCAAATGGCGTGCCGAAAGGTGCGGCAGCAATATGCTCATACTGTGTTTTCAGTGCAGACAGATTCATTCGCCAAGCAAATTGCCCGGCTTCGTTCCGGTAAAGATTTTTAAGTAAAAATGCACGAATACCCGCATCTTCAATACAACACTGCAACTGCTTATCAGCATCGCTTCTAGATTTCAGCGAGGTTAGATCAACATTGAATAAACCGGCAAAAACCTGTTCGTGATGAGGGGGGTAAACCACAGGGGCGATGTCGGCAACCATCAGCTTTTCGACACGGTCACCGTAGGTTAGTGCGAACTGCATCGCTACCTTGCCACCCATCGAATGGCCTAGTAGATGCGTCCTGTTGATTTCAAGATCGTTCAGTAACTCAACAAGATCTTCCGCCATGAGTGGATAACTCATCTCATGATGATGAGCAGATCGGCCATGATTCCTTAGATCTACGGCAATGACATCAAAATGCTCAGAGAGGTTTTTGATGTGGCTGCCCCAGTTTTCAAGCGTGCCAAACAAACCATGGAGAATGACAAGCGGATCTCCTTGTCCTGAGCGTTGATAATGTAACTTCATTCTTTCTCTCATTTAGGTGACAGGGATGGTTTTGATGACTTTGCAATGCAACTCACCATCAGGCAAGCGTGCTCGGATCTCATGCTCTGGAGAGACCTGTTCAATACTTTTAATCACATCCCCTTGTTCAGTCATAAGCAGCGAGAAACCTCTATCGAGAGTTGCCAGAGGGCTTATTGCGTTGAGTCTGAGTCCGGTTTGATGAAGATGCTGCTGTTTTTGCACAAGCTGACTGATGCAGCGTTTTTCCAGGTGTTGAGCGAGCTGATTCAAGTATCGCTGTTGAGCTGCAAAGCTGGGTGTTTGTCTGAAAAGGCGTTGATTCAGATGCTTATGTTGCTGCTGTTTTTGAACCAAGTGTTGCTGCATAAAGCGAAAGAGTTTTTCTCCCACACGAGTTAACTGCTGTTGTTGCTGCGCTAAACGTTCCCCAGGGTGTTTGAGTTTTAACTGGATGAGGTCCAGTCTTTGTTGAGCATCCTGTAAGCGTTGTATAACCAGACGGTACAGAGTTTGATGGTATTGGTTGAGTTGGGCAAAAATAACCTGCTGATCAGGGCTGAGAACTTCAGCAGCCGCAGATGGTGTCGGTGCTCGATAGTCGGCCACTAGATCGCTAATAGTGGTATCTGTTTCGTGACCGACGGCCGATACGACTGGGATTTTAGATGAAAGGATCGCTTCAGCTACGCGCACTTCATTAAATGGCCATAAATCTTCAAGTGAGCCTCCACCACGACCGACGATGAGTACATCACATTCGGCATGACGGTTTGCCAGTGCGATCGCAGACACCAGTTGATCTGCCGCTTCCGCGCCTTGAACCGCTGAAGGGTAGAGGTTAATCGGCAAGTTAGGGTAGCGTCGCTTTAAGACGTGCAAAATATCGTGTATGGCCGCGCCACTGGCTGACGTAATGACGCCAATACGCTTAGGGTGTTTGGGCAGGGGGCGTTTACGATCTGAATCAAAATAACCGAGTTGGCTCAGTCGCTGTTTAACCTGTTCAAATGCTTTTTGTAGCTGACCCTCTCCACTGGGCATCATCTGTTCACAGATGAGTTGAAAGTCTCCTCTGCCCTCAAAAAGGCTCACTTTGGCGGTCACGATGACCTGATCACCTTCCTTAGGTCGAAAACTAAGCAGTTGAGATCGGTTTCGAAACATCGCACAGCGTACCTGCGCTTGAGCATCTTTAAGGGTGAAATACCAATGTCCGGAAGATGGGCGCGCAAAGTTTGTGAGTTCGCCTTCTACCCGAATCAACGAAAAGCTAGCCTCAAGCAATCGTTTTGCTTCACGATTGAGTTGGCTGACAGAGAGCGCTGTGTGAGATGTGTTATTCATGCCGATATAGTAGTGGCTAAATAAGTGAGATAAAAGCCCTCTAATCTGCTTCAAACGCGGCGATCAGATTGAGAGATACATACCTTTGGTGTAAAATTAGGCGCTTAATTTTCCAAGATAGACAGGCTGGCCGACCATGTTGAGAATTGTTGAAGAAGCGCTTACTTTTGATGACGTACTACTCATTCCGGGGTACTCGGAAGTACTACCAAAAGACGTTTCCCTGAAAACTCGCCTGACGAAAGGCATCGAGTTAAACATTCCGCTGGTATCTGCTGCGATGGATACCGTGACAGAAGCACGTTTGGCCATCGCCATGGCGCAAGAAGGTGGTATCGGGATTATTCATAAAAACCTGACCCCCGAGCAGCAGGCAGAAGAGGTTCGTCGTGTTAAGAAGTATGAGTCGGGTGTTGTTTCCGAGCCTGTTACCTGTAGCCCAGATACGACAGTGCGTGAAATTCTTGAGATGGCGCAACGTCATGGTTTTTCGGGTTTTCCTGTTCTTCAAGGCGACGAATTGGTGGGCTTAGTTACCAGTCGAGATGTGCGTTTTGAAAAAGACTTAGATGCGCGTGTATCCAGCATCATGACACCTAAAGAGCGCCTCGTTACCGCGAAAGAGGGTGATGATCCCGCTAGCATACGTGAGTTATTGCGTAAACACCGTATTGAAAAAATTCTCTTGGTGGACGATCAGTTCCATTTGACCGGCATGATGACGGTTAAAGATATGAGCAAAGCCAAAGCTTATCCTAATGCGGCTAAAGATGGTAAAGCACGTTTAATCGTAGGTGCAGCTGTAGGTACAGGTCCAGAAACGCCTCAGCGCGTTGAGGCTTTGGTGAATGCCGGTGTTGATTTAATTATTGTGGATACTGCGCACGGTCACTCTAAGGGAGTGATTGATCGCGTGGCTTGGATCAAAGCTAATTTCCCGCAAGTACAGGTCATTGGTGGCAATATTGCAACCGGTGAAGCGGCAATCGCACTGGCTAAAGCTGGTGCCGATGGTGTCAAAGTAGGTATTGGACCGGGTTCAATCTGTACTACACGTATTGTAGCCGGTATCGGCGTTCCACAAATTAGTGCGGTAGCGAACGTTGCTGCGGCTTTAAAAGAATATGGTGTGCCACTTATTGCGGATGGTGGTATTCGTTACTCTGGTGATATCTCTAAAGCGATTGCTGCTGGCGCGTCCGCTGTGATGGTGGGATCGATGTTAGCGGGTACTGATGAAGCACCTGGAGAAGTTGAACTTTACCAAGGTCGTGCCTTCAAGTCATACCGTGGCATGGGGTCGCTGGGTGCCATGGCCGGATTAACGGGTTCCTCTGATCGTTATTTCCAAGATGCGAAAGCCGGTGTTGAAAAGTTAGTACCCGAAGGAATCGAAGGGCGCGTGCCTTGTAAAGGTCCTATGCACAATGTTGTGCATCAACTGATGGGTGGGTTAAGAGCCTCTATGGGTTATACCGGCTGCGCCACTATTGATGAAATGCGTACTAAACCATCCTTTGTGCGTATCACCAATGCCGGTATTACTGAAAGTCACGTTCACGATGTCAGTATTACCAAAGAAGCGCCAAATTACCGCGTGAGCTAAGCGCGTGTGAACTTACATAAGTGGGGCGATTGCCGCCCCATTTTTCGTTTTAAAGATGTCTGATTACGCAGGAAATTGAAACACTGATCAGACCGTTTGCTGGAGAAAGCAACAATGAGTCAAGATATTCACGCTCAACGCATCCTGATTCTGGATTTTGGATCGCAGTACACTCAACTGATCGCGCGTCGCGTGAGGGAGATTGGTGTCTACAGTGAAATTCACCCATGGGATATGACTCCTGAAGCGATTCGTGAGTTTGCACCAAAAGGTATTATTCTGGCGGGTGGTCCCGAGTCTGTTACTGAGTTGGATTCACCTCGTGCGCCTAAAGAAGTGTTTGAGATGGGGATTCCGCTGTTAGGAATCTGTTATGGCATGCAAACCATGGCGGAACAGCTTGGCGGTAAAGTCGAAACCTCCGAGAAACGTGAATTTGGCTATGCCCGCGTGAAGTTAGCAGATAGCCCAAGTCGCTTACTGGAAGGTATTGAAGATCATATTGCTAACAACGGCGCGTTGTCTCTCGATGTATGGATGAGTCATGGCGATAAAGTCACAGTGCTGCCTGAAGGTTTTCATACCATTGCGTCTACCGAATCAGCACCCATAGCGGCGATGTGTGATCCCAAGCGCAACTTCTATGCTGTTCAGTTTCACCCAGAGGTTACCCATACCAAGCAGGGTATGCGTATTCTGGATCGATTTGTTAAAGAAATTTCAGGTGCATCAGCACTTTGGACGGCTCAAAATATTATCGATGATTTGATCGCTAAGGTGCGCGAACAGGTTGGCGATAACAAAGTTTTGTTGGGCTTGTCTGGTGGCGTCGATTCCTCAGTGGTCGCGGCGTTGTTGCACAAAGCGATCGGTGATCGCTTGACTTGTGTGTTTGTTGATAACGGCTTGTTGCGTAAGCATGAAGGTAATCAGGTCATGGAAATGTTCGCTCGCAACATGGGCGTTCGAGTGATTCGTGCTGATGCAGAAGAGCGTTTTCTAAGTCGTTTGGCGGGTGAAGCAGATCCAGAAGCGAAGCGTAAAATTATCGGCAATACCTTCATTGAAGTGTTTGATGAAGAAGCACAGAAACTCACTGAGTGTCGTTTCCTCGCACAAGGTACCATCTATCCTGATGTTATCGAATCGGCAGCCTCTAAAACAGGTAAGGCACATGTGATCAAATCACACCATAACGTCGGTGGTTTGCCTGAAGACATGAATTTTGAGCTGGTTGAGCCGTTGCGTGAACTCTTCAAAGATGAGGTACGCAAAATAGGTCTTGAGCTAGGTTTGCCTTACGACATGGTCTATCGTCATCCTTTCCCAGGACCGGGTCTAGGTGTACGTATTCTGGGTGAAGTGAAAAAAGAGTACGCAGATATTCTTCGTGAAGCGGATGCGATCTTTATTGAAGAGTTGCATAAAGCGGATTGGTATCACAAAACCAGTCAAGCTTTCGCGGTCTTTTTGCCCGTCAAATCAGTAGGTGTCGTGGGTGATGGTCGACGTTACGAGTACGTCATTGCCTTGCGTGCCGTTGAGACCATCGATTTTATGACCGCTCGCTGGGCACACCTACCCTATGAGTTGTTGGAAACCGTTTCAGGTCGCATCATCAACGAAGTCGCCAAAGTTTCCCGAGTGACCTACGATGTCTCCAGTAAACCACCCGCGACTATTGAGTGGGAATAACGCGCTGATACCGCCAACAGAACAGGACAGTGTCTGGATGAACGAGGCGCTGTCTTTAGCGGCCAAGGCTGCCGAAATCGGTGAAGTGCCGGTCGTGCCTTGGTTGTTCTAAAGGGTGAGATAATCGGTAAAGGCTATAATCAGCTATCTCCTCTGATGACCCTACTGCACACGCTGAGATAGTTGCGTTAAGAGATGCAGCAAAGCGTGTGGGTAATTATCGTTTACCCGAAGCTGAGCTCTATATCACCTTAGAACCTTGCATGATGTGCGCTGGCGCCATTATTCATGCACGAATAGCTAGAGTGATATATGGTGCTTCAGAGCCCAAAGCGGGTGCGCTTGAGAGTCGGTTGAATTGCTTTTCTTTAGAGCATGTTAATCATCGACCAGTGATTACAGCGGGTGTCTTAGCAGAAGAATGTGGTCAGCAGCTGAGTGAATTTTTCAAAGCAAGAAGAGCCGCGAAAAAGCGCGAGCTTTTAGAGGCTAGGAGCAAAGTTTCTTAGCACTTTTTCGCTAATATCTCGGAAGGCATCAGCGCTATCGACTTGAAGAATCTCTTCTTCCTCTTCGAGTATGGGCACTAATCCGCCCAATAGCTGAAACTCCCATTCAAATACATCAATATAACGGCGTATGTTATCGACATAGCGAACGGGCTCATGGCCTCTAGCATAACCGTGTCTTAGTTGCGTGTAGTAACGCTCCTGAGCTAGCTTGGGTAAATGTGCTCTCACATCTGACCAGCGATCAGGATTGCCCCCTAGCCGTTGAGTCAGTCGTCGCGCATCAGCTAAATGGCCTAAACCAACATTGTAAGCGGCGAGAGCAAACCAGGTTCGGTCGGGCTCGGGTATTCTTTCGGGAATGCGTTCCTTCATATTGAGTAGGTATTGCGCACCACCTAATATACTTTGTCTGGGGTCGGTTCTATCGTCTACGCCGACTTCGCTGGCAGCAGCATGCGTCAGCATCATAATGCCGCGAACACCAGTGGGTGAAACAGCATCAGGATCCCAATGCGATTCTTGGTAACCTACCGCCGCCAAGAGTGACAGATCAATGCCTGTTTCTTCAGATGCTTGAACAAAATAATGAGCAAACGTCATGAATCTATCAGTAAGATGGGCTCTAAAAGAGATGGTATCGAAGTAGTTTAATGGGTTTTCCTGAGTGAAATAGCGTTCCTCAAGTTCTGCTATGAAGGCTTGAGTGTCTGCTTCGGCGAAAAAGCGATCCAGTGCATCAATTAGCGAAGTGTCACGTTGAGGAGCTAGAATCCAGCTGACAGGTACTGGGTCACCCAAATCAAAAGCGCTTTGTAGGCCTGGAAAAAAGCTTCGCTGGGTTCCAAAAAAGAACTTATCGACAACAGCAAAATCAAGTTCGCCTTCATGAACGCCGCGTAACAGATCAATAGGATCTCTGGTTTCGTCGTTGTAAATTGTTACATTATCAATGTGTTGGCTAAGTTCAATTAAAAGCTGTTCATGACTGCTGCCCTGAACTACCCCGACTCGACTATTGGCTATCGCTTCTAAACTTTGAGGTGCTCGTCGTCCCTGGCGTTGCCGAAATACTAGGGTTGAGCTGGTTTCACGATAAACAGGTCCGGAATGAAATGAGGCTTGTCGCTCATCGGTAGCGAGGAGATTCGCTGCTGCAAAGTGAGCACTGCGATTTGTTAAATCATTAAACAAGTGTTGATGATCAGTGCTGACATTAAGTTCAAGCTCAACCCCAAGGTAATCGGCAAAGGCTAAGGCTAGCTCGTACTCAAAGCCCGCCGGTTCACCACGTAATAAATACCAAGACATAGGGTTGTTCAGAGTAGCGACACGTAGTTTACCCTGCCTTTCTATCAAGGATAGTTGGCTGTTATAGCTCAAACTGATCATTACTAATGCAAAGACCAGGCCGAGGAATAGAAGTGTTAAGAGTAACTCCCTTAAGAAGTTTACCTTTTGTGTCGTTATCATTGCTTCGCTTTTCTGGTATCGGATACCTCAGTTCGGGTAAACTATACACTTAATTTCCCGCTGTTAATGCCTGTAAAGTCAGGCACCAAAAGAGGCTCGAAATCGACATGCTCGTTCTGCGTGGAGCACCTGCTCTCTCGACGTTTCGTCACGATAAGCTGTTATCTCTCCTTCAGGCTCAAGTATCGCAGGTTACTGGCCTGTATGCAGAGTTTGTTCATTTTGCTGATACTAAGTCACCGCTCGATTCACAAGCGAGTCAAGTGTTAGATCGTATCCTTAATTATGGACCACAAGGCTGTGTTGAAAATCCAACCGGACAGCTTTTTTTGGTGATCCCTAGACCTGGTACTATTTCACCTTGGTCAAGTAAGGCGACAGATATCGCACATAACTGTGGATTGATTCAAGTAAATCGACTTGAACGAGGCTTAGCCTACTATATTCAATCTGACTCTGCACTGAATCAACAGAATGTAGATGCCATCACTCGTCTTTTACATGATCGAATGACCCAGGCTGTGATGACAGATCTCAGTCAGGCTGAAGCACTATTTAGTCAAGAATCTCCTCGCCCGTTGAAGCATGTGGATATCTTGGCTCATGGGCGTCAAGCGCTAGAAGAAGCCAACCAAACACTCGGCTTAGCTTTGGCAGAGGATGAGATTGATTATCTATTGGCAAGCTTTAATGAGCTGCAGCGTAATCCAACAGACGTGGAATTGATGATGTTTGCGCAAGCAAACTCTGAGCATTGTCGCCATAAAATCTTTAATGCGAGTTGGGAAATCGATGGCGAGGTGCAAGATAAATCCTTGTTTGCCATGATCCGTAATACCAACGAAGTCGCTGGAGATAATGTTCTTTCCGCCTATAAAGACAATGCTGCGGTGATTTCAGGGTCGGTTGCGGGTCGCTTTTTCCCAGATCCTGAAACGGCAGAATATGGCTACCATCAAGAGCCAATTCACATCTTAATGAAAGTGGAAACCCATAATCATCCAACAGCGATTGCTCCTCATCCGGGAGCGGCGACAGGTTCTGGTGGTGAAATTCGTGACGAGGGCGCCACAGGTAAAGGTGCTAAACCTAAAGCAGGTTTAACAGGGTTTACCGTGTCTGATTTAAATATCCCGGGTTTTGAGCAGCCTTGGGAATCCAATTATGGCAAGCCTGATCGAATCGTGACACCTTTGGATATTATGATTGAAGGGCCTATTGGTGGTGCAGCTTTCAATAATGAGTTTGGTCGTCCCAATTTGACCGGCTATTTCCGAACTTTTGAGCAAAAAGTACCCGGTGCTGCAGGAGAAGAGGTTAGAGGTTACCACAAGCCGATTATGATTGCGGGTGGTATGGGTAACATCCGAGCAGATCATGTTGAAAAAGGGGATATTCCCGTGGGCGCTAAGCTGATCTGCTTAGGTGGCCCCGCAATGTTGATTGGTCTAGGTGGCGGTGCGGCCTCGTCGATGACCAGTGGTAGCTCAGCTGCTGATTTGGATTTTGCTTCTGTTCAGCGTGATAACCCTGAGTTAGAACGTCGTTGCCAAGAGGTGATTGACCGTTGCTGGCAGTTAGGGGATCGTAATCCTATCGCCTTTATTCATGATGTGGGTGCGGGTGGACTTTCTAACGCTTTCCCTGAGTTGGTGAAAGACGGTGGTCGGGGTGGACGTTTCGAGCTGCGTAACATCAACAATGATGAACCCGGCATGTCGCCCTTGGAAATTTGGTGTAACGAAGCGCAAGAGCGCTATGTATTAGCCGTCAATCCAGAAGATATGCCAAGATTTGAAGCCATCTGTGCGCGTGAACGCTGTCCCTATGCTGTAGTGGGTGAGGCGACAGATGAGTTACATTTAACCTTGAACGATCAGCATTTTGACGCTAAACCAGTCGATTTGCCAATGAGCGTTCTATTTGGTAAGCCGCCTAAAATGCACCGCAGTGTTCAACGCTCAACCTATGATTTGCCCGTGTTTGATGCGGCTGGTATTGAGTTAGAAGAAGCGGTAGAGCGTGTCTTAAAATTACCGGCTGTGGCTTCCAAGTCATTTTTAATTACCATAGGTGATCGTACTATTACGGGTCTGGTGGCGCGAGATCAAATGGTGGGGCCTTGGCAGGTCCCGGTTGCCGATTGCGCCGTGACGGCGGCTTCCTTCGATACCTATGCGGGTGAAGCTATGGCTATGGGTGAGCGTACACCACTGGCCTTGATTGATTCACCGGCTTCGGGACGAGTGGCTGTTGGCGAAACACTCACGAACATCGCCGCTGCACGTATTGCTGATATTCGAGATGTGAAACTCTCGGCTAACTGGATGTGTGCTGCTGGGCATGCTGGTGAAGATGAAAAGCTATACGACACAGTAAAAGCAGTCGGAATGGAGTTGTGTCCAGAGCTTGGAATTACCATACCGGTCGGTAAAGACTCCATGTCGATGCGCACTGTATGGCAGGATGAAGGTGAAGCGAAAAGCGTAACATCACCAATGTCTTTGATCGTCTCCGGTTTTGCGCCCGTGTTAGATGTACGTAAGACCTTAACACCTCAGTTGCAAGTCGATCAGGGCGAAACAGATCTTCTGGTGATTGATTTAGGAGTAGGGCAAAATCGGTTAGGTTTGTCTGCACTTGCGCAAGTGTACAACCAGGTCGGTCAGGAGGTTCCAGATCTTGATGATCCTGCGTTAATGACAGCTTTCTTCGCCGCGATTCAAGAGCTTAACGAACAGGGCTTGCTGCTGGCTTACCATGATCGATCAGATGGTGGATTGCTGGTGACCTTGGCGGAAATGGCTTTTGCTGGGCATTGCGGTGTCGATATTAATCTGGATATGTTGGCCTCCTCTGAGGATGAAATTCCAGCGGCGCTGTTTGCGGAAGAGCTTGGTGCTGTGATTCAAGTACGTCGTGATACGCTAGAAACGGTATTGAATGAGCTTAATGCGGCTGGATTAGGTGAGTGTGTCAGTGTTATTGGCAGTATTAACAGTGATGACAGTATTAACTTCTACTTCGATGAAGAAGAGGTCTTTAGTGAAAGTCGCTCTCTATTGCAAAGCTACTGGGCGGAAACGTCTTATCAGATTCAATCTTTACGCGATAATCCCGAGTGCGCTCAGCAAGAGTTTGCACAGATTCAAGATAAAGAAGACCCCGGATTAAATGTCTCTCTGAGTTACGATGTTAATGAAGATATTGCTGCTCCTTATATTGCCACAGGTAAGCGTCCGGCGATTGCTGTTTTGCGTGAGCAGGGTGTCAATGGTCAGGTAGAGATGGCTGCTGCCTTTGATCGCGCTGGGTTTACCTCAGTCGATGTGCATATGAGTGATATTCTTTCGGGTCGCATATCTTTAGACAGCTTCCAAGGCCTGGTCGCTTGTGGCGGTTTTTCTTATGGTGACGTATTGGGTGCGGGAGAAGGTTGGGCAAAATCCGTATTGTTCAATGCGCGTGCGAGAGATGAATTTGCGACCTTCTTTAACCGCCAGTCTACTTTTGCCCTGGGTGTGTGTAATGGCTGTCAGATGATGTCTAATCTGCATGAATTAATTCCGGGTGCTGAACGTTGGCCTCATTTTGTTCGCAATCAATCAGAACAATTTGAAGCTCGTGTGGCGATGGTTGAGGTTCAATCCAGTGCATCCATCTTCTTAAACGGAATGACGGGTTCTAAAATGCCGATAGCGATTGCTCATGGTGAAGGGCGAGCTGAATTTAAAGATGGCCAGCACCTTCAGCAACTTCAGCAATCGGGTGACGTTGCCCTGCGTTACGTAGACAATCGAGGTCGTGTGACTGAGCAGTACCCTGCCAATCCGAATGGCTCACCAGCTGGTATTGCCGGTGTGACCACTTCAGATGGTCGTGTGACGATTATGATGCCACATCCCGAGCGTATGTTTAGAGCTGTTCAGCATTCTTGGAGGCCAAACGATTGGTCGGAAGATGGTAGCTGGATGAGAATGTTCAGAAATGCCAGGGCTTGGTTGAAGTAAGCTGAATCAGTTTAAGTCGCCAAGGATGGCGAGTTTAACTGGATTTATATAGATAGAGAATTTTTTGTTTGGATAGAAGAGCCTATCTGTATTTTGATGACGCTAGATACAAAAAAACCAACCCTAGGGTTGGTTTTTTTTGCTTACAGTAAAGAATTACTGAGCGCGACGTGTACCGATGATTTCAACATCTACACGACGGTCTGGACGCAAGCAAGCGATTAGCTCAGCACCACGACCAGTACAGTTAGCAACTGGTGAACGGCTACCCATAGAGCTGGTAGTCATCAGGCTTGGGTTAACACCAGCATTTGCTAGTGCAGCAGCAACAGCATCAGCACGACGCTGAGATAGGCGGTCGTTGTATGCAGCATTACCGATGCGGTCAGCGTGACCGACTAGGTTGATGCTTTGAACGCTAGCCAATGAACCGATGTGGTTAACGATTGTTGATATGTCACCAACACGAGTGCTGTCGAAGTCGAAGTAAAGAGCGAATTTACGCTCGATTTCAGCAACTTCTGGAGCTGGTGCTGGAGCTGGTGCTGGAGCAGGTTCAGCTTGAGCGACGTAGCCAGCACAACCTGGAATTGCTTTATCAGCAGTCCAAGAGGAAGTCTGCCAGCATTCACCGAAGCTTGTGCGCCATACGGTACCACTAGAGTTTACAGCATAGCCGGGTACTGAGGCCTGAACGGCGGAGAAGCCGAGAGTCATGGCCAGGCCGGCAGCGATAGCAATTTTCTTCATCATCATTTCCTTGTGCCAGGTTGGATGTAGGTCTTTTAGTTAATTTTCTCAGCTTAATTTAAGCATACTAAAGCTTAACCCAAGATAAACGCATATCCTAGTGTTAGCTGACTAATCTCTAGAATATACTCTTTTGGTCAAGTTTTACACACCTAGTATAGCAGAAATACAGAGGCTTAGGGCAATACTTTGCGAAAGGGTTTTACAGTAATTTTGTCGTATACGCCCGCTTTTACAAAGGGATCGGCATCAGCCCAAGCCTTAGCCGCCTCTAAACTTTCGAATTCAGCTAGTATTAAACTTCCGCTAAAGCCAGCTTCACCCGGATCTTCGGCATCAATACTGGGGTGAGGTCCGGCTAGCAAAAGCCTACCTTCGTTATTAAGCTGTTTAATTCGCTCCAAATGTTCAGGTCTTACGGCGAGTCTTATGTCTAGTGTATTGGGTTTGTCTTCAGCAATGATGGCATAAAACATAGGGTTATCCTTAAAAGAGAAATCATTCCTAAAGCTTAAAGCATGATTCAGAGTAATTGTAGTCAGTTAGGTTTATAATGAACCTATATAAAAGAAAATTCGTAAAGAAACTAAAACTGGAGAATTCGTTTGCGTTATGACCTGCATTTGCACAGTACAGCCTCTGATGGCTCTCTTTCACCAGAGCAGCTTGTAGCGCTATGTGCTGAAAGGCAGTTGCAAATGATTGCGTTAACTGATCATGACACAGTTTCTGGCTTGGCTATTGCTCGTGAAAAGGCTCAAGAGAAAGGCATCCATTTTATTTCAGGTGCTGAATTTAGTTGTATTTGGCGAAGACAAACGTTACATCTGCTCGCTTTAGGTTTTGATGATCAGAGTGAAGAAATCTTGTCATTTATGGCTGAGTTGGTTCTTATAAGGCAGCAACGCGCCGAAAAAATTTCTGAAAAGCTTATAAAAAAAAGGAATTGATCCTTCTATATATCAGCGTGCGAATGATATTGCGGATGGTGTGAGTTTGTGTCGACCTCATTTTGCTAAGGCATTAGTGGATATGGGGTATGTTCGTAATGTAAAAGACGCCTTTGATATCTATTTGGGTCAAGGTAAAGTTGGAGATGTAAAAGCGCAGTGGCCAGCATTGGAAAGGTGATTGCTATCATAAAGTCTGCTGGTGGTTTTTGCTGTTTTGGCGCATCCAACAAAATACAATATTGACTTTTACTCGTTTAAGATTATTGTTTGATGAATTAAAATCACTTAGTTGTGATGCTATAGAGGTCAGTTTATCCAGGTTTAAATCCTGATCAGGGTAAAGAATTAGTTCGCTGGGTCAGGCATTATGGCTTTAATATTTCAGCTGGTAGTGACTTTCATTCACCCGCTTCGCCTTGGACACTGCCAGGTTCTTTTCCAGAAGTAGCGTTAGATGAAAATCATATTGTAAATAGATTACTAGATAACATCGCACCTGGTGTGCGATTGAATTGATCGGTCTTGGAGGTCGAAGTGAGTCAGTTTTTCCAAATCCATCCAGAGAATCCTCAAAAAAGATTGATTTCTCAAGCGGTTGAGATTTTAAGGGCGGGTGGTGTGATTGTGTATCCAACGGACTGTGCTTACGCGCTAGGCTGTACATTAGAAAATAAAAAGGCGGTTGATCAAATTAAAATGATTCGCCGTTTGGATGATAAGCATAACTTTACGTTGGTTTGTGGTGATCTTTCGGTGATTTCAACCTATGCGAAAGTAGATAATACGACTTATCGTTTACTGAAGGCCCATACTCCCGGTGCTTATACCTTTATTTTAAATGCAACAAGTGAGGTTCCTCGGCGGTTATTGCACCCTAAAAGAAGAACCATTGGCATCCGCGTACCTGCTAACCCGATTGTCTCGGCGCTTCTGGCAGAGTTAGGTGAGCCAATAATGAGTACATCGCTTATTTTGCCAGGTGAAGATTTACCTTTAACAGATCCATACGATATTCGTGATACCTTGCAGCACCATGTTGATTTGGTTATTGATGGTGGTTTTTGTGGTATTGAAGCGACAACAGTAGTCAATTTAACGAATGATATTCCTGAAGTTACCCGTCAGGGTGCGGGTGATTCTTCATTTTTTGATTAAACCCATAACTTTTTCATTATTGCAAAAGTTTTATATATGAAGATAATAGTCACTTCTTTAATATGAAGTAGGAATTTTAAAATGTCTGAGTTTGCTAAAACGCTTCTTCGTAAAAACTCGTTAAGAAAGCAGTGTCAAGATCTTTCAGTTGCAGATATTGAAAAAGTTCTGTCTGATTTAACTGAAATATTGGAAGAGCGTAAAGAAGAAGAAGCTCGTATTGCTGCCGAAGAAAGCAAGCGCGTTGAGAAAATTGAACAAATTCGTCAAGCGATGAAAGAAGCTGGAATCGACCTGTCTGATTTAACTGATTTAGCAGATGTTGCGCCGAAAAAGACAGTCAAGGCAAAATACTTTTTGGTTGATGATCAAGGACAGCGTCATGAGTGGTCAGGTCGTGGAAGAACGCCAGTTGTCTTTGCTGAATATATGAAAGCTAAAGGTATTAGTAAGGATCAACTGCCTAGTGCAGAGTAAGCGTTGTTATTTATATTAGGATTGCGTCAATGTTAGATGAAAAGATTCAAAAAGTATTGGCGCGCTCCGGAGTTGGCTCACGTCGTGAGATGGAGCGTTGGATCGAAGCAGGTAGAGTGTCTATAAATGGCCGTAAGGCATCTCTTGGGGACAGAGTTTCTGAGAAAGATACGGTTAGTGTAGATAATAAACCTGTTAAATTGATTTTCGCATCAGAGTCGCCGAGGCGCGTGTTAATCTATAATAAACCTTTGGATGAGGTTTGCACGCGTCATGACCCTGAGGGTCGTCCGACAGTGTTTGATAATCTACCTCCCTTGAAGCAGGGGCGTTGGATAGTTGTTGGTCGACTCGATATTAATACGACTGGTTTATTAATCTTTACCACAGATGGTGAACTGGCTAATCGCTTAATGCACCCGTCTGCGCAAATTGATCGGGAATATGCCGTTCGTGTTCTGGGTGAGGTTAATGATGAAATGCTGGAGCGTCTCAAGCAAGGTGTCTTGCTAGAAGATGGCATGGCTAAGTTTACCGACGTTCGCTTCTTTAATGGTGAAGGTGCAAACAAATGGTACCACTGTGTATTAATGGAAGGGCGTAACCGCGAAGTTCGTCGGTTGTGGGAGTCACAAGGCATACAGGTCAATCGCCTAAAGCGTGTCCGGTTTGGACCGGTATTCCTTCCAAGTGATGTGAAAGTTGGCACCTGGAGAGAGCTAGGTCGTAAAGAGTGTAATATTCTTGCGGCTGAAGTCGATCTGCCAGCTGATACAGTGCCCCTTAATAAAACACCGGCTCAGCTAGAAGTCGAAGAGAGACGCTTTAGACGTCAACGCGTGCGTCAGCATGCAACGGATGGTAAGTCTGATAATCGCAATGCAAAAAAACCGAGAGGTCGTTCGGTTGGCAAACGAAATGTAAGATAGTTTTTTAATAGCTTGTAGAAGGCCGCATCCGCTGGATCCGGCCTTTTTTATTAGGTGTGGTTAACCTTGAGCGTCCAATGATTGTCCATGCGTGTCTTTACTATCTGGGCCCATTAGATAGAGGTAGAGCGGCATAATTTCTGCGGGAGTACGCAAGCTTTCTGGGTTTTCACCTGGATAGGCAAATGCTCTCATGTTGGTTCTGGTGGCACCAGGATTAATGGCGTTGACTCGAATGTTTTCCGTGTTTTCAAGCTCGTCAGCAAGTACTTGCATGAGGCCTTCCGTTGCAAATTTAGAAACGGCGTAGGCTCCCCAATAAGCTTTTCCTTTTCGGCCAACACTAGAGGTGGTGAAAATGATTGAGGCGTCATCCGATTTAAGCAATAGGGGCATCAGGGTTTGAGTCAAGAGAAAAGGGGCGTTCACATTTACCTGCATGACTTGGTGCCAGATCACGGGATCGAAGTTCTCAATAGGTGTTCTCACACCAAGAAGGCTGGCGTTATGAAGTATGCCATCTAGTCTGCCAAATTCTTGATAGAGCGTATTGCATAGTTCTATATAGTCATGCTCCGTTGCAACATCCAAGTTCATCGGAACGATGGCTGCCTGAGGGTGTCCAGCTGCTTCGATTTGATCATAAACGTGATCTAACTTTTCGGGTGTTCTACCCAGTAGAATAACGGTTGCCCCATGAGCTGCATATTGTAATGCAGCCTCTCGACCTATGCCGTCTCCGGCACCTGTCACCAGTATAATCCGATCTTTCAGCAAATCGGTTGGTGCTTCATATGAAAACATGCTGTGCTCCTGTGAATCCAAATTATGCTGCAGTGTATGGAGTGGCCAGTGATTTTAAAAGTGCCATAACATCTGCAGGCTTGTCCGCTATATAATCACTTCCCCAAGCTGTTGGGTCTTCATTGGGTTGAAGATAGCCAAAGCTTAAGGCTAGGGTTTTCATCCCTGCAGCTTTACCCGCCTCTATATCTCTTAGGTGATCACCAATATAAAGGGTATTTTTGGCGTCTTTGTTTAGTTTTTGGCAAGCGAGAAGCAGTCCTTCAGGATCAGGCTTGCTTCTTTTGACATCATCTGGACAAATAATTACCGCACAGCGATCAAAAAGATCCATCTGCTTGATTAGTGTGTGGGTGAATCTTGCTGGCTTGTTGGTGACGATGCCCCAGGGGATCTCTTGATGCTCTAACCAGGTTAAGAGTGCATCAAAGCCTGAAAAAAGTGCACTGTTCTGAGCAGGGTTTTCTTCATAGCGCTTGAGCATCTCCGTCAAAAGTCTTTCAAAGTCGGGATGTTCTTCATTGATCTGAAAGGCTGCTTGAATGACGGCTCTACCGCCGTTAGATACGCTAAGTCTAAGCGTTTCATAGCGGATGCTCGGATAGCCTTCCTCTTCTAAAAGTTCGCTGCAAATACGATAAAAATCTGGTGCTGTATCGACCAGTGAGCCGTCTAAATCAAAGAGTACCGCCTCCATTGTGTTCATGCTAAATCCGGCTTTTGCGTGGCAAGCATATAGTTTACATCCACATCGTTAGGGTTTAAGCGGTATTGGCGCGTGATAGGGTTGTAGGTGAGGCCTGTCATCTCTTTCAGCGAGAGGCCGCTTTGACGCACCCATCCCGCAAGCTCTGCAGGGCGTACAAACTTATTAAAATCATGAGTGCCATCTGGTACGAGTTTAAGTAGTTTCTCGGCACCCAAAATGGCAAATAAGTAACTTTTAGGGTTGCGGTTGAGCGTCGATAGAAAGACATAACCACCAGGTTTGACGAGTTTTGCACAGGCATGAATAACTGAGCTGGGGTCAGGAACATGCTCAATCATCTCCATGCACGTCACAACATCAAAAGATTCCGGATGTTGTTCAGCGAACTCTTCAGCCGTAATGCGTTGGTAATTGACTTTTACACCGCTCTCTAGGCCATGTAGTTTGGCGACTTTTAAAGGTGCTTCGCCCATATCGATTCCAGTGACGTCAGCGCCGCGAATAGCCATAGCTTCCGATAAAATACCACCACCGCAGCCAATATCGAGCACTTTTTTACCTGATAGTGTGGCGATGCGGTCAATGAAGCCGACTCTCAGCGGATTGATATCATGCAGTGGCTTAAACTCGCTGTTGCGATCCCACCAGCGACTGGCGAGTTCTTCGAATTTCGCAATCTCTGCTGGGTCAAGATTTAGCGTGCTGGACTTGCTCATGATCAATTAAATTCCAAATTATTTGATTCTTGTGAATTCTAACACTCATAGCAGAGGTGAGTCAGCGTGTGTTTATGGTACAATTGTCGGCTAATTAACTGCCGTATTGTCGGCGTGTAAGCATACCGAATCAAGGAACGCTGAGCGAATGGGTGATCTAGCTAAAGAAGTCCTGCCAGTCAATATTGAGGATGAGCTTAAACAGTCCTACCTCGATTATGCAATGAGTGTCATTGTCGGGCGAGCATTGCCCGATGTGCGTGATGGTCTAAAGCCCGTGCATCGTCGTGTACTCTTTGCGATGCATGAGTTAAGTAACGACTGGAATAAACCTTACAAAAAATCTGCCCGTGTGGTGGGTGACGTTATCGGTAAATACCATCCACATGGTGATAGTGCTGTCTATGATACGATTGTTCGTATGGCGCAGGACTTTTCGATGCGTGCGCCCTTGGTGGATGGTCAAGGTAACTTCGGTTCAGTCGATGGTGATAGCGCTGCAGCAATGCGTTATACCGAAATACGTATGGCAAAAATTGCCCATGAGTTATTGGCTGACCTCGACAAAGAAACCGTCGATTTTGTTGATAACTACGATGGTACCGAAAGAATTCCAGCTGTTTTACCGACGCGGGTTCCGAATCTGCTCGTTAACGGTTCATCGGGTATTGCGGTGGGTATGGCAACGAATATACCGCCCCACAACTTGGGTGAAGTGGTGAGAGGGTGCTTGGCTCTGATCGATCAGCCTGACTTAACCGTTGATGAGTTGATGGAATATATTCCAGGTCCTGACTTTCCCACGGGTGGGATTATCAATGGTCGTGCTGGCATACTGCAGGCATACCGTTCAGGCCGAGGCCGTATTTATGTGCGTGCCCGTCATCACATTGAGGACAATCCGCGCAACGGTCGTCCGATGTTGGTCATTACCGAGATTCCTTATCAGCTGAATAAAGCGCGTACTATTGAAAAGATTGCCGAGCTTGTTAAAGAGAAAAAGCTGGAAGGCATTAGCGAGCTGCGTGATGAATCAGACAAAGACGGTATGCGTATTGTTGTAGAACTTCGCCGTGGCGAAGTGCCTGAAGTGATTATTAACAATCTCTTTACGCAAACTCAGCTGCAAAGCGTTTTCGGTATCAATATGGTGGCACTGGTCGATGGTCAGCCACGTATTCTAGACCTTAAAACGATGCTGGAATGCTTCATTCTTCATCGTCGTGAAGTGGTCACTCGTCGAACCGTTTATGAATTACGCAAAGCGCGTGAACGTGGCCATGTCTTAGAAGGCTTAGCCATCGCACTGGCAAATATTGATCCGGTGATTCAGCTCATTAAAGAGTCACCCACGCCTGCAGATGCAAGAGAAAGACTCGTTTCTACACCTTGGCAGCCCGGTGACGTGGTCGAGATGCTTGAGCGTGCTGGAGAGGACGCTTGTCGCCCTGAAGATCTTGAGCCTCAATATGGTCTTCGCGATGGTCAATATTATCTGTCGCCGGTTCAAGCACAGGCTATTTTGGATTTGCGACTGCACCGTTTAACCGGTCTTGAGCATGAAAAACTGATTGCTGAATATCGTAGTTTGGTGGAAAAAATTGCGGAACTCTTGCTGATTTTTGTCTTCACGTGAGCGCTTAATGGAAGTGATTCGCGAAGAGTTAGAGGCGATCGTCACTGAGTATGCAGATGCGCGCCGTACCGAAATTATGGCCTCTCAACAGGATTTGACCGTGGCAGACCTGATCACCGAAGAGGATATGGTGCTTACCATTTCTCACGGCGGTTATGCTAAAACCCAGCCGTTAGATGCTTACCAAGCGCAGCGTCGTGGTGGTAAGGGTAAATCGGCAACAGCGGTTAAAGATGAGGATTTTGTTGAGCATCTGTTAATTGCCAATACCCATGACACTGTCCTTTGCTTCACCAGTCGCGGTAAAGTTTACTGGTTGAAGGTTTATGAAATACCGCCCGCCAGCCGAACTTCTCGTGGTCGACCGCTCGTTAATATTCTTCCGCTGGAAGAGGGTGAGCGCATCAATACCATCCTGCCCGTTAAAGAATTCGATGAAGACCGCTTTATCTTTATGGCGACAGCGCAAGGAACGGTCAAAAAAACCCCGCTACAAAGCTTTGCACGTCCGCGAAGTACAGGTCTAATTGCATTGGATATTGTAGAAGGTGATTGCTTGGTGGGTGCTGCTATCACCAATGGCAACGATGATGTGATGCTAGTGACGAGTGCGGGTAAAGCGGTTCGTTTCAATGAGCAGGATGTCCGCCCAATGGGCAGAACCGCTAGAGGTGTTAGAGGCGTTAAGATGCCAGAAGATGCCGCGGTTATTTCACTGATCATTCCGCAACCTGGTAGCAAAATCCTAACCGCATCTGAGAAAGGTTTTGGTAAACAAACGGCTGTTGAAGATTTCCCGCTCAGAGGTCGTGGTGGCCAGGGTGTCATCGCCATGCAATGTACTGAACGTAATGGTGCTTTAGCGGGTGCTGTTCAGATCTTTAGTGGTGATGGTGTCATGCTCATTAGTAATCGAGGCACCTTAGTGCGCACTCGTACGGATGAAATCTCGGTGCTTGGACGAAATACCCAAGGTGTGATGCTAATTCGTTTAAGTGACGATGAAAAATTAGTCGGTCTAGCTCGCATTGAAGAGCCAGAAGAAGAGTCTGAAGAAGAGCAAGTAGCAGATGAATCGTAAATTCAATTTTAGCGCAGGGCCTGCTGCCCTGCTGATGAGGTATTACTGGAAGCTCAGCAGAATCTGTGTGATTGGCAAGGTAAAGGTTTGTCGATCATGGAGATGAGTCATCGCAGTGATGAGTTTGTTGCGGTTGCAGAACAGGCTGAACAAGATTTGCGTGATTTGATGGCTATTCCCAAGAATTACCGCGTGCTGTTTTTGCAAGGTGGTGCAACCAGCCAGTTTGCGATGCTGCCGATGAATCTGCTGCGTGGCAAGCAGTCAGCGGATTACATTAATACGGGTATTTGGTCGAAAAAAGCGATAGCGGAAGCTAAACGTTATTGCCAAGTCAATGTGGCAGCCACCACAGAAGCAGATAATTTTATGCGGGCACCTGAACCAAACGAAATTCAGGTCAGTGCAGACTCCGCTTATCTTCATTACACCAGTAATGAAACCATCGGCGGTGTCGAATTTAACTATATACCCGAAGTCGATCTGCCACTGGTAGTAGACATGTCTTCAGATATTTTGTCACGTCCTATCGATGTTAATCGTTTCGGTCTTATCTATGCCGGTGCGCAAAAGAACATTGGTCCTGCTGGATTAACCGTGGTGATCGTGCGTGAGGATCTCTTGGGTCAAACGCTATCGGGTACACCGACCATGTATGACTATCAAGTTCACGCTGAAGGTGGCTCGATGCACAACACGCCACCAACTTTTGGTTGGTACTTAGCGGGCTTGGTCTTCAAATGGCTGAAAAAGCAAGGTGGTGTTGAAGCGATGGCGAAACTCAATGATCGTAAAGCCACCAAGCTATATGCGGCTATTGATCAAAGTGAATTTTTTGCCAACCCTATTGCGAAATCGAGCCGTTCGATGATGAACGTTCCCTTTACCCTAGCTGATGCCTCTTTAGAGAAAACTTTCTTGTCCGAGGCAGAAGGCGCTGGTTTGCTCAATCTTCAAGGTCACCGCTCTGTGGGAGGTATGCGTGCTAGTATCTACAACGCTGTACCAGAAGCGGCAGTTGATGCGTTGATTACCTTTATGGCTGACTTTGAGAAGCGCTATGGCTAATTCAGCTTCATCAAATACTGAACAAGATCAACAGGCTGAAGCTGCACTGCTTGAGTTACGTAATCAAATTGATTCGATTGATCAACACATTCAGCTATTGATCAACCAACGTGCAACCTGTGCTCAACAGGTTGCCGAGGTAAAGCAGCGCTTTAGTAATCATCTACCCGCGGTGTTTTATCGTCCTGAGCGTGAGGCGCAGGTATTGCGACGTGTTATGGAGCGTAATCAAGGCCCGCTTCCCGATCAAGATATGGCTCGAATCTTCCGCGAAATTATGTCGGTTTGCCTGGCGCTTGAACAGCCGATGCATGTTGCTTATCCGGGGCCGGAAGGCAGCTATACAGAACAAGCTGTGCGCAAGCACTTTGGTTTTTCCGTTAAGGGTATAGCCTTAAGCGACCCTGAGCAGACGTTTCAAGCGGTGCAGGAAGGTCGGTGCCATTATGCGGTCACGCCGATTGAGTCGACTCAGGAAGGGCTTGTTAGTCATACACTCGATCTTTTCCGCCGTTATGATTTGCGTATTTGTGGCGAAGTCGAGCTTGAATTAGATCCCGCTGATAATAAGAGCTTATCCGCGGATACCCGCTATTTGGTTCTAGGTAAGCAGTATGTGGGTCCTAGTGGTCAAGACAAAACCTCGATCCTGTTAACCTTATTGGATCAGCCAGGAGTCCTTCACGATGTTTTGGGTATTTTCCGTCAGCGCGGCATTAGCCTAACACGTTTAGAAAGTCGTACGTGGCAACACGAAAAGCAAACCTATTCGCTCTTCTATATTGATTTTGAAGGTCATCAAGAGGATGAGCTGATCAAGGAAGTCTTGTCCGAACTACCCGATGAATCGTTAAAAATATTAGGATCTTATCCCAGAGCCGTACTCTGATTTTACAGGAACGCAGGCATGAGCTGTGACTACGTGCAGTTAGCTAACCCGGGGGTGCAATCTTTGCAACCTTACCAAGCGGGTAAACCCACTGATGAACTCGAACGTGAGCTGGGTATTCGAGATATTGTAAAATTGGCCAGTAATGAGAATCCGCTTGGCCCATCACCTAAGGCTATTGAAGCCATTCAGCAGGCTTTAGCTGAGATGACGCGTTATCCCGATAGCAATGGATTTCATCTTAAGCAGTCGCTTTCACATCACTTTTCACTCAATACTGAGCACATTACCCTAGGTAATGGTTCCAATGATTTACTAGAGTTGGTCGCACGCACCTTTTTGCGAGAAGGTACCGAAGCGATTTACTCTCAATATGCCTTTATTGTTTATCCTTGGTAACAAAAGCAACAGGTGCCGTTGGTATAGAGGTTCCAGCAAAGGCTTATGGGCATGATCTGTCAGCGATTGCTGATGCGATTAGTGATAAAACCCGCGTTATATTTCTAGCCAATCCAAACAATCCGACTGGAACCTATTTCTCCGAGCAAGCGTTTACCACGTTCATGAATCGAGTACCCGAATCCGTTGTTGTTGTCCTAGATGAAGCCTATACAGAATTTGCTTCGCATCTGGATACGCCCAATGGGCTCGGTTTTTTAAGTCGATACGATAATCTGATCGTTACGCGTACCTTCTCAAAAGCCTATGGTCTCGCAGCGCTCAGAGTTGGATTTGCCGTTGCTAATAGTCAAATTACGAATTTATTGAACCGTGTGCGTCAGCCTTTTAATGTCAGTAGCTTGGCTCAGGTTGCTGCTATAGCTGCACTGGATGACGTGGATTACCTCACTCAAACCGTCAAGGTAAATAGTGAGGGGGTATCAGCAACTGATAGAGGGGATCACTCGACTCAAGATCCATTATATCGAGTCGGCGGCTAATTTTGTCACACTCGACTTCAAACAGGCTGCACTACCTATTTACCAAGCCTTGCTTCATCAGGGTGTTATTGTGCGCCCATTAGGCGTTTACGGTTTGCCAAATCACCTGCGTATCAGTATCGGTACCTACGCCGAAAACCAACAGTGTTTGGTTGCATTAGAAAAGGTTCTCTCGTGATTAAAAAGCTAGATAAGGTATTAGTGATAGGACTGGGATTGATCGGTGGATCTTTCGCCAGTGGTATTAAAAAGCGAGCCCTAGCCAAACAAGTCATTGGTTATGATCTCAACGAGCAAGAGTGTCAGCTTGGTATTGAATTAAGCGTCATCGATAGTTACACCCAAAATTTGCAACAAACCGCCAGTGAAGCAGACTTAATTATGCTGGCTGTTCCTGTCAAAGCAACCGAAACCTTGCTTGCGCAGCTTGTGCCTATGATGAAAAAGGGTGCCATTATCACTGATGTTGGCAGTACCAAAATGAATATCATCAATGCGGCGAAAGGTGTTTTTGAAGATAAAAGGCATAATTTTGTTCCGGGTCACCCCATTGCTGGCGCCGAAAAAAAGTGGTGTCAGTGCCGCCAAGCAAGATCTATTTGAACGTCATAAAGTGATCCTTACACCGCTGCAAAATACTGAATCGGAAGCTGTAAAAGTAGTGGCTGCTTTATGGGAAGCCCTAGGGGCTGATGTCCTTGAAATGACTCCAGAAAGGCATGACGAAGTGTTAGCTGCTACCAGTCATCTTCCTCATATATTGGCTTTCTCCTTAGTTGATACGCTGGCTCATGAAGCACAAAATAAAGATATTTTTCGTTATGCCGCGGGAGGTTTTAGGGACTTTACGCGCATTGCCGCCAGTGATCCTGTGATGTGGCACGATATCTGTCATGCCAATAGAGCAGCAATATTAGATCAGCTTGATCAATTCACCGATGGCTTAACGCGGTTGCGCGCAGCGATCGAAGAGGGCGATAGCCAAACCTTATTAGGTATTTTTACGCGTGCCAGAGTTGCTCGAGAATATTTCAGCACGCTGTTAACAGGCACAGCCTACGAGTTAAAACCTGTTACTTCTAAGGACGAGAAATCATTACAAGAAAAGGAGGCAGATCCATGCCCACCACAGAGCTAGTATCCATTATTACCGTAGATGGCCCGAGCGGATCAGGAAAAGGAACCATTTGTCGGCGTTTAGCTCAACAGATGGGATGGCATCTTCTGGATAGTGGTGCACTATATCGATTAACCGCACTTGCGGCTCATCATCATGGAATTTCCACCGAAGATGAAGAATCGATAAAAGTTGTTGCTGCCCACTTGGACGTACAGTTTCTCACCGACCATACTAATGATATAAAAATAGTTTTAGAAGGTGAGGAAGTTACCGACGCTATTCGAGCTGAAAAGATTGGGACTGACGCATCTGTAGTGGCTTCTATGCCTGGTGTCAGGCAAGCTCTACTGCAACGACAGCGCGACTTTGCCGTGAAACCAGGGTTGATTGCGGATGGTCGAGATATGGGGACTGTTGTCTTCCCAGAGGCTCGATTAAAGGTGTATTTAGACGCTAGTGCAGAAGAACGTGCAACTCGACGATATAAGCAGTTGATTAGCAAAGGAGTGAGTGCTAGCCTTGAAGATATCCTTGCGGATATAAAATCACGAGATGAGCGAGACATGAATCGCACAGTCTCGCCATTAAAACCGGCGCCTGAAGCGGTGATTCTGGACACCACCCAAATGACAATTGAGGAGGTGTTAGAGGTGGTGCTGGACGAAGCAAAACATAAAGGGCTGCGGTAAGCAGCAATACACACTGAGGGTGCGGGTAATGAGTGAGAGTTTCGCTGAGCTATTTGAAGAAAGTTTGCAAGAACTTGAAATGGCGCCGGGTTCAATTGTTACGGGAACGGTCGTAGCGATAGAAAATGATTTTGTGATTGTTCATGCCGGACTTAAGTCGGAAGGGGTTATCCCCGTAGAACAATTTAAAGATGAAAAAGGAGCGATCACTGTTGCCGTTGGTGATGAAGTGAAAGTTTCTTTGGAATCTCTAGAAGATGGCTATGGCACTACCGTACTCTCACGTGAAAAAAGCCAAACGAGCTGAAGCTTGGGGTGTGTTGGAAAAAGCTTTTGAGGCAAACGAAACGGTTACAGGTTACATTACTGGCAAAGTCCGTGGTGGCTTAACAGTAGATGTTAACGGCATCAGTGCCTTTTTACCGGGTTCATTAGTTGATGTCCGTCCTATTCGTGATACCGCGTATCTAGAAGGTCAAGAACTTGAGTTTAAGCTGGTTAAGTTGGATGCCCGCAGTAATAACATTGTCGTTTCCAGACGTGCAGTATTAGAAGAAGCTTACACTGAAGAGCGTCAAAAGCTTCTCGAAACCATGGCAGAAGGTGTCGTCATTAAAGGCGTTGTTAAAAACCTTACCGATTATGGTGCGTTTATTGAACTCGGTGGGATTGATGGTCTGCTGCATATCACCGATATGGCTTGGAAGCGTGTTAAACATCCAAGCGAATTACTCACCATCGGCCAAGAGCTAGATGTCAAAGTGCTCAAGTTTGATAAAGAGCGCAGTCGTGTTTCCCTAGGCTTGAAGCAGCTTCAGTCTGACCCTTGGAATCAGTTGATCAGTCAAAGCAAGGTCGGCGATAAAGTCAAAGCGCGCGTTACCAATTTGACAGACTATGGTTGCTTCGCTGAAATTGGTGAAGGTGTTGAAGGTTTGGTTCACGTTTCTGAAATGGATTGGACAAACCGAAATATTCATCCTTCTAAAGTGGTTCAAGTGGGCGATGAGGTCGATGTCGTTATCCTTGACATTGATCAGCAACGTCGTCGAATCTCCCTAGGGATGAAACAATGTCAAGAAAACCCTTGGGAAGCCTTTGCGAAAAACAGTAACAAGGGTGATCGAGTTTCTGGTGTGATTAAATCGATTACCGATTTTGGTATCTTCATTGGTCTTGATGGCGGTATTGATGGCTTGGTGCACCTCTCTGATCTCTCATGGGAAGAGCCGGGCGAGCAAGCAGTCAAAGCCTATTCGAAGGGTCAACAGGTTGAGGCCGTTGTGCTATCAGTCGATCCAGAGCGTGAGCGTATAGCATTAGGCATCAAGCAGGTCGATACCGATCCTTTTGCCAATTTTGCAGAAAATCATCCTAAGGGTGCGAAGGTAATTGGAAAGGTCATCAGTAGTGATGACAAGCAGGTAATCCTGTCACTGGCTGAAGGTGTCGAAGGTGTATTGAAGATTGCCGAGGCTTCTCGTGAGCGTGTTGAAAATTTACCTTCGCTTTACCCTGAAGGGGCTGAAGTAGAAGCATTGATTGTCAGTCTTGATCGACGTAACCGTACCGTGAATCTCTCTGTTAAACAGTTGACAGAACAGGTTGAAAAAGAAGCGATAAAATCGGTCAAAGAGCAAGCGCCCGTTGAGGTTGCAGGTCCTACGACGATTGGTGATTTGATTAAAGCACAAATGGAAAAAGACGGTCGATAATTACACTGTAAGGTGTATTATTGATGGAGCGTTAAGCCTTTAACGATTTTAGTGGAGGAAACCATGACGAAATCAGAGCTTATTGAACGCCTGATTGAGCAGCACCCGCAGTTATCTGTCAAGGATGTTGAACTTGCGGTCAAAACGATGCTTGATCATATGACAGAATCGCTGGCGAATGGTGATAGGATAGAAATCCGCGGCTTCGGTAGCTTTTCTTTGCATTACCGAGCACCGCGTATTGGTCGAAATCCTAAAACGGGTGAATCTGTCTCTCTTGACGCGAAGTATGTACCGCATTTTAAGCCTGGTAAAGAGATGCGCGATCAAGTGAACAACAGTTTAAATGCCAGCTAAATGCTGGCTGAGTGGAGGTTAAAGCGTGCGTTTTATAAAGCGTCTACTAGTGGTATTGCTTGTTGTGCTTGTGTTGTTGGTGGGTATTCTTTTTACACTCCATAACATGACACCTGTCACTATCGATCTGATTTTTGTAACCTTACCGCAGGCGAGCTTATCCTTATGGCTTTTAGGAGCCTTTGCGCTGGGTGGATTTGTCGGTGTGGTGCTCAGTTCATTGATGCTAGTGTCTCTAAAAACGCGCCTTTATTACCTAAACAAAAAGGTAGTGTCTACTCGTCAGGAGCTCAATAAGCTACGTACGTCAGGTCTGAAAGATCCTGCTTAATATGTTGGATTACGCTCCGATAGTATTACTTACACTAGCAGCGGTGGTTGCTGGGTGGTTATTGGGGCGAATTCAATCTCGCAAAGTAAAGTCTGCATTACCTTCACTGAGTCGAGATTACTACGACGGCTTAGGGTCACTGTTAAGTAATAACGCGGATGATGCGGTTGAAAGTTTTATTCGTGCTCTGGAAATAAATTCAGACACCATTCCCGCCTACCTCGCATTAGCGGATCTATTTCGTCGTAAGGGCGAATATGACCGTGCTATCGACATGCATCAAACGTTACTCGCTCGAACAGATCTACTTCATGAAGACTTTATCCGTATTCAGTTGTCCTTAGCCAAAGATTATCAGGCGGTTGGATTGTTTGATCGAGCAGAAGGGTTGTTACAGTCAGTTATCAGCGAAAACCCCCGCGATAATCAGCGACACTCCGCCCGCCGGCAATTGGCGAAGCTCTATGAAAGGCAGCAGGAGTGGGATCTTGCGCTAAAAACAGCACTTAAACTGCCAGATTCTAAACGCGCCGATATCGCACATGAAATGGCACATTATGCTTGTGAGTTGGCTTCTCTCGCCCTAGAAACCAATGATGCTGATGTGGAAAATTGGTTAAAACAAGCACTGCGGTTAGATCCCACTTGTGTTAGGGCTAACCTGATGTGGGCCAAGCACAGAATGCAAAAGCATGCTTGGCGTGGAGCCATAAAACATCTCAAAGAAGTGGCTGATCAGGACGCTAAAAGAGTGCCTGAAACGTTACCTTTGCTCTCAACCTGTTTTGTAGAATTAGGTAACATGGATGCTTATACCGCTTATTTGGATCAATGCTTAACCAAAAATCCCTCTTCATCACTTTGGGTGGAAAGAGCAAAGTTGATCGAAAAACAATCGGGCGCTAAGGAAGCGGAAGTGTTTACCATTGAAGCCTTAAGGAAGCATCCGTCTCTTATTGGATTCGATTATCTTCTGAGTTTAAAGCTACAAGCCAGTGAACCTGAAGAGCGGGAGCGCTTACTAATTCTTCAGCAATTAACAGGGCAGTTAATTCAAAGTAAACCTAAATACCAATGTCAGCAGTGTGGTTACCATAGCAAACAACTGCATTGGCAATGTCCATCTTGTAAAACTTGGGACAGTACACGACTGATTCAGGGTTTAGAAGGCGAGTGAACTAGGAATTCTGTATGTCAAAAGATCAAAAACCGATTATTGTAGCCCTAGATTATCCTGATCAGGTAGCGGCTTTAAACATGGCTTCATTGCTGGACCCAAAGGATTGTCGGGTCAAGGTGGGCAAGGAGTTATTCACTCGTGCAGGGCCTAGTGTTGTGGAGTCACTTCAAGCTAAAGGGTTTGACGTTTTTCTGGATTTAAAGTACCACGATATACCCAATACGACTGCTATGGCCGTTAAAGCAGCGGCTGAATTAGGTGTCTGGATGGTAAATGTTCACGCCTCCGGTGGGAGAAGAATGATGGAAGCGGCTGCAAACGTCTTAGCTCAATCTAATAGTCCCACCCTGCTGATAGCGGTTACTGTACTTACCAGTATGGAAAAGTCGGATCTAGAAGAGCTAGGTATCGATCTTGAACCTGCTTTGCATGTAGAACGTCTGGCACACTTAACGGCACAATCTGGCTTGGATGGGGTGGTGTGTTCTGCGCAGGAAGCGGTGATGTTGAGAGCAGGGTTGCCACGAGAATTTTATTTAGTGACTCCCGGTATTCGTCCCGCCGATGCCGCATCGGGTGATCAAAAACGCATTATGACACCGGTTGATGCATTGACGGCTGGTAGCAGTCACTTGGTCATTGGTCGACCGATTACACAATCGGCCAATCCAGCGGCTACCTGTGCTGCAATAATTCAGGAAATTAAAGCGGCTGGGTTTTAGTCGATTGATCTAAATCAATAATTGATTAAATTTCAGCTCAATTGACTGGCTTTTATTGATAAACCGACTATCATGCGAGTGCTGGCTAGGATGCCAGTTCTTATTAACAAGGAGGTCTCTTATGAACCCTAAACTCTTGAGCGCTATTGCGCTTCTTTTCGCTTTAATCTTTACCTCACCTCTACATGCGTCTTCTGCAATTAATATCAATACTGCTAGCGCTTCTGAAATTGCGGCGACCTTATCGGGTGTGGGTCCTTCGAAAGCCCAAGCGATTGTTGATTATCGTACCGAAAAGGGCGGATTTGTAACGATTGAAGAGCTTGTTCAAGTGCCCGGTATTGGGCCTGCAACACTTGAACGAAACCGTGACTTAGTGACGGTTGATGCTTCATCAAACGACTAATCGAATGACTCCATAGGTCATGACTAACAACTCGTCAGGTAAGGCGAGTTGTTAGAGTGTAAAGGCCAAAACTAATGGAATAAAAACTAAACTCCCGACATTACCAATCAAGACGATAGCGGCAACTAGATGCGGTTCTTGATTATAACGCTCTGACACCATGTAATTCAGTACTGCAGGTGGTAGCGCGGCAAACAGGAGTAGGTAGGCAAAGTGTTGTGCCTCTAACTGGAAAAATGGCTGTAAAGATAATGCGATAGCTAATCCAGTTATCGGTGCAAGTACGGCGCCCCAGACCCCAATTTTCCAATGCGTAAAATCGATACTGGTCATGCGAACACCCAGTGCAAATAGCATCAAAGGAATAGCGATCTGTCCTAGCATATCGACGAAGGTTCTGAGGGGTGTCGGTAAAATCCAATCAGTATAACTCCAGGCGACACCCGCAATAGTCGCAATAATCATCGGCATTCTTAAGAGTTGAATCAGTCGCGTTTTATTATCAAGAATGTATAAACCTAAGGTAAAGTGAAGCAGGTTTTCTACGAGAAAAAGAACAACGGCGGCTGGAAGAGCGGCTTCTCCAAAAGCGAGAACAATCAATGGAATGCCTAGATTTCCACTATTGGAAAACATCATTGGCGGTAAAAAAAGTTTTAGGTTTCACGCCGATTAGTTTGCAAAGAGGCCAGATCAATAAACCTGATAGCACAATCACTAACAAGGCTGCAAAAGCAAGCGGGTAGTAATTAGGGAGGTCAAAGTTTTCCGCAGACATGACAGAAAAAATCAAGGCCGGTGTGAAAATATCGATATTGACTTTGTTGGCCACTGACATGTCAGTAGGGCGCTTGCGTGCATAGATAAAACCTATGAGCACGATGGCCAGTAGTGGGAAGATGGTTTGAAAAATGCGCTCAACCACCATCCATGAAGTGACTTCCATAACGCTTTGACCCTTTTAGAAAATCAAACCCGAAACTATACGATTAAGTCACTGCTATGTCAGTGAGTTTGTGGTTAAATTATTGTGATGGTATCAATAACTTTTTTATTGTTGGAAAATGCCATGATTTCATAGCGTCTAGAGCCGGTGAGAAGCAAAGTGTACAAGAGCGTAAAGCAACCAAAAATTTCAGATGTCATCATGGCTCAGATTGAGGAGATGATTCTCGAGGGAACCTTCAACCCCGGGCAGCGTTTGCCTCCGGAGCGTGAGTTGGCGGCGCGCTTTGAAGTGTCCAGACCATCCCTTCGAGAAGCCTTGCAAAAGTTGATTGCCAGGGGGTTGCTTACCAGTCGACAAGGTGGCGGCACTTATGTTGCAGAAAATCTGGGGTCAGGATTTTCTGACCCTCTAATGAAGCTATTCGAAACCCATCCTGAAGCACAATATGACTTATTAGAGTTTCGTCATGCATT
>JAJOJN010000127.1 GCA_021208565.1 Nitrincola sp.
TAGGATAGATAACCCACCTCATCAATAATCAGCAGGTTAGGTTTACTGTAATGAGTGAGGCGTCGTCTCAGTGCATTGTCACCATCTTGTGCCGCTAAATCATTGAGCATCGACGCCGCCGTGGTCAATAACACCGTATGTCCCTGCATCACCGCTTGATACCCTATGTTCTGTGCGAGCGTAGATTTACCTACACCGTTACTCCCCATAAAAATAATGTTGCTTGCATCCTTCAGGAAGTCTAACTGCATGATCCGATGGATGGCCTGTGAATCTATTTTAGTCGGCCAACTCCAGTCAAACTCGTTGATCAATTTAAAGCGACCGAGCTTGGCGCCACTTAAGCGACGCTCTAGCGAGCGTTGTTTGCGCTCCCTCAATTCCCATTGTAGGAGCTGAGTTAACCAGGGTATTTGTTCGGGTGTGAGTTTATCCCAGTGGCTGAGTAAGCCATGCAGATTGAGATCACTAGCGTGTGATTTTAACGTGTCTTGATCATTCATAATTGTCATCCTGCGCATATCCTAAGCCATCATAAATACTGAGATTGGTGGGTTTAACCTGATAGTGCTTCACTTTATCCGGTACGTGCACCGCAATAGGGGGTGGCTGTTGACGACTTTCTCGTCGACACGTTAGGATTTGCTCTACGCCCTCGACTGTCGGTGCTTGACGCTCGATGGCTTCCCCCATAGCCTCATGCAGTGCGAGCGCGCCATAGTCATCCAGTAATTGATTCAATCGATTCACAGCACCTTTGATCGGATGACCGCGAGCGATGATCTGCTGTAAAAGTGGCTGAGCATGAGAAGAGAGACGGCATAGCCGGTCTTGACCACGGTGCTGTTGTGCATTGGTTTTAGCGAGCCACAACGCGTTGATATGGGCTTCATTTTCAACCTGTTCTCCTTTGCTAAAGCTACGCGGATGTGTCGCGATGACCTCAGATTGACTCAGAATGCGCACCTCATTCAAGCAGGCACTGATCGTCACGGCCGTTTGAACATGCTGATGAGGAACTGAGTATTGGTTACCATCGAACCGCACATAAGGTGTTTTTTGCACCCGTGCGTTCACCTGTTCACGCGTATCAAAGGGATTGTCAGGGAGTGGTAATAAAGACGCTTGCTCTTGAGCAAAGGCTTCTCTCACGGTGATCTGAGGGTCTTCAGGACAGCGACGATCGGCACTGACCCCCATACACCAGGCGTGTGCCTGTTCATTCAGATCCTCTAAGGATGTGTAATGGCGACCGGCAAAGAAGTTGTCGCGGATATAGCGAATCGCACGTTCAACCCGACCTTTTTCATTACCTCTGGCCGGTGCAGCAGCGCGTGGTTCGAAGTGGTAATGGCTGGATAGCGCCAGTAGTTCAGGATGGAAGCGAATCGCACTGCCTTGACGTTCCAATACCGCTGTCTTCATGTTGTCAAATAAGCACACCTTAGGGACACCGTTAAAGGCTTCAAACGCCGCGACCTGCCCACGTAAAAAACTGGCTGTTTGCTGGTTCAGATAGAAGCGTAAAAAGATTTGTCGTGACCAACTCAGCACCATCACATAGGCCATTAATGTCCGTTTTGCTTGACCTATCTGGATATGGCCGAAGTGTCCCCAGTCAACTTGGGCTTGCTCACCCGGCAAGGTTTTTAAACGCAGATAGGCTTCTGGCTGTTGGCGGGGCCTGAGTTCGCTGATGCGATGTCGGAAGTGACTCTCGCGTCCTGGATAACCTCTATGCTTTGCCATCTCGAAGAGTCTTGCCGCCGTCAGCGTTGGGTATTGCGCTAAAGTCGCCAGTATGAAGGGGATATAGGGTGTGAAGATCGAATCACGTTGTGTGCGTTCAACCTTTGGCAGTCCTGCTTGAGACAAGACGCGGTCTACGACCGTGTGATGAATACCCAGTTGCGTCGCAATGGTACCGGTCCGCCATTTTTCTACAAAGTGATAGCGGAGTATGCGTGCTTCAATGTCTTTATCAATCGTCATCCATTCAGCCTTATTCAATCAGCATCAGGCCAATTAATGGACATCAGCGAGCTTAATATCGCAGACGCCCCTTAAAGACCTTGCCGCGTAAAAAATGATGTCGTAAAAAAGGGCTGCACGCTTCACCACAGTGGTGGCAGACCATCACTGGACGTTGTGTGGGGCCTTGAGATACCGCTTTACGACGCGTTTGTGCGGCCTTAAGTACAGCATTCGGTGAGCTAAACTGAATAGACTGATGCGTTACTTTATGTTTTTGATGAAGTCGAAAACGCTGTTGACGAGCCGCATTATTGAAGCGGCCGACACGACTGCTTTGATATTTTTTGGATGCTCTTGCTAATGACGTTTGGCGTGCTGTTGAAGCGCAGCCATCCGAACAGTAACGATGACCTCGATCACAGTGTGAACAAATAATGACTTGTGCATGGCAAAGGAGACAATGATAGAGCCGACTTGAGGTTTGCATCGAAATAAAGGTCGATGAGGGCTGGATTTAATCCCAATGTATGCAACAATCAATGGGTCGTGCGCTGGCACGATTTTGAGGGGTATGGCGTCATCTTCGACGGCAAATCAATTCTGGCGTCATACCTGTTCTCAACGACCCCTTCGTTATAACCTGAAAATCACTCGATCGCTCGAACTATTCACCAAAAACTACCCATTCACCCGTCAGAACTGAATCCGACGAGCGCAATATATCGATTTAAGAAAAAACTAACGGGGAAGATATTCGGCAAATATACGCGGTTTTAGTGCGGCGTTTACAACGATTCTTAAAGAGGTTAGTTTCGAAGCGCCTGAAGGTGCTTTGGTAGCGATCATGGGTCCCAATGGTGCGGGTAAATCCTCGCTATTGAAAGTGCTCAGCGGAGATTTTCCAACAACCCTAGAT
>JAJOJN010000094.1 GCA_021208565.1 Nitrincola sp.
TTCACCCGAATATCATGCCCTCCAAACTGGTGAATTCGATCAAGACAGTGAGTAGCCGCATGATCCGCAAGGATCATTGGGATCACGTCAAGAAAATGCTGTGGAAGGATCGCTTCTGGTCACGCAGCTACTGCTTAATTTCAGTGGGTGACGGTGCGAGTACCGAAGTGATCAAGCAGTACATTCAGAATCAGGCAAGGCCGTCCTAGCGGACGGCTCGCTATCCATCCACCCCCAAACGTCCAAAGCGGTGTAATGGGCGTTTGGAAGTGGAATTCCGCGAATAAAGGTTAAATCCGTTTAAAATATTTACTCTTGACCAACTATCCCTCTCAACGCAACTTAATCCCCTGCTCTTCAATCTCGATAATCCCTTGCTTTAGCAAATTACCTATCGCCATTTTGAAGGCTTTTTTACTGACACCGAACAAGGCTTTGATCTCTTCAGGTGAGCTTTTGTCATTCAATGGACAAGAACCGCCTTTAAGATTCAGATAATCGATGATTTGCTGCGCCAGCGGTTCAACCTTGCCATAGCCAGGCTTATCTAGCATCACATCTATCTTGCCATCTTCTTCACGCACTTGTTTGATATACCCGGGAAGCACTAACCCTGCTCTGACGGGTTTGAAAAGATCCTGTTGATGTAATAAGCCAACATGTTGGTGGTTAATAATGGTTAGAAAGCCTAACTCTGTTCGACGCCAGATCATTAAAGACACGGCGTCACCAGAACGATAAACTGCTTCAGTTTTATTCAGGTGTCGCTCCAATCGAGCAGAAGCTGCCAAACGTCCAGAGTTATCTAAATAGAGCGCCACAATCACCTGCTGACCGGCCTCCACTCGCTGAGGCTGCTCTGCAAAAGGCATAAACAACTCTTTGGGTAACCCCCAGTCTAAAAATGCCCCCACATTATTGGTATCCGCAACGCGCAGTTGAGCGAACTCACCACGCTGAATGCGAGGTTTTTTTAACGTCGCTACCGGGAAATCATCACTATCCAGATAAACAAACACCGATAATTCATCACCGACTTCTAGCCCTTCGGGAACCTCATGACTTGGTAGAAGCACTGTTTCAGAATTAGACGCCTCTAAATAAGCCCCCTGCTCAACAACACGCTTCACCGTCAGCTGATTAATACGCCCTAATTCCACAACAACACCTCGTTAGTAATGACTCATCATAGAATACCACAGCAAATGAGCATCCCAAACAAAGTAAAAACCAACCTTGCGACGAAGGTATAAAAAAGATTACTATTGATTAAATCTTCTTATACGTTGTCTTTCTATGAATCAAAATAACCATCATACAGACACCGCCTCTAGCCAACGCGCTCAAACGGCTCCCACGCTAGAAGTCAATGACCTGCACAAACGTTACGGTTCCATCGAGGTCCTTAAAAGGCATCTCTCTGACAGCACATGATGGCGATGTGATTTCGATTATCGGCTCCAGCGGTTCAGGCAAATCCACCTTTCTTCGTTGCTTAAACCTACTCGAAAATCCTTCTCAAGGCTCCATCACACTTCGCGGTGAATCCCTAGACCTTGTCAAAAACGGCAAAGGTGAATTGGAAGCTCGTAAACGCAGCCAATTGGAAAAAATGCGAGCTCGCATCGGTTTTGTGTTTCAGAACTTTAACCTCTGGCCGCACATGACGATTCTCGACAATATTATGTTGGCACCGATGCTGGTCAAAAACAGCAGTAAACAAGACGCTAAACAACGTGCTATGCAGTTGTTAGAAAAAGTAGGCTTGGCGGATAAAGCTAAATTTTATCCCGGTAATCTTTCCGGCGGTCAACAGCAACGCATTGCAATTGCCAGAACCCTAGCGATGGACCCTGAAGTGCTGCTGTTTGACGAACCCACATCAGCACTGGATCCAGAGTTGGTCAACGAAGTGTTAGGGGTTATGCAGGGATTAGCTGAAGAAGGACGAACCATGCTGATCGTCACCCATGAGATGCGTTTCGCTAGAGATGTGTCGAGCCAAGTGATGTTCTTGCATCAGGGTCGCGTGGAAGAGTTTGGCCCGCCATCTCAGGTTTTCACTCAACCCAATTCAGAAAGATGTAGAGAATTCTTATCAAGTCATCTATAACCTTATCTATGATGTAAAAACGCGAACTATAAATATAGAACTGTAAGGAAGTTAACTATGCAATGGTCCAAGAAAATTTTGACATCTGCTGTACTCATGGCATCTGCTAGCTTAATGGCACCTGCTGCCATGTCCGACACCATTCGTATCGCGACAGAAGGCGCTTATGCACCCTTTAATTTTATCGATGCCAGTGGCAAACCGGGTGGTTTTGACGTAGAAATCGCTGAGGCGCTCTGTGCTGAAATGCAAGCAACCTGTGAAATCGTGACGCAAGATTGGGACGGTATTATCCCAGGTCTTCGTGCACGTCGTTACGACGCTATCATTGCGTCTATGTCTATCACAGAGGAGCGTGAGCGTGTTGTGGCGTTCACTAACCCTTACTACTCCAACGTACTTGCCTTTATTGGACCTGCTGGGTCCGAAATGGGAACTGATCCAGAAAGCCTAAGAGGCAAAACGATCGGTGCTCAACGTGCGACCATCGCTGGCCAATTCCTTGAAGACAATCTGGGTAGCTACGTCAATGTCCGTTTGTATGACACTCAGGACAATGCTTACTTAGATTTAGCGGCGGGCCGTCTAGATGGCATGCTGTCGGATAAATTCCCAGCTTATGACTGGTTGCAAACTGAGGCTGGTAGTGGCTTTGAGTTCAAGGGTGAAGATATCGATATCGATGATAAAAT
>JAJOJN010000068.1 GCA_021208565.1 Nitrincola sp.
CCAAACCTATTCCCTGATGTTCGCCCTGCTTGGTGGAATAGCCTTGCTGAGTCACTACAGCTAACTGATCCAGACTTAACCCCAGACCTGAGTCCTCCACCTCAATAAGCACCTGATCACCCAAGTCTGTAAAGAACACTCTGACCCTAGCATTTTTAGGGTCTTTTTCCAGAGCTGCATCAAAGGCATTATCAATCAGGTTACTCATCACCTTCATTAATGCTTCCTGACCTTGCTGGCTCAGCTCAAGATCCAGCGAACTATTGGCATCCAGCTCCAAACACACCCCTCGCTGCCTTGATGCATTCATTTTAGCTAGCAACATTGCACCTAAAACGGGATTTCTAAGATGCTGAAGGACGAAACGAACTTCATCTTGCTCAGCATTTCCTTCCTGATGAATCAGCGCAAGCGCCTCATTCACTTTACCTAACTGCAAAAGACCTGAAATGGTATAGAGTCGATTTGAAAACTCATGCGCCTGTTCACGCAGAAGATCAGCATCTGCACTCACTTGTTTTAGCGCCATATAAAGCTCTCTGATCTCTTTTTGACTGCGGAAAGTTGACACAGCACCATCAACCACCCCATTAGAATCGAGCAGTGGTACTCGATTAACAATAACAGGAACGGCACCTATCCATAACTCTCGATCAAACTGCTTTTCACCATGGGTGAGCACTTCTTGCAATCGAGAATTAGGCACCAACTGATCGATCGGAGCACCTAAATATTCACGATCATCGACTACCCCCAGCGTACGCTTAGCAGACTGATTTAATAAGGTAATACAGCCCTCTTTATTTACCGCCACCAAGCCTTCATGTATTGATTGAAGAATAGCTTCTTTCTCATTGACCAACCTAGCTATTTCATGCGGCTCCAAGCCCAAAATCAAACGCTTAAAGTGACTCGATAACCAAACTGCACCCGATAAACCTAAGAGCACTGAACCAGCAATCATTAACCAGCCGAGATAGAGCGAACGCCCTACGTCCTGACTCACTTTTTCTTGCAAAAAAGCCTACAGAGACAACACCAATAATGTCACCGTCGGCATTACGTATCGGGGTCTTACCTCGCATCGCCTCACCCAGCGTACCTGTCGCGAAAGAAACATAAGAAAGCCCCTCTATTAGTGCTGGTTCATTATCATCACCGACCATGCGACCGCCGATCCGCTCTGGAACTGGATGGGAATAACGAATTTCATCACGATTCCCCACCACCACATAGGCAGCACCGGTTTCTTTGCGAACTCTTTCAGCAATCGGCTGAATAATTGCGGCAGGATTCTCTTTATCAAATGCATCGATCAACTCGGGAATCACCGCAACTGTTTTGGCCACACTGAGTGCTCGCATGCCTATCTGCTCACTTAGAAGGTCAGCCTTACTCAAGTTTAGATAAATACCCTGCATGCCTAAAATTAAAGCTAACAAAGCGCCTACCAAAAATAGCAGTTGCGTACGAATACTCAGCATACTTTGTCCCTATAAAAACCTAGTCACCTTGCGTATGTGCAAGTAGCGCATCAATTGCTAAAGACATTTCATCATCATAATCAGCACAGACCTTGAGCTTTTCGTTATCTGGCAGCGTGATATGAAGTTCAGCGGCGTGCAGCATCAGTCTTTTGAGACCCAGGGCCCTCATTTGCTCATTGCTAGTATCGGTAGCATATTTACTGTCACCGATAATTGGATGACCCGCAAACTGGCTATGCACTCTAATTTGGTGTGTACGCCCCGTGAGAGGTGATGCCTCAACCAAGGTCGCCAAGTCGCCAAAACGACGTAACACCTGAAAATCTGTGATCGACTCTTTTCCATCAGCATGAACCCGCACCACTCGCTCCCCTGAGCGCAGCTCATCACGAAGCAAAGGTGCATTAATTCGCTGTCGACGATTAGACCAACGCCCCACAACAAGCGCGTGATACACTTTACGAATGCGCTTCTCTCTTAGCGCTTCATGAAGAAACCTCAACATGCTGCGTTTCTTAGCCACCATGATGCAGCCAGAGGTATCTCGATCCAGACGATGCACTAATTCCAAAAACCGGGCATCCGGACGAATTTGGCGTAACGCTTCAATCAAGCCGTTACTGATACCACTACCACCATGCACGGCTAGCCCAGAGGGTTTATTTAAAATAATCAGCGCGTCACTCTCGTACAACACCGCCGATTCAAGATGAATAGCCAAGCCCTTTCCAACAGGTACAGGGGCATCCTGCTCAGGTACTCTTACCGGTGGAATTCTCACCTCATCTCCAGTCACTAACTTATAGTCTGGCTTTATACGTTTCTTATTAACCCGTATTTCACCTTTTCGCAGAATGCGATAGATCAGTGTTTTGGGAATTCCCTTGAGTTCTGTCCTTAAGAAATTGTCAATTCGCTGACCTTCTCTATCGGCTGCTATTTTGACAAATCTAACACTCGGGCGATCTTGCGTATCCTGCTGTTTTTTTGAATCTAACATATCCTGAATGAGTCCGGCTGATTGATGCTATGGTGCTTTACTGTTATATTCTACCGTTGCTACCCGCCGTTGGCTTTAGCTATTTTCGATTCAAGGCTCTGGGCGATGTTTTTTTTGAACTTTACGCGACGCCCTTGCCTCTGAAGCAGGTAGTAAAAAACAGATTTCTTTAGAAATTATTAACCGAATTTTTGTAACGCTTTCACCACCTTTGCATCAGCGAGGGTCCGGTTGGAGGTGGAGATGCACGGTAACCCAGAAACTACTTAACCGTAGACACAAGGCATACAGAATAACCATATTGGTTAGCGTTTCCTCCACCGTTGATATGATCAGCAGATAATCTCTGCTAGAAGCTGTATTCGCCAGTTGCGACAGCCTATCACAAAGACTGGACATCAAGTTCACCCGTTGCGCTTACGCTCGGGGTGCAATGCGTTACGCTTTTGAGAACGCATAACAACATGAAAAGAATGCTAATTAACGCAACTCAATCTGAAGAGGTGCGTGTCGCGCTTGTTGATGGACAACGTTTGTACGATTTAGACATGGAGTCTGACAGTCGTGAGCAAAAAAAAGGCCAACATCTATAAAGGCCGAATCACCCGAGTTGAACCTAGTCTTGAAGCTGCCTTCGTCGATTATGGCGCAGAGCGTCATGGCTTCCTTCCTTTAAAAGAGATTTCTCGCGAATACTTTCATAAATCACCAGAACGTGGTCAACGTCCTAGCATCCGTGAAGTGATCAAAGAAGGCACTGAAGTTTTTGTACAGGTTGATAAAGAAGAGCGTGGCAACAAAGGCGCAGCTCTGACAACCTTTATCAGTCTTGCTGGCCGCTACTTAGTATTGATGCCCAATAATCCTCGTGCTGGCGGTATCTCACGTCGTATCGAAGGGGATGATCGCGCACAATTGAAAGAGGCCTTAGCGGGTGTCAATGTTCCTGACAACATGGGTGTCATTATTCGCACCGCGGGTATCGGTCGCACAAGCGAAGAACTGCAATGGGATCTGGATTACCTAACAACGCTTTGGGATGCCATTATTAGCGTCAATAAGCGCCTGCACCCTTCTTGGTCTATCAGGAAAGCGGTGTAGTGATCCGCGCCATTCGTGACTATCTGCGTGCAGATATTGGGGAAGTCTTAATTGATCACCCTGAAGTGTACGAACAAGCACTTCAGTTCGTCCGCCAAGTGGTCCCTACCTTTGAAAATCGTGTGAAACTCTACAAAGAGGAAACACCTCTTTTTAATCGTTTCCAAATTGAAAGTCAGATAGAAACCGCTTTCGAGCGTGAAGTGCATTTACCTTCTGGTGGCTCGATTGTCATTGATCCGACTGAAGCCTTAGTATCTATTGATATCAACTCAGCACGTGCAACACGTGGTGGCGACATCGAAGAAACCGCACTAAATACCAACCTAGAAGCTGCTGATGAGATTGCTCGCCAGTTGCGTTTGCGTGACATAGGTGGCTTGATCGTTATCGACTTTATCGACATGACGCCGATCAAAAACCAACGTGAGGTTGAAAACCGTCTTCGTGACGCTCTGAAAGTCGACCGCGCCCGTGTTCAAATGGGTCGCATTTCGCGCTTTGGTCTACTGGAAATGTCTCGTCAGCGTTTACGCCCCTCTTTGAGTGAGACACGTGGTTCAGTATGCCCCCGCTGTAACGGCACAGGTGTTATTCGTGATACCGGATCTCTTGCTCTCTCGATCATGCGATTGATTGAAGAGGAGTCGTCAAAAGATCGCACGGCTCAGATTAGAGCGATCCTTCCTGTGAGCGTGGCCACCTTCCTGCTTAACGAAAAGCGTGCTGAAGTTCATGCCATTGAGGTTCGTCACGACGTTCAAGTGGTGATCGTTCCTAATCCTAATATGGAAACACCTCATTACGAAGTGGTTCGTATTCGTGACGATCACACCGTGAGCACCACGGATAATCTTAGCTACACGATTAAACCAGAAGCCAATACCAACGCACCTGAACCAACGGCTCGAAAAGCATCAAAACGTGAAGAAGCGGCTGTTAAGGCCATTCTTCCACCTGAGCGCAAAGCGCCGCTGGTTTCTGAACAGCCAACGACCTCCCCGACTGCAACGGTAGCACCGCCACAAGCGCCTAGTTCACCGATCACCATGTCGAGCAGTCAGTCTTTCGCCAGTCGCGTTATTGCATCTTTAAGAACGCTGTTTGCAGGCACACAATACCGAACCTGTTAGAAGCGCCAGTCCGACTACGGCTGAAGCTAAGCTTTCAACCTCGGATACTGATAACCGCCGCACTAACCCACGCAACAACAATTCCGGTGACAAGCGCCGTAAGCGCTCTCGTGATAATGACAAGCGTGGTAAAGATCGTAGCCGTGATGATCGTGAAGACGAAATTATCACCATCGAGCCTGAGCAAAACTTGCCACCTATTGGTGAAAAAGGCGCATCTGAAGATAACAATAATCGCTCACGCCGTCGCCGTCGCAATAATGACAAGCGCCGTCAGGACAAATCTGAAAATCCTGAAGCTTCTCAAGATCTAGAATTAGATTTTGATAAAGAACTGGATACAGAAGACAACACCGAAAAAGAAGCCTCTAGCCGCAGTCGTCAACGCGGTCGTAGACGCCGTAACGGTGAACGTGCAGCACAACGCTCTATGGCTTTTGTTGAAACAAGTTCAGATGAATCTTCGGATACCTCAGAAGCTAGGGAATCAGCGATCCACTCTGCTCCAGTCGAACAGGCTGAATCAGCTCCGTTAGAGCAAGAAGTTGCTGATAAAAACACTTCCTCTGAACAACAGGCAGATATTTTCGAATCCCTAGAAACTACAGAAGCTGCTGTCAATCAGCCTGAAGTTAACGAAGCTAAGGTTACAGAGATTCATGTGGTAGAAGCTGAAGCGATTCAAACTGAAAATACACCCGTTGACAGTGATATCGAATCTCAAGTTAAGCCTGAATCAGTAACTGAAACCAGGTTCGAGAGCGAAGTCGAGACTCCTGCAGAGTCGCCCGTTGTTGAAACTTCTGTGACTGATACTTCTGTGGTTGAGCAGCCTGTTGAGACTCCTCTTGAGTCACCTGTTGCTGAAACCAAAGCTGATACTGAAATCAATACTGACGCCAGCACTGAAGCTGATGTTGTTGAAACTGAGAATGCTTCTGAGCAGACTGAACTCGTCAACATTGAAGAAGAGCAAAAGACTGTAGATGAACCATCTGTAGAACCAGTAGCAGCCTCTTCGGAAGCTTCAGATGAGCCTCCTTCAAGTGAAGTCGCTGCCGAAGCGTCCACCACCGCACCGGAAAGCTCAGAGAATGACGAGACTGAAAAGCCGGCACCTAAGCGACGCTCACGTCGTGCGCCTAATGATCCACGACTGAAGCGTGAGCAGATGGCTCAACAAATTGATATCTTAGAATCCCAATCTGAGATATCTGATACTGAGAAGTAGTCACTGACCCATCAATAAAAAAAGAGCGGGCCTAATATCCCGCTCTTTTTTTTGCTTAAAAATTTGATAGCCTTTATCACCGAGATGAACAACAAATCGTTTTAGGGATAAAAGCGAGGTTCTACTTCTAATGAGACATTAAAACACTGATAGACAGAGTCTTGAATACGTTCAGCCAGGGCTGCAATCTGTTGGCGATTTCCAGATCCTAGGTTGATCAACACCAAAGCCTGCTTTTCGAAAACACCGACGCCTTCGGTTTGATACCCCTTCCAACCACAGTGTTCAATTAACCAACCTGCGGCCAGTTTGTAACCCTCCGCATCCGGAAATCCTATCAAATTTGGAAACTCAGACTTTAAATGTTCGTATTCATTAAGACTGACCTTTGGATTCTTAAAAAAACTGCCCACATTCCCTATCCTTCTAGGGTCAGGTAGTTTAGACCGACGCAGATCACAGACGGCTTCAAAAACATGCCAAGGTGTTATTTTCTCTTGCCCCGCGATGCGCTCACAAGTGTCTTTTAAGGCAAGATAGGAAAGCTCAAGTTGATCAAGCGCTCTTGTCAACGCAAAGGTGACGCTCACAATAATATACTTTTCAGGGCAGATGGATTTAAAAAGACTATCTCGATAACCGAACTGACAATCGCTGGTTTTGAGGGTCACAAACTGCAGCGTCTCTCTATCAAGTGCTTCTAAAGAGAACATACGATCTTTGAGCTCTACACCGTAAGCGCCAATATTTTGCATGGGCGCTGCCCCCACTGTACCGGGAATCAGTGCTAAGTTTTCCAAACCATACAAACCTTGATTCAGGGTAGATACCACTGTTTCGTGCCAGTTTTCACCAGCGGCTACTTTTAAATGAACCTCATGCTCATTATCTTGAGTAAGCTCCTGCCCTCTAAGCGCCATTAAGGCGACGATTCCAGGGATCTTCTCAGCTAGAATAAGATTACTGCCACCGCCTAAAACAAGCAGAGGCAACTGATGATGTTGACAGTAATCCACTAGCGCAACGAGCATTTCATGCGATTCAATTTGGATAAACTTCTCAGCTATCGCGCCAAAGCCAAAGGTGTTCAACGCTGCCAAGTTGACGTTTTCATCAAAACTCAGCATTAAGCGTTATTTCCCTTAAGCAACCAAGCCTTAACACGTTCCAAATCCTCTGGTGTATCCACTCCTGCCGGCGGTGCTTGGTCAGCAGGTGCCACATGAATGCGCACGCCGTTCCAGAGTGCTCGCAACTGCTCTAAGCACTCGCATTCTTCAATAGCGGCTGGAGCCCAGGTCACGAAATCATTAAGCATTCTCACTCGATAAGCATAAAGACCTATGTGTCGCTGCCAAGCAAATTGATCGGGCATGCTGGATGTGACTCCCTGCTGAAACTGATCTCTTGGCCAAGGCACGGTTGCCCGACTAAAATACAACGCCATTCCCATACGATCACTGACCACTTTGACCACATTGGGGTTAACCAAGGCTTCAATTGAGTCGATAGGTTCAGACAGTGTCGCAATACCTGCTTCAGGCATCGCCATTAGGTTATGTGCCACCTGATTAATAATTCTCGGTGGAATTAACGGCTCGTCGCCCTGAACATTCACGACAATATCATCCGCGTAAAAACCGAGTGTCTGTACCACCTCTTGCAAACGATCAGTACCAGATGGATGATCGTCACGCGTCATACACACTTCAGCACCAAAGCTTGTCGCCACATCAGCAATCCGAGGATCATCCGTTGCTATGATTACGCGCAACGCTTCACTTTCGCAAGCTCGCTCAAAGACATGCTGCAACATCGGCTTGCCACACAAATCAGCTAAAGGCTTGCCCGGAAAACGACTAGACGCAAAGCGCGCAGGAATGACAACAGAAAAGCCCATCTCTTATTTCTCTTTTAAGCGTTCTTCGGATGTTAAAGTACGTGCTTCAGACTCAAGCAAAACAGGAATATCATCACGTATCGGATAGGCTAAACCACTGGCACGACAGATCAACTCGTTTGCCTGCGCATTGTATTCAAGGGGTGCTTTTGAAACCGGACAGACTAAGATATCGAGCAACTTTTTATCCATGAACTTTACCTTCTTTGGTTAGGGTGCTTAAACGCGCAAGTAAGGACTGCTGAAATGTTTCGGGTAGTTTAGCCACCACCTGTAACACCCACGCATTTGGAATAGCGATCTCGGTACATTTTACCGCATCTTTTTCAGTCATGATGACTGGGTAATCAATCAACTTTGCAAAATCTGTTTCTGTAAAAACATAATGATCAGGAAACGCATGTGGTATCACTGAAAAACCTAACTGCTCAAGTGTCTGATAAAAGCGCTGAGGATTTCCGATACCACAGACAGCATAGACCTTAATGTGCTCTTGACTATCCACCGCGTATTTTTGCTGCCACTGCGCTATTGAAAGCGCCTCTGACTGATTTAACGATGATAATTGAGTCGCATTAAGTTCAAAAATTTGAGCACCCGAATACTTGAGCTTGTCACCACCATTTGCAAAATAAAATCGACTTCGGATAAACGACTTGGCGGCTCTCTTAAAGGCCCTTCAGGTAAACAGCGATTATTGCCTAACCCTCGAACACCATCAATTACCGCAATTTCAATGTCTCTCTGCATCGCATAGTGCTGCAGTCCATCATCACTGATCACGACATTACAATCACTTTTCTGCAACAAGTAACTGACAGCTGAGGAGCGATCAGGATCTATGACCAAATCAACATTCGATCTTCGATGTATCAACAAGGGTTCGTCGCCTACTTCACTTGGGGTATTGCGCTTGTGAACTTGCCAAGGATATTGAACCGGTTTACCCCCGTAGCCTCGACTGACCACACCCGGAATATAACCTGCAGATCTCAACAGATCGATTAGCGCAAGTACCACAGGTGTTTTTCCCGTACCTCCTAAGCTGATATTACCTACCACTATCACGGGCACAGGGGCTTTATAACGATCATGGCGCTCTAGAAAACGCTTGCGGCGTCGAATAACAAGATGTGTAAACAGCGCTGAAAGCGGTCTGAACAACTTGAGCCATGAAGCTTGCTGATACCAGGCACGCTCAATTATTTGGCTCATGGCGACTCTTCACTGTCCTCGTAGACGGGCGCAGCACTTTCTTGTGTTGTGATTCGAAGCTGAGAAAAGCCTAATTGACCGGCAACATCCATGGCATAAACAACGGCCTGATGTGGCGTCTGAGCATCTGCGATAATCACGTAGGGCAATTGCCGATTTTCGCCTGCCAATTCGATTACAGCTCGTCGCAGTGTTTCAACTTGATTGTTCACTAAGACTTTGCCATTAACACTGTACTGTCCTTCAGCATTAATTAAAATATCGATACGCTGTTGTTCCTGCGAGGCTGCTTGAGCCGAATTAGCTTCGGGCAAACTCACTTCCAGTTGCGTTTCGCGAGTAAACGTAGTTGTCACCATAAAAAAAAATCAGCAACAAAAACAACCACGTCAATTAAGGGCGTTAGATTTATACTGAGCGGTTCTTGCTGTTGGTGATGCGTAAACTTCACAGATTACCTCAGAGGTTACAGGTCATCGTCACGTTCATCATGAAGCACTTCGACCAACTTAACGGCCTCTTGCTCCATCGTCAGGACAAGCGTTTGAACTCTTCTTTGCAGATAACGATGCATCGCTAGTGCTGGAATCGCAATAGATAACCCCGCTGCTGTGGTAATCAAAGCCTCTGAGATACCACCGGCCAAGACACTTGCATTACCAGTCCCTTGGATCATGATTTCAGTAAATACCTTAATCATACCAATAACGGTCCCTAACAGGCCTAACAAAGGTGTTATCGCCGCTATCGTTCCAAGCGAGTTAAGATAGCGCTCCATTTCATGGATGACTTGATGAGCCGCTTCTTCGATGCTGTCCTTCATCACTTCTCGACCATGACGCGCATTTCGAACACCCGCCACAATAATAGTACCCAAAGGACTGCCTTCGGCTATACTGCGAAGACGTTCTGGCGTCATCTCCTCACTACGAATGAGCTCAAACACCTCAGCCAATAAACCCTCAGGCAATACACGATCTTTTTTCAGAAACCATAGCCTTTCAAAGCAGATCGCCATGGCCGCAATAGAACACGCTAAGATAGGTAGCATGAGCCAGCCACCCGCTTTTATCAGTTCAAACACGCTTAAGCCTCCATCAAAGATACGCCACTGTAACACGAAATTACATAAAACTGCAGGTCAACCACTTGTCCAGTAACGTCTTTTCGATTGACGTTGCGAGAAGGATCGACACTCACTATTGATCGCCTTCAAAAACACAGCTCCATCGGTAGCGGTATTATATTCAGCAATCCCACGTTGACGAAATCGCTGGGTGACATCAGCGGCAGGATGTCCATAGCGGTTAGCAAAACCTGCCGTGTAAATGACCAGCGTCGGATTCAGATGATCAATAAAGACACCACTAGACGAGCTTGCACTTCCATGATGACCTGCCACTAACCAATCCACATGAGAAAGCCTGCCACTTCGAATTAGATCGTACTCTGTTGGATGACCGGCATCACCAGGTAGCAACAGCGCACAATGATCATTTCTGACTTCCAAGACGCAAGACTGCTCATTTTCACTTTTAGAGGCTGCTGGGTGATCAGTCAGGTACCTAAATGCCACTTGATCATACTGCCACGATTGCTGCTCATGACATGTACGATAACCTTTATCGATCAAGGCTAAACTGCCTGAATCCTTTCTTTTGACCTCAAGTTGCTTAAACAGATCCTCTAATCCTCCCGCATGATCCAAATCGTTATGACTAACAACCAAGTGGGATAAGGTATGATGGCGATTCACTTTAAACCAAGGTGCAATAGCGTACCCCCATGCACTGCCACCAAGAGGATACCCTGGACCCGTATCATACATTATCAAATGGTTTTGGGTTTCTATCAGCACAGCTAACCCCTGACCTACATCAAACACTACCACGCTGAAATCGCCTTCATTAAGAGTTGTTTTGCTAGGAAATAGAATCGGTAGAAAACAGAGAATACCCACACACTTCCATCGCCAGGGAAAAGGGATCAACAGCAAAACCAACAAAGGAAGGATCACCATCAACACCCAGTAGCTTGGCTGCGCAACACTTAACATTCCCCATTCAATATAGGATGCACTTCTTAACACCCACCAAAAACTTTCCAGCATAAACTCAACTATGCTGTTTAATGGTGATACATCAAGCAACAGCATAGGCATGAGGATGGGTAATAACATAACAAACATCGAAAAAACGGGAATAGCCAGTAAATTAATGATCGGTGCTATGATACCTAGTTGTTGAAAGACCCAAGCCATGACTGGCATCAATCCAACAAAGATCATCCACTGAGCACGCAACAAGACCAGCATTTTATGTTGTCTGGCAGATCGATAAAGATCAGTCATTAATAATAAAACAGCAACCGCAACGAATGACATCCAGGCACCCGGCGCAATGACCGCTAGTGGGTTGTGTGTCATCACAAGAATTAAAGCGATACGCCATCTTTGCCAACCATCAAGCTTTAACAGTCGCCATTCACCGAGTAAAAATACGGACACCATTAACCAAGCCCGTTGAACCGGGAGATTAAACCCTGCCAAGAACGCATAAAGACTCGCTATTACAAATGCTGATATCAAGGGCAGGACTCTGATACACGGAGACTTAACACCCAGAACCATCAATAACCAAATCAAGATACGCCCTAGTAAAAATCCTGTTCCACTCACAACAGCAATGTGCAAGCCACTGACCACTAAAAGATGGGCGGTACCCGTGCGCTGGAGCACTGTCCAAATATCATCATTCATGCCAGTTCTATCGCCCAACACGATGGCAGGAAGCAGCCAATGCGCAACGGGTGAGCTAAATTGAGACTGTAAAAAGAATCTAACTTCGTGTCTTATCCGATGAAACGGGTGAACACCTGATTCATGACGAATAATCTCTCTGACGGTGCCACTGGCATCCCAACCTGAACTTAGAAAATGCCGTTCAAGATCAAAAGCACCAGGGTTCTGCAGAAAATGTGGAGAACGTAATCGAAGACGGAGAGTTAAGTAATCTCCAGCTTGCACCTCAGGTGTAGATTCCTTTGAAAAGGCTAAATAATGATTAACACGCACTCGCCTTAGTTTTTGTAAATTCGGATCTTCTGTATCTATATGGTCAATTCTTAAAATATAACGAACTCTGGAAGAAGTGACTTCAGGCAAACTGACTAGGTGACCACTGACCACAACCTCTGTACGATCCAACTCTAGAGGTAAACGATGATTAAGCTGCCAAACCCCATAACTGCCAGCGACAAGCAGCCCGATCAAATACAAAGCCAATGCTTTTCGTAAGGGAGAAAATAGTAATATCGGCAGCAGCACTATGGCCCACTGCAGATATGACAAGCTAGGCAGAAAGGCTACGCTAAGTAGCCCAGAAAGATAGAAGATCATCCTTGATCCTTTTCTATTGGTTTAACCGGGATAAAACGGCATAATGGGTGAACAATTACACCCTGATTAGCCGATAATGCCCCGCAAGATCCTTAAAAAATATATGCCCAACCCTAACTGGGTCAGAAATCATCCGCAATTAAGATGGTTAGGGGAACATATCAGAAATCCCGGCCTTTGGCATCTTTCACACCGCTCTGTGTCGCTTGCCTTTCTGATCGGTATTTTCTGTACCTTTTTACCTATGCCCTTTCAGATGGTTCCTGCCTCAATTTTAGCGGTACTGCTCGGCAGCAATTTACCTGTCACGCTCGGTCTAGTTTGGATATCTAACCCTATCACCATGCCGGCTATGCTTTACTTTTCTTACCGCATAGGTCAATTTTTACTCGGATCAGGTGACTTTAGCCAGCCGATGGTTTGGCACTTAGATAGCCTTTACGACAATTTTCAACAGATCTGGCGCCCCCTAATCCTAGGGTCGCTGTTTTGTGGTACGCTATTTGGTCTTGCAGGATTTCTTGGCGTAAGAATAATCTGGACCATTCATGTCAGGAGAACATGGATAAAGCGAGGTCGGGAGCGGCGAAAAAAACAGCAACTCGATGAAATGAATCGAGACTAAGCCATAGATAGCTGGCTCAGCCTCGATAAGACTTAATGAAAATCTTTGAGCACTAACTTTCCACCCTCTAATAAATAGGCCTGATCCATTCGAGCGGCTAGATTCAAGTCATGCGTTACGATAACAAATGCAATCCCCAAAGATTTATTTAAATGATCTAGGTATCTCTGAACCTCATCGGCTGTATTTCGATCCAAGTTACCCGTTGGTTCATCCATCATGACACAAGCCGGCTTAGTCACCAGTGCTCGGGCAATCGCTACACGCTGACGCTCACCACCACTCAACTGACCAGGTTTATGTTGAATTCGATGTGACAAGCCCACCTGCTCTAAAAGCTCAATAGCCGCCTGTCTAGCTTGATCAATAGCGGTTCCCCGGATCAAGAGAGGCATCGCCACATTTTCAAGCGCACTAAACTCATGTAGCAGATGATGAAACTGGTACACAAATCCCAGTTTTTCATTTCTGATTCGGCAACGTCGAGTTTCAGAAATATTGTAAATCGCCTCTCCTTGGAGTTTCACTTCACCCGTATCCGGTTTATCGAGTCCACCCAATATATTTAAGAGGGTGCTCTTACCACTTCCTGAACTGCCAACAATCGCTAGACGTTGTCCTTGTGAAACAAAGAAATCCAATTCATTTAGAATGGTTAAGGTTTGTCCAGCTTCATCATAACGACGGCAAACACCTGTCGCTTCCAGCACCCATACATTACTCATAACGTAATGCCTCCGCAGGCTGAGTACGCGAAGCCTTCCATGCCGGATAGAGTGTTGCAAAGAAACTAAT
>JAJOJN010000104.1 GCA_021208565.1 Nitrincola sp.
CTTATAATCTTTTTCACGTGGCTTAGCGTTGCGTACCTTGGCATCAGTGAGCTTCAGCATATAAGGGGCCCTATCAAAAACAATCAACTTAGGCCCCTAAAGGTGCCCCACAAGAGGCCCCAAGTCAACCAGACGGGGTTAGACTTAGATGGAATTTGATGGACTAAAGAAACAGTTAAAGCACTGAAAAGCTTTAATTTTTTTGGCTTAATTGAAACTATTTGAAGCGATATGAACTAGAGGATTGTGGAGTCTAGGGGGATCGAACCCCTGACCTCAACGCTGCCAGCGTTGCGCTCTCCCAGCTGAGCTAAGACCCCGTATCGGTAGGAACGGTGCGTATCTTAAGGTTGATACGCACCCTTGTCAACCACTCTTTTTAGACTGAATTCATCTGGTTAGGTGATTTTTTCAGGACACCCATCCACTCTAAGCTGAGAATCGTTGAGCGTGCCATGGTGCTTTCGACCCATTTACCCGGTTTACTGTGAAATAACCATGCCGCCGTAATCAGAGCGAGTGGAAGTGAACCACAGATAAAATCAGTTAACCAGTGAGCGCCTACCAGTAGACGGGGTGAACCCAAGGCTATAATGACAGGCACCACGAACCAGAGATACTTTCCCCTATAAAGGTAGAAGCCTACCGACGCCAGCATAAAACCACCCGATAAAAGATCTATCCATCGTTGGTTGGCCAGAGCCACAAACTCTGCCCAACCCATCGACATTGCTAGCCAGCTATTCAGTATTTCGAAGACATCTCTGTCAACGCCATCCCAATAGCCTAGGATGAAAGTCACAACCAAAGCGATTGCTATAACATGTAAACCGATAAACGTATGGGTATCACTGACTCTCTGCTTCATTGTTTTGTTGGCCAAGGACTGCAAACTCTTTTTCCCAACGCTTTATTTCCTTTTTAGAGGCGCCACCCAATTGATCCAGTGCAAAACGAACTCTTGCACGACTCATGTCTGGTCCCAAATATATGCATCGAATCAACCACAGAAAACACTTTGAGAAGTGCCTGCAATCGCAACAAATAAAGGGGAATAAGAAGTCACGAATTTTAAAGCCCATACCTTCTGCCAGCACTTTAAGATCAGCAAACAGGGTATCTTTGTCCCATTTCACCTGCTTATCTAAGTACCAGGATGCAAATTGCAGAATTCGACGGCAATCCTCTACTGTCAGCGACTTATGCGCAAAGCTCTCCGGTGTCACTGGCATCATGCCCGATAGGAAGAAGCCCGCCAAAGGTGCAACATCAGAGAATTTTTCGACGCGAGGCTTTATTAGCGGAATAATCTGCATCAAGTAGTCTGGATTGAGCGCCCATTTTTGGAATTCAGCAGCAAAGGCTTCGGTAGATAGATCTTCACGTATCCACATACCGTTTAACCAACTGAGTTTTTCTTGATCAAATACTGGACCACCGAGTGATACCCGCTGTAGATCAAAGTGGCTGAACATTTCATCTCGGCTGAACTTCTCACGCTCATCCGGCATCGACCAGCCCATACGACCCAAGTAATTCAATAAAGCTTCCGGCAGGTAACCCATGCGCTGATAATAAAGAATACTGGTTGGATTTTTACGTTTGGATAATTTGGATTTATCGGGATTTCTCAACAATGGCATATGACAAAGCTGAGGCATCTCCCATCCAAAATATTCGTATAGCAATTTGTGTTTGGGTGCTGAGTTGATCCACTCTTCTCCACGAATGACGTGAGTAATGTTCATGAGGTGGTCATCAACAATGTTCGCCAAGTGATACGTTGGCATGCCGTCAGATTTCAACAGAATTTGTGCGTCCACTTGGCCCCAATCCAATTCCATCGGACCACGTAGCATATCATTGATGACACAAATACCCGTTTCAGGCACACGCATACGCACCACAAAAGGCATACCGGCTGCACGGCGACGATCCGCTTCTTCCGCGGGTAGTTCGAGATCAGATTGCTTAAGTGCGGTGTGATCTCCACTGGCACGTCGAGCTTCTCTGAGTTCATTCAGCTCTTCAGGTGTTCTGAAACACAGAAAAGCGTGCCCCGCTTCGACAAGATGCATGGCGTAATCTTTGTAGATGTGTTTACGCTCGCTTTGACGATAAGGACCGTGAGGACCACCAATATCAGGACCTTCATCCCACTCTAAGCCTAACCAGCGTAAGGAATCGAGTATCGCTTGTTCTGATTCAGCCGTGCTGCGTGTTTGATCCGTGTCTTCAATACGAAGGATAAATTCTCCACCGTGTTGACGAGCAAATGCCAAATTAAACAAGGCGATGTAGGCGGTGCCGACATGCGGGTCTCCGGTTGGAGACGGTGCGACACGAGTGCGGACTGTCATAGCGATAGGTCTCTGTAATCAGTTGTAAGAAAAAAGACAAATTTAAACATTATTATAGCCTGAGGCACCTCATCACCGCCATGCCACATAAATGCACCAAAAAATGCAATTTTAAGCATTTTCGCACCAAGTCGATGCATAAAAAATGTTTTTAATAATGTCTCACAAATACCAATACAAAACAAAATATAAACAAATCAATTATATAGCATGATTGGCACGGTTTCTGCTTTATTACAAGTAAGATTTGACAGGCTCTCAAGCTTCAAATCACGATTTTTCGCACTCGAGGGGCACTGCGATACCGCCACATCCAAGGATGTGGCTGTTTTTTTGCTCCAATCCTAACCCAAGTACGTAAATGAATTAATAATTCAAAGGCTAGGGTTAATTTCGTGGGAAAAACACATCTTTTCTGGTTAACACATGATATACGTTTGGAAGACAACCTACTTCTGCATCAAGCCAGTCAGTGTGATCGTTTGTTGCTGGTCTATTGCTTAGATCCTGCTAGTTTCAAATCTAACCGCTACGGCCTTCAAGGGATGAGTCAACATCGCTTAAGGTTTCTTTATGAAGGATTGATTGATCTAGACCAACAGCTACAACCTCTCGGTCAAACCTTGCTAATTTGCATGGGAAACCCAGTCGAAGTGATGAGTTCACTGATTCGCGAACACGCCGTCGATGGTGTGTTCTGCGCTGATCAAGTGGGTAGTTATGAGCGAAAATATTGGCAAAAGCTCAATCAGCTTCATCCGCAGATTACTTTTACATCAGGAAACGCCAGTCGTCTATTGAACAGGATCAACTGCCATTTGCACTTGAATCCTTACCGGCTAGTTTCAGCGGTTTTCGTAAGCGCGTCGAGCACTTGCCGATTAACAAGCCGGTTCCAAAAGTGACACATCTTCCCCCTTTAGTGACGCGACAGCATGCTTGGCCAGTGACGCTTGAGAAGCCACTGTCAAATCAGCAAAGCCCTTTCAAAGGAGGTGAATCATCCGGTTTAGCGCATATAAAAGAGTATTTTACCAGTCAACATCCACAGACTTACAAAGAGACCCGCAATGCCTTGGACACTTGGCATCATTCAACCAAGTTGTCGCCTTGGCTGGCCCAAGGGAGTGTTTCGGTAAGATTTGTGTTAGATGAGCTCATCAAGCATGAGCAACAATTCGGTGCAAATGAATCCACCTATTGGATTTTCTTCGAACTGCTCTGGCGTGAATATTTTCACTGGAATGCACTGAAACTGGGCACAACTCTCTTTAATTTTTCAGGCATCAAGGAGCGTAAGCCCCTAACCAGTTTTTATCCACAACGCTTTCGTGCTTGGTGTGAAGGCAATACCCCTAACGCTGCGGTGAATGCTTGCATGAAACAGCTGAACGCAACCGGTTATCTCTCTAATCGAGGCCGTCAGTGGGTCGCGAGCTATCTCGTCAATGAAATGCGTATTGATTGGCGTTATGGCGCGGCCTATTTTGAACAACAACTGCTGGACTATGATGTGGCGAGTAATTGGGGCAATTGGCAGTATTTGGGTGGTGTGGGCGCTGATCCTCGGGGGCTACGTCATTTTAATTTGGAGAAACAGGTGCAGATGTACGACCCTGATAGTGAGTTCATCAAACGTTGGGCGGGGAAAAGCCAAATGACCCATCTCGATACCGTCGATGCCGCCGACTGGCCCATCATGCGGCATTGAACAACCGTGCAGCAGATCAACCTTGTTTGGCTCAAACGTGATCTTCGTCTTGAAGATCACGCCCCCTTGGCTGCAGCCGTTGATGCGGGTTTGCCAACGCTGATTTTTTACAGCTTTGAACCAACGTTATTAAATGATCCTCATCTACACGAATCGCATCAACGCTTTATCGTCGAATCCTTAGCGGATCTGTCTAAGCAACTCAAACCCTATCAGCTTAGGCTGTATGTGTTTTGGAGTGATGTGATTCCTTTGTTTGAGGCAATTCAAGGTCACTTTCAGATCAACAGCCTTTTTTCACATCAGGAAATCGGGGTTGCCAGTACCTTTGAGCGCGACAAGGCGGTAGGTGTTTGGTGTCGAAAGACAGGGGTTCGTTGGCGAGAGTTTCCGCAGTTTGCCGTTCAGCGCGGGCGTCATGGACGCAAAGGTTGGTCTAAGTTTGCCGATCAGTTTTTCGATCAACCCTTGATCAAGACGGATCTGAACAGACTACCTAAACTTGACCTCGCAGCAGACCATCCCTTAATGGCACTCAAATGTCAGCAATTACCGAGTCGTTGGTTAAAAACCCATGCATCTTATCAATGCGGAGGTGAAGTCCAAGCGAAGCAACAATTGGATCGATTTATTGAAAGTTCGCTTCAGCAATACACCTTTCATATCAGCAAACCGGATACCAGTCGCTACTATTCTTCTCGCTTATCCGCTTACTTAGCCTATGGTAATCTTTCGATACGACATGTGTTGCATCAATTAAACACCCTACCCTCAAGTCGACATAAGTCCGCTTTTTACTCACGCATGCGCTGGCACTGTCATTTTGTACAAAAATTTGAATCGGACTGCCGTATCGAGTTTGAGCCCCTTAACAAGGCATATCGATCTTTGCTCTCTGACCATCAGGCCAGTTTAGACCCTATTCAACAACAAGCCTTATTTGAGGCCTGGTCAACCGGCAATACCGGTTACCCACTGGTGGATGCCTGCATGCGTTCGTTACTGCAAACCGGGTTTGTGAACTTTAGAATGCGCTCTATGCTGGTCAGCGTCGCCTGCCATCATCTTCAATTAGACTGGAAAGCGGTGGCGATTCATCTTGCCAAGCATTTTTTAGATTTCGAAGCGGGCATCCATTACCCTCAAATTCAGATGCAAGCGGGTTTAACGGGCTTTAATACACTCCGTATTTATAATCCCATTCAGCAATCCCTCAAACAGGATGCTCAAGCAAAGTTTATCAATGAATTTGTTCCCGAATTAGCGCCATTACCAACGCCTTTACAGCATCAACCCTATCTAATGACACCCTTAGAGGCTTTGATGTTTGAACCTTTACCTGAACACTATGCAAAACCGATTGTCGATTTTGTCGAAACAGGAAGAGCCGCCAGAGAGCGATTATGGTCTTGGCGAAATTCAGCGGCTGTCAAAGCCGCCGTTCCTCAACTCTTGAAAAATCAGGTCGTCACCGATGCATAAAAAAATGTCACCTTCCCGAGAAGATTTGCGTCTGCTGTCATCGCCCTTTCAGTTGGCGCAAAAAATGGAAAGACAACTGGGATGAGGTGAAATATTGCAGCCAACGCTGTCAGAGACAGCGAGCGCGCTCCGCTGAATCAGCGAACCGCGACTCGCATTAAGGCAGGAATCACCACCAGCACCAAAAGCGTTGCGACCGCTAAACCGAACATGATTGACACCGCCATGGGAATCAAAAATTGAGCCTGAACCGAAGTCTCAAATAGCAAAGGGGTTAAACCGGCAATAGTGGTGATTGAGGTGATCAGCACAGCACGCAACCTTAAGCATGACGCTTCGATAATGGCGGTTTCGGCTTCTACCCCCTGCTCTCGCAACGCCTGATAGAAACTCACCAAAATGATCGAATTATTCACCACAATTCCAGTTAATCCGAAGATACCGAAAAAGGACAAGATCGTCAGCTCAAGCCCCAAGACCCAGTGCCCCGCAATCGCGCCCAAGAGTCCGAAGGGAATGATCGCCATCACCACCAGCGGTAGCAAGTAATTTGCAAACATCCAAGCCAATACGATATAGATGGCGACTAACGCAAACAACAATCCTAGGCGCATATCTCCGAGGGTTTCCTGCTGATCCACTGCGCGACCTTGGAAGGACCATTCGATACCGAAGTCACGCGCTAAATTAGGCAAAACTTCGGCCGCCAAACGTTCACGAATTAAGCCTGCATTGCCCTGACTCCTGTCGACCTCAGCAGATACATGAACCGCCAAACGTGCATCGGCATGACGCAGAGTTTCAAAACCTGGCTGACTGGAAAAGCTTGCCACATGATCCAACGGCACCCAGTCACCTGTTGGCAAGGGTATAAAAAGTCTTTCTAGCGTTAAGGGATTGTGTCGTTCGCGAGCAGGAAGCATCACGCGCACTTCAACCTCTTCTAAACCATCTTGAAAGCGCTGCACCAGTGTGCCATCAAAAAATCCACGTAGCTCTGACGCCAACTTTCGGGGGGTTAAACCCAGCGCCTCACCTTGTGCGGTCAAACTGACCAGTAACTGCTCTTGTCCATAAGGCGTGTCGTCTTCAATCGCATAAAGCCCCGGAATCTCCTCCATACTGGCGGCTAAAACTTCCGCTGCGGCTTTCAAAGTAAAGGCATCCGCACCTGTCAAGCGCACATCAACATCACGTCCTGGCGGCCCACCGGATATGGCGGTGATTTGAACCGCATCCAACCCTGCAGCTTTAGGAATACGTCGCTGCCATTCACTGATCAAGCGTTGATTAGACACGGAGCGACTATCGGGTGAGGTTAATTCAACAATCATCGACGCAAATTGATCCCCTCTAGCGCCAGTACCCTGACTACTGATGCCCTGACCAAGTCGCGTGACTTTCACTTTCACCAGTGGCTCATCATAACTCTGCTGAACCTCTTCTAAAGCAAGACGCACTTGATCCATAAAGGCATCAACTCTTTCGGGTGGAGTGCCCGCAACGAAAGCGATATTGGCACGAACCGTTGTACCATCCGGGCTTGGGAAGAAGGTAAATCCAACCCGTCCACCCGCTAACAAGCCCACAGACAAAATCAGTAAGGCTAAGGCTCCTGACAAGGTAATCCAACGATGACGCACAGATCGTTCTACGGTACGTCGAAAAATACCGTCTCTAAACTCTTCTAATCTTTTTTCAAAGCGACCTCTAAAACCTTTTTCCTCCTCTTTGGAGTTGTGCTCTGGACACCGCCAAACCTTTACTGAGCTGGTGAGGCAAAATCCAAAAACTGATCAGTAAGGTCGCCAAAATGACACAGATAACGACCAGAGGAATCTCAAACAGAATCTTTCCAATGACACCACCGATCAGCATTAACGGAAAGAAAGCGGCCACAGTCGTCAAAGAAGAGGCGATGACAGGCCCTAACATCCTTGTAGCGCCTTCATACGCAGCATCTTCAGCGGATTTGCCTTGGCTTCTCAGGGTATACGCATGTTCACTGACCACTATCGCGTTATCAACGATAATCCCTAACGCCATGATAAAGCCAAATAGAGACATCATATTGATACTGCCGCCCGCCAAATAGAGGGCAACAAAAGCCGTGGTAAAGGCGATGGGAATACCTATAGCCACTCGAATCGCTAAACGCCCACTCAAAAACAGGAACAGAATGGCGAGTACTAGAATTAAACCACCTAAACCATTTTTTAAAAGTAACTGAATACGCTCGTTAATCAGTTGCCAAAGCTGGTCGTAAACCACCAACTCAACACCCAAAGGGAGTTGTGTTTCGGTCTGATCTAACCATTGACCAAATTGTCTAGCCGCTTTGAGTGCATCGGTACTTTCTGTTCGCTGAAGCAGTAACTCAACGGCGGGTTGGCCTTGATAACGAACCAAGGTCTGACCTTCTCTTGGACGACGCTCTATGTCGGCGACATCGCCGAGTTGAATTCGACCACCCGCTAAACTGGTAGTCACCGGTAAACGAGCAAAATCACGCTCATCACGCGCTTGCTGCAATATTCGGAGTTGGCGAGCACCTTGATCACGGCCAAAATCACCCGCAGGCTGGTCTGTGGTGAATTGTGCGAGTTGATCGGCCAGTTTGGCAGGCGTCAATTCAAGGGCTTGAAGCTGAATACTCGACAACTCGATCGCCATCACCTCTTCAGGTAACCCTGTGAAGTCGACCTTTTCGATACCTATATCGAGCAACTCTTGTTCAAACTGACGTGCGAGTACTCTCAGTTCATCAAGGGAAGGTGAACCTGTCAGTAACATTCTCACGATGGGTTCGTAGCGCACGATACGCGACACCACCGGAGTATCTGCATCGGCGGGTAAATTTCGTTGTTGTGCCACCCTGTCCTCAACCTGAGCAAGCGCTTGGGTCATATCAACATCTTCACGAAACTCTAGCGTGATCGCCGAAATCCCTCGTGTCGATGTCGAGGTCATGGATTTTAATCCATCCACACTTCTGAGGGTTTGCTCTAAGGGCAAGGTGACACCGGATTCAATATCTTCAGCACTGGCACCGACCCAGGTCACGCGTACACTAATGATTTCCAAAGAAAAGGTCGGAAAGAACTGTGTATTCAGTTTCGTTAGGGCCCAAAAGCCAGACATCAGCATCAACACTATCAGCAAAGCGCTGGCGAGAGGATGCTTAATAAAAAGCGAGATCCATCCACGCTTGGGAATCATAGATCGCTCCCAACCGTAAATTGATCAACGATCTCGACGGCTAATCCCTGTACAGCTTGAGGAAGGCGGCTGGCCAACAACTGATCATCTGCACTTAACTGATCAGACATGACTAAAAAACCCGGGGTGCCATTTTTCTCATACTCGCCCACTAGGGTAATCTGGACGGCCACTAAGCGATCATCTTCGACTCGATAGACACGATCACGACCATATAAGGCAGATGTGGGTATCCAAATACTCGACTCGGCCAGTGGTAAGATCATATTGGCTTCGACAAATCGACCTAAGGGCAGTTGAGTAGCATCGCCAGAGGTCAACCTGAAAAAGCCAGCAATACTCGCTGAACGGTCGGTTTGTGCAGAAAAACGATCTAACGCAAACTCATAAATTTCGCCATCGACATAGGCTATCGCGGGAACGCTGACCTGCTGAGCAAGTTGATCACGTGCTCGACTAACATAGCGCAAGGGTAAGGTCGCTACCAGCTCGATTCGTTCTGGAATCACCAAGGAGACTAGAGTTGCATTGGCCGTGACACGATCACCTTGCGCCACTTGAACATCAACTACTCTTCCCGACTCTGGAGCCGATAATTGTGTTGCAGTTAAGTTTCTCTCCGCAATCTGAAGCTGACTTTCTGCTCTTTGGATGGCGGCGTTTAATTGCTGCAATCGAGAAGGATGCTGTTCGACTGCGAGTTCGCGCTGCACCAAGGCTAAACGTTGCTGTCGCAGTGCTTGCTCTGCAATTTCGACATCACGGGTAGAAACACGATTGGATTGAGCGAGTTGACGATTTCTTTCTAATTGTCGTTCAGCTAAGTTTAGGAGTTCTCTTTCCTGAACCACAAGACGCTTGTCGGCCTCGTATTGCGCCAAACGTTGCGTGCGCTGGGCCAGTAGGTCTTCATGTTCGGCAAATTTCTGATCACGCTCCGCTTGTGCGTCTAATGGATCCATCACCACCAGAAGTGCACCCTGTTCAACAAAATCGCCCGCTTGCACCAACACCTGTGCGATGTCACCCGCACTTCTGGCACGAACACTGGTTAAGGCTTCAGTGTCTATCTGTCCAAACAATCGAATTGAAGGATTTAATTGTTCAAAGTTCACCGGTAGAACACTGATCGGCCAGCGGCGCTGTTCTTCTTCAACTGGAGGCGCTTCAGGACGCGTTGCTTTCATGGCCATGAAACCCAAGACTGCAGAGACAAGCAGCACGGGCGGTATCAGATATCGCATGGAAAATCGCATATGATCTCGGCTTATATATAAGGAAATGCTTATAGGGTATAAGAATTCTCAGAAGATGGCTACGAGATTCAAGAAGGGTTAGATTGCTTCCACTCGTCAATCCACTCTGGAATCAAATTAGCAGGCATCGGCCTAGCTATAGCATAACCCTGACCCAACTCGCAGCCTAACTTAAGCAACTCATCACAGTGGGCTTGTGTTTCTACCCCTTCAGCGATGACCTTACGTTGAAAAGCGCCAGCCAAACGAATTACGCCATCCAAAATAGCCAAGTCCTCTGGATCTTCTAGCATATCTCGCACAAAACTACGGTCAATCTTCAAGAGTTCAGCGGGTAAACGCTTTAGATAGGTTAAAGAAGAGTAACCCGTGCCAAAGTCATCTAACGCAAAACCCACACCCAAGTTTTTACAGGCCAGCATGATACTCGACACTTGCGCCACATCGTCTAAGGCGGTTGTCTCAAGAATTTCAAGTTGAAGATCGCCCTTTTGCACTTCCGGACGTTGAAGCAATTCAGCTTCTAACTGCTCAACAAACTCGGGGCTTTGTAAGTGTATTGCATCAATATTGACACTGATCGGAAGCACAATGCCCTGCCTGCGCCAGAGAATTATCTGATCAAGAGCTGTTCTGAGTACCCATTGACCAAATTCGATGGCGAGAGGATCGCTCTGTATCATAGGTAAAAAGCTACCCGGCGCAATCAACCCTCGTTCAGGATCATTCCATCTAATTAAGGCTTCAACTCCGATGATTTCCAAACTACGCATATTCACTTTAGGCTGATAGTAGAGTTCAAACTCACCTGCCACTAAACTTTTGTGAAGCTGCTGCAAGTTTTCATTCTGATCACGAAGGGCTTTATCACGTTCTACATCAAACAGATGAAAACGATTCTTACCGCCTTGTTTGGCTTGAATCATGGCTTGATCAGCCTGCCTGAGCAACTGATCCGCATCAAGATTCTCCTGTTGTGGATAAAATACAACACCGATACTAGCAGACAGGGTAAAGTCCAAATCACCAACATGCATAGGTTGGTTGATCACTGCGAGCAAATCTTTCAAAAACTGTAAACAATCATGTGGACTTTGTAAGTCTTTCAGAACCGCAACGAACTCGTCACCCCCTAAGCGAGCAAGTATGGCCTCTTCGGGCATGGCTAGCTTCATTCGCTTGGACACAGTCACTAACAGTTTATCGCCTACAGCATGGCTGTATGCATCGTTAACTGACTTAAAGCCATCTAAATCGATGTACAACAAAGCGATCAGTTTTTGATTCTCCTTTGCCTCGAGCATCGCGGTTTTTAATGACTCCGCCAGACAGGTTCGATTGGGCAAAGAAGTTAAAGGATCATAATGTGCCATGGTGCTGAGCTGCTGTTCGATACGGCTTCGCTGCATCTCAGCACTGATTCGATCGACAAACAACTGCATGATGGTATTGACAGCATCAGGTTTTTTTAAAGGCTTTCGGTCCAGTGCGATCAATATACCAAGCGGGTTTTGCTCTTTATCGACCAGTAAATGACCCACATAGGACTCTATATTGAGTTCTACCAACATGACATCTTGAGGATAAGCCGCTTGAATACCCTCAGTTCTGACCATCTGTTTGGCCAAGCATACATCTGCACAGGGTGTCCCTTTTAGCAAATAGCTAAAGGGCTCCACCGATGAAGTACCACTCCAACCAGCAACAACTTGGGCACGCTTACCATCTGGCATGATCTCAGCCACTAAGACATATGCTAAATCAAACTTATCAGCTAAAAACTTACTGACTTCACGATAAAAATCATTGCCCGACAAGGGTGCAAAGGTTGTCGCAAGCGCCTTTAAAGCCAGTGTTGTTTGTCGACGCTGCCTTTCAAGTTCTCTTCTTTTTTGAATGTTTATAATCAAAAAGATGATGACTGCCATTTGGATAACAAGTGCAGATATCAATACCAATAGATTCAATGAACGAGAACGACGTAACTCTGCCAGTTGAGCATCCACCATCGTTTCCAGTTGTTCTTGGTAGTACCACATCTCCTGTAAAGAGTGACGACCTGGCGTGATGTCATTAATAATTGAAAAGAGCAAATCTTGCTCTCCGAAGCGATAAGGACGTGAGTGAACCTCAACGGTTCGATATTCTCCGTCAGCTAGACGGTGACGAAAAACAAAGTAGTTTCTTCCCTCTTCCTGAGCCGCAAGGCGCTCCTGTGCTACCTGTTCAGGTGATAACACATTAATATCCTGAATCTTCATTTGCTTCAAACGACTCAGAGGATAGCCGTAGAAAGAAGCTGCTGCTTGATTGGCTTCGACAATAGCACCAGAAGAAGGCTCGATCAGCAGCATCACCACACCGGAATCATTAAAAACCCGATCAAACTCGGGTCCTTTGGCAACTACCGAGGCCAGCGTAGTAAGGACGAGAAGTAATGATGCAAGACCGAATATGAAAAGCCGCATCACAGATCGAAGACTCAATCTTTTGTTATAAGTGTTATTCAAGAATTAACCTTCGTTTTTGCAAACTCTAATCTCGCCCGATGAAGTTTTTTGTAACTTTCAATTAAGCGTAGATGTCTATCCAATCCTTCCAACTGCATACTGGTAGGTGAAAGACCGTAAAAGCGAAGATCACCTTTAACTGAGCCTAAAACCGCCTGCATGGTGCTCTTTCCATACATCCGCTCTAGATTACAAAGATAATCATCCAAATTCAAACTTTCGTCTAAAGCAATTTCTAAAACCGCGTTCACGGCACGATAAAACAGGTTGCGTTCTACTGTATTAGTGTTGTACTGCAAAAAGTGCTCAACTCTTTCCAGCGCCTCTTCATACTGTTGCAATGCCAAATGCAATAGGAGTTTTAGCTCTAAAATAGTGAGCTGCCCCCAAGGCGTGTTTTCATCAAACTCAATACCGATTAACGTTTTGATATCCATATACTCATCTTGCTCACTCTCTTCCAAGCGCTCAAGTAGAGTCGGCTAACTCATCATCAGTTAAACGATGCAGATTCAGAATATCTTCGCGGAAAGCCAGGGCTTTATTGGTGTTATCCCAAATCAGATCATCAACGGGATACACTTCCGAAAAACCGGGCACTAAAATTCGACAAACTGGCGCACCTAGATCGGTATGCACCATCATATAGCTTTCATGCCCGAGTGCCATCCAGCATCGCGAACAGGGTGTCGGCCTCTTCTTGATTACTGCCGCTGAAGTCCCATTCACAGAAAGGGTAATCCGCCTTAGCGCTAAAGAACCGCCAAGAAATCACCCCGGATGAATCGATAAAGTGCTCAACAAAGTTATTGGGTTCGGTCACGGCAAGGCTATTAAAGGTCGGCGGCTGAAAATCATTCAACCCTTCCAGACTTCTGCCCTGCAATAACTCGGTTAGACTTCGCTCTATGGCCACTTCCAAACTTGGATGCGCACCAAATGAGGCAAAAACGCCGCCCGTTTTGGGGTTCATTAAGGTGACACAGGCAACTGGGAATTGGCCACCTAAAGAGGCATCCTTCACCAATACCGGGAAACCCTGCGACTCTAAAGACTCGATTCCTTCTAGAATAGCCGGATATTTGGCCAGCACCTCTTTAGGCACATCAGGTAGCGCCAGCTCTTGCTCGATAATTTGTCGTTTGATGGCACGTTCAAAAAATTTCCGATAGGCACTGCACTTGCGCTTCTGCCAAGGTGTTACCCGCACTCATACCGTTACTGAGGTAGAGGTTTTCGATCAAGTTAGATGGGAAATACACCACCTCTCTGTCTGAATGA
>JAJOJN010000018.1 GCA_021208565.1 Nitrincola sp.
TAGATATAAATTAGCAGTTATATATTCAAATTCACCACCTATATCACTTATCATTTCTTTCGTGTCATCACAGGGTACATAATCTACCCCTATTACCTTTGCACCAGACTGAGCAAAACCTACAGCAATACCTTGTCCTAATCCTGTACTTGCACCTGTTACAACTGCTACTTTACCGTTTAATTTAAATTTATCTATTTGAATTTAAAATATAAATTTATTTATTCAGGATGTTTTGATAAAGAGTTGCGTTGGAAATAGAGATGTTTTGTGTCAATATTATGTGTCAAATTGATACATGTGTCATTTGGTGAGCTATAAATAACTGGGTGATGTCTAGCAAACGAGGTAATTGTGTCGAGCCAACTTTTTTCTGGAAATCTCCGCAGAGTCCTATTGGTTAGAGTTGCGTTGCCAGTGCTGTTTATTCTGGCTGTTATCCTTCTGCCGGTCAGCTGCTGGTCAGTCAGTTTATTGAGGAAAGGATGCAGCGCGATTTACAGCTAGTCGCTAGGGCCGTCTACTTGCCAATCAGTCAAGCGATGGCGCGTAACGATTTAGAGCAGATGCAAAACAACATGGCCTCTCTGTTTGGTATCACAGAGGTCTATGGTGCTTACCTATTTGATGCCGAAGGCCAGCCTATCATCAGTTTCGGCGTGGTAAATCCCACCCAAACACAGGCTGAAGATGCACTGATCAAAACCTTGGCAGGTGAATTTGATCAGTATGAGCGAATTCGAGGTCGTGATGTGTACTCATTTTTTATGCCGATGTTTGATGAGATCGGACAGCCTAATGGTCTTTTGCAGGTGACCCGTCGTCACAGTGATATTAATCAGCAGCTCAAACGGCTGGCCTATGGATCTTGGGGTGGTTTTTTACTGATCAGTATTTTGATTCTAGGTATCTTGGTTTTGACCCATCAGCGTGCGATAGGTCGTCCGCTAGAGCGAATACTGGCTAGTATTCAACGAGTCGAGTCGGGCGAACATCAGCACCGAGCCGAAGAGGATGGACCGAGCGAAATGCGTCAATTGGCTTCGGGTCTCAATAAAATGCTGGATGCGATTCAGCAAGCTGAAGCAAGAGAAGAGCAACAGCGTCAAGAGCGTCAGGCTATTGCCGAACGTCTACGTCAGACTGAGACCTTAGCGGCACTTGGGCAATTATCAGCGGGTGTTGCTCATGAGCTGGGTGCCCCTTTAAGTGTTGTAGATGGTCGAGCTAGTCGCTTGCAACGGCGATTAACGAATACTCAGGATATTCATGAGTTGGATGATATTCGTCACCAGGCCTCGCGGATGACCTCGATTATTCAGCAGCTTTTGTCTTATGGACGTTCATCTCGCGCATCAGCCAGAAAACTGGAATTGCAGGCTTTAATGGCTCGGGCACAATCATTAATTGCTGGAGAAGGTTTCCATATTGAGCGTCTTCCTGGACCCAAAGCGACCTTGCTGGGTGACTCTCTAAGTCTAGAACAAGCACTGATTAACCTCTTAAGAAATGCTTGTCAGGCTTGTCCAGAAGGGCCTGTTCGAATGCACAGTCGAGTTGATGAGCGGATTCATATCCTCATTGAAGATGCAGGTTCGGGAATTGATAGGAGTATCAGAGAGCAACTTTTTGAACCCTTTGTCACCACTAAAACACCGGGGCAAGGAAGTGGACTGGGGTTAGCTATCGTTAAACGAATTGTTGAAGAGCATCAGGGGCAGATCCGTGTTGATCAGAGTGATTTAGGCGGTGCTCGATTTGAATTGTCGTTTCCACACTATCAGGAAGAACTATGAGTCAGCCTAAAAGCTACAAGGCATCTATTTTACTGGTTGAAGATGATCAATCCCTATCAGCTTTGATTCTGGATGAACTGGAAGCAGAGGGTTTTCAGTTGATGGCGACAGCAACACTTGAAGAAGCTCAGCAGCAACTTTCTTTGAGTCAACCTGATCTGGTGATCACAGATCTTCGTCTGCCTGATGGTCATGGCATGTCTTTGGTTAAACATATCATGCAACTAGAGGAGTCGAAGCGACCTTCGATCATTGTGATTACCGCCTTTGGCAGTGTTCGTCAGGCAGTAGAAGCTTTGCAGGCGGGTGCTGATGATTTTCTGACCAAGCCTTTAGATCTAGATCACTTTTTATTGAGTGTTCATAAGGTATTGCAGAATCGGCAAATACGTCATGAACTCAGTGTTTTTCGTGAACTGTCTAAAAATGAACAAGGTTTTCATCGTTTGCTCGGCAAAAGTCGTGCGATGCGTCATCTCTTTGATCAGATTCGTGTGGTTGCTCGTGCTCAGGGACCGGTGCTAATTCATGGTGAAAGTGGCACTGGAAAAGAGTTAGTCGCGCGAGCACTCCATGAGGAGAGCGATCGAAAAGGTCGTCCATTCTTAGCAGTGAATTGTGCGGGTATTCCATCGGAGTTGTTAGAAAGTGAGTTCTTTGGCCATGCCGCTGGCGCCTTTACGGGCGCACAAAAAGCGAGGAAAGGCTTATTTCAAGAAGCACAGGGTGGAACGTTGCTGCTTGATGAGATTGGTGAGATGCCCTTGCCGCTGCAAGCAAAGCTACTCAGAGCACTGCAAGATGGCTCGGTGAGACCTGTCGGTCAGGATAATGAGGTTAAGGTAGATGTCAGGGTGATTGCCGCTACGCATCGCGATTTAAAGCAAAAAGTCGCTGAAGGTAGTTTTCGGGAGGATTTCTATTATCGTTTAGAAACCTTTGCCATCCTGATCCCGCCCTTACGTGAACGAGAAGATGATCTTGAACGCCTAGCTCAGCAGTTTGTTCGTCAGCATGCGATGGTACAGGGTCGCCAAATACAGGGCTTTAATGAGGCGGCAATGACGCTGATTCGTCGCTATCCATTTCCTGGAAATGTTCGCGAACTGCAAAATGTCGTTGAACGAGCCGTGGCCTTTTGTGAGACGGATTTAATCGAGCCTAGACATTTGCCTAGTCGATTACTCGATAACACCCCAGATCTTGGCGCTGATTTACACGACAAGCACAACCCTCAAGAGACGCGTTTATTAGCTGGAAATCGTTTACCGACGCTGGATGAGTTGCAACGGCGTTATGTGCAACTGGTTTTAGATGAAGTGCAGGGTAATAAGCGTCGAGCTGCTGCTTTGCTGGGTATTGGACGAAGAACCTTATATCGATGGTTAGATCAAGAATGAAGGGGCTTTTATCACGCCTATACATCGGGATCTTTGTAGCTGTTCTGACGCTAAGTGTTCAAGTGTTTGCTGAAGAGATACATATCGGTATTTTAGACTGGCGGACGCTAGAGGATTTCGATCAACACTGGTTACCTTCATTACAAAGCATTCAGCAAGAAATGCCTGCCCATCAATTAGTGTTGCATGCCATGACACTCGAAGAACTGAACACGGCTGTGGCTGAAAATCGCTTAGATTTCGTGATTACTAATCCCGGTCATTATGTTGCCTTATCGGCAAAATTTTCGGTTGCTCCGCTTGCACAATTGCAACATTTAAAAGAAGGGTTGCCCTTAAATGACGTAGGCTCTGTCATGCTGGTACGTGATGATAGCCAGCTCTTTGATTTTCCGGATCTTAAAGGTCGAAGAGTGGGCGCGGTCAGTCCTCAATCATTTGGCGGTTATCAGTTGATGATGGATCTGTTACAGCAGCAATATGATGATTTGAATCGTTGGCGGATTGACTGGCAATTTAGTGGATTTCCAATGGATCAACTCGTCACACGCTTGATGAATCATGAAGTAGATGCCATCGTGCTGCGCAGTTGTTTGGCCGAAGTGCTCGCACTCGAAGAGGGCTAGATCTTTCCCAGTTGCGAGTGATTGGAGGACAATCCTATGCACAATATCCTTGTATGATATCGACCTCGATTTATCCAGGCTGGCCGCTACTCAGAACATCAAGAGCAAACGACACTCTGGCTCGTCAGGTACTGGCCGTTTTAATGAAATCTGATTCGGTATTAGTGGAACAAGATGTGGTTCATTGGCAGCCACCTGTCTCTTATCAGTCTGTTTATGATGTGTTTGAACGACTGAGAATAGGGCCTTTTGCGGCCTTTCCGCACAACCCCATCTTACACTGGATATTGGTGCACAAGCATGCCTTCATCGCGGCATTTGTATTACTGATTTTATGGATTATGCACAACATTCGTACTGAGTACTTGGTCCGTAAACGAACACAAGAGTTAGAGTCTTCGCAAGATCGTCAGCGAGCGGCTGAACAAGCCGCGCAGCATCATCAAGATGAACTGCGGCATGCCTCGCGATTCACCCTCATGGGTGAGTTGGCGGCTGGTTTAGCGCATGAGTTGAATCAACCTTTAACCGCCATCGCTAACTATGCCAGAGGATCGGTGCGACACTTGAGACGTTCGGATCAAGAATTGTTAGATAAGCGCAATCAATTGATCGAAGTTTCTGAGCAGATCGCTAATCAAGCCGATCAGGCGGCTGCAGTGATTCGTAATATTCGTCGATTCTTAAAGAAAGAGTCGGGAGAGTTTAGTTGGATAGCGGTGGAACCTCTAATTGATGATACGTTACTCTTTTGCCAGACTCGGTTACAACAGGCACAGATAACACCTCAAGTGTTGTTGAAAGAACCTTTACCTGAAATCTACAGTCATCGTATTTACATCTTGCAGATTTTGGCGAATTTGGTCACGAATGCGCTGGATGCCATGAGTGACATTGAACCTCATCAAAGAGCCTTGTGCTTAACCATTTTTCCTGATGAGTTGAGTTCGGTTTTTAGTATTTTCAAATCGGTGATCGTGGCAAGGGGATCGAGCCATCTATCGCGCCGCACCTGTTCGAACCTTTCATGACCACTCGTGAAGAGGGAATGGGCTTGGGGTTGTCATTAAGTCGATCTCTAGCAGAAGCGCTAGGAGGGGAGCTGACGTTGCAACCTCGACAGGGTGGTGGTGCGGTCGCCGAGCTAAGATTACCAATAAAGCATTCAGTGGAGTAACTCTAACATGACAGCCTTGATCCATATTGTTGATGACGAGGAAACTGTTCGTCGATCTTTAAAGTGGCTGTTGGAGTCTGTAGACCTCAAAGTACAAGAATACTCAGACGCATCAGCTTTTCTGTCTGGTGCTGATGTGCATCACTTGGGCTGTGTTTTACTCGATATACGTATGCCAGGTATGAGTGGGTTGAGTTTGCAAACTGAACTCGCTAAGCGTGCTCCAGAGCTGCCTGTTATTTTTATGACGGGGCATGGTGATGTGTCGATGGCTGTGCGGGCGATGAAAGCAGGTGCCTTCGATTTTTTTGAAAAACCTTATAATGATCAATTACTACTCGATACGGTATATCGAGCCATTGAAAAACATCGGCTTTATCTGTTGGAACAAGCTGAGGTTTTAACGGTCGAACAGCGTAGAGAAAGTTTAACGCCCCGCGAAGAACAGGTATTGTCATTACTCTTGTTAGGAGAGCCGAGTAAACGGATTGCGTCGGCTTTAAATATCAGTTCGCGCACTGTTGATGTTCATCGTTATCATATCATGAGCAAAATGCAGGTCGACTCTTTGGCCGAATTAATCCGTGTTTGTCTGGAGGCTCAATCTCACTAAAGATTCCTTTAGATAAACAAGGATCTTACCAATAGTTTAAAAGCCTCTTAAAGCGTAAGGTTGTTTCAATTAGCACACAAAGATGTGTTAGCTGAGGTGAGGAGCAACCTAACAATGAAAATCCTATCGCATATTTCCCTAATATCAGCCAGTGTAACCCTAGGCGTTAGCCTTCAAGCGAATGCTATTGATGGTGATGCAACGCGAGGTCAAGCTGCGGCTGCGGTATGTACAGCATGTCATCAAGCAGATGGAAGTGGCATGTATATGCCTGGAGGAGAGTCTTGGCCGCGATTAGCCGGTCTTGATGCCGCCTATCTCTACAAGCAATTAAAAGATTTTAATGAGGGTACCCGTAAAAACCCTTCCATGGCTCCCTTCGCAGCTATGCTGAATGATCAACAAATGCGAGATGTGTCTGTTTATTACAGCGAAATGCCGGCAACGCCCGGAAAGGGAGGTGAGTCAGCTGATGAAGAGATGCTTAAGTGGGGTGAAACGCTAGCCACGCATGGCGATTGGTCACGCTATATCCCTTCCTGTCAGTCCTGTCATGGTCCTGATAATTTGGGGGCTGGCGAGCATTTTCCTGCAATAGCAGGACAGCATTCAGGTTATATCCAGGCGCAGCTATTGGCATGGCAAAAAGATACCCGTCAAAACGATCCGCAGCACTTAATGCTTGCCATTGCCGAACGTTTAAGTCCGTATGATATTCAAGCGGTGTCCGCTTGGTTATCACTGCAGCCGTCACAATAAGGAGCCTGTCATGTTAAATTCAAAGCTCATTTTTGGTGCCAGTATTATTGCACTTGGCATCAGTCAGGCGGTTAACGCTTCGGAACCACGGGTTCCAGTTAATTTTCCAGAACCCAAGGAGGGTGAGTTTGTTCATGTGCCTCCAACCCTACAGGATCTGGAAGAGGCGTCAATACATCCCGAGTTAAAGCGCGTTATTCGACGTGGACATGATTTGTTTACCAATACTCAGCAGCTGAAGGGTGAAAACGTATTCAATGATATGAATTGCTCAAGCTGTCATTTAGGTGCCGGTGCTCAACCCTTCTCCGCTCCTGTCTGGCCAGCTGCGGTCGTGCTGCCTAACTTTAGACCCAAAAACCAGCAGGTGAATAGCCTAGAAGAACGAATTGCGGGTTGCTTTAGTTATTCGATGAACGGTAAGCCGCCGGAATATGGGAGTGATAACATGGTGGCATTGGCAGCTTATCACCACTGGTTAGCTAAAGGTGTGCCAATTTATCAGCCGGGAGGTAATATGTATGGAAGGGGTTATCCAATAGATGATCCTGAACAAGAACCCTCATATGCTCGCGGTAAAGTGCTATATGAAGCCAATTGTAGCATTTGTCATGCTGATGATGGCGCTGGATTGGCGGTACGTGGCGAAGCTCAGTTCCCAGCACTCTGGGGTGATGGATCATATAACTGGGGAGCGGGGATTATTCGCATCTTCACCATGGCAGGATTTATTCATCACAATATGCCGCTAGGCCAACCGCATAGCATGAATGTACAAGAGTCCTGGGATTTGGCGGCTTATATCAATAGCCAAGAAAGGCCACAAGATCCTCGTTATACCGGCGATGTTCATGAAACACGAGAGAAGTACCTAGAGACCTTCCATAAGCACAGTTACTACGGCTTAGAAAAAGAGGGGCGTTTACTGGGTGATCATATGGATCTTGGAAGAAAGGATTTCTTGAAGCCGGATGTACTAAGATCCCGAAGCTTCGAATAAGTGGTTCAAACTTTAAAAAAAAGGGTGAATTCCAGCGATGGAGTCACCCTTTTTTTCGTCGATCAACTTGTTGTAGATCAACTTAAGCGTTGCGCTTGTCCACCATAAAGGTCGCTTCCCCTGTTGCTACTACTTTGTCGCCAACGGTGACATCGGTACGCGCTTTGACACGACGACGTGCTTCATCGATTTCAGTAACGGTGATAGTGGCTTTGGCTGTATCGCCGATGAACACGGGTGCTTTAAATTTAATTTGCTGATCAATATAGATACAGCCAGGTCCAGGTAGGCGAGTGCCTGCTACTGTAGAGATAAGTGCGGCGCTGAACATACCGTGTACGATACGCTTCTTGAACATCGTCGTTTGAGCGTACTCTTCATTGATGTGCACAGGGTTGTTGTCACCGGACACACCGGCAAAAAGGTATACATCCGATTCAGATATGGTTTTTGCATAAGATTCGCTCATGCCCACTTCAAGATCTTCTAAATAATAACCGTGAATTTCCTGCATTTTTCTCTCCAACCTGTTATGTGTTGTAAAAATCGTTCAGTATAAGGGTAAGCGTAACCGATTTTGTGCTTATCAGATACGTTTAACGTGCTAGAATAAGTATAAACCCTAATTGATGACAAACCGACACCTCAAAAGGTATGTTTTGAAAGTCATCTCACCTAGATTTGAAACCGAAAACGAGAAGGTAGTGTATGTCTGACTATAATGCTCCGGTAAAAGACATGAAGCTTGCGCTGAACCAAGTAGCGCGCATGACTGAACTGTCATCCATGCCTGTTTACGAAGATGCTTCCGCTGATATGGTTGAAGCGATTCTAGATGAAGCGGCTCGTGTTGCACGGGACGTGATTGCGCCCACCAACTGGGATGGCGACCAAAAGGGCGTTCAGATTAAAGACGGCGGTGTAGTCTGCCCTGAAAGTTTCCATGAGGCCTATCAGCAGTATGCTGAAGGTGGCTGGGGTTCATTGCAGTTTGAGCCTGAATTTGGCGGCCAAGGCATGCCTTATTTGCTGTCTATTCCTGTGATGGAGATGTGGCAATCTGCAAATATGGCTTGGGGTCTTTGCCCCTTGTTGTCGCAGGGTGCCGTAGAATGTTTAGCGCTGAATGCGAATGACGAAATTAAAGCGACTTACTTGCCTAAACTGATCAGTGGTGAGTGGGCTGGCACCATGAACCTGACGGAAGGTAATGCGGGTTCTGATCTGTCTCAAGTGCGTTGTAAAGCAGAAAGAGACGGAGATGCTTACCGTATTACCGGTGAGAAGATCTTTATCACTTGGGGTGATCACAGCTTAACTGAAAACATTGTTCACCTCGTTTTAGCGCGTCTTCCTGATGCACCGGCAGGTGTTCGTGGTATCTCTTTGTTTGTTGTCCCTAAGTACTTGGTCAATGAAGATGGTTCTTTAGGTGCTTACAACAACACCAAACCCCTATCTCTAGAGCACAAAATGGGTATTCATGCGAGCCCTACGGCTGTCATGGGTTTTGAAAACTCAGTGGGTTACCTAGTGGGTGAAGAGGGTCGTGGTTTAGCGTGCATGTTCACCATGATGAACAACGCTCGTTTGGGCGTGGGTCTGCAAGGTGTTGCTATCGCTGAGCGTGCTTATCAACATGCGCTAAACTTTGCGCACGAGCGTATTCAAAGCCCTGCTGTAGGTTACAAAGAACCTGGTCCTATTATTCGCCATGGCGATGTTCGTCGTATGCTATTGACCATGAAAGCCTTTACAGAGGCTGGTCGTGCACTGACTTATGATGCGTGTGGCAGTATTGATTTTGCTCACCATGCAGAAGATCCAGAGCGTCGTGCTCGTGAAAAAGCACGTGCAGCGCTACTGACCCCAGTTGTAAAAGGTTGGTGTACTGAGTTTGCTCAAGAAGTGACCTCAATTGGTGTGCAAATTCATGGTGGTATGGGCTTTGTTGAAGAAACTGGCGCTGCGCAGTATTACCGCGACGCACGTATTCTACCTATCTACGAAGGTACCAATGGTATCCAAGCACTTGATCTAGTTGGCCGTAAGATCCTGATGGATAAAGGTGAAGCACTAACATTGCTATTGGCTGAAATGCGTGAAACCGTTGCGGCAGGTGGCGAGTTTGCAGAACTGGCTGCAGAATTAGGTGAAGCAATTCTGGTCGTTGAACAAGCTCGTGACGATCTATTGGCAGGTGCTGGTGAGGATGCCCAATTAGCTGGCGCGGTGGCACATAATTTTATGATGCTATTAGGTACAGTTGCCGGTGGTTGGGAAATGTTACGTCAAGCAGAAGCTGCTAAAGCACTGCAAGCGCAGGGCGAAGACGATGCTTTCCTTGAAGCGAAACAGGTGACTACTCGTTTCTACTTCGAGCAGATTCTACCTCGTTACCTAGGCTATGCGCGCATGGTAAAAGCCGGTAGTGCGACCATTACTGAGATGTCTGACGATCAGTTTGCTACCGCTTGGTAATGAACTAGCTTCTGTCAAATCTAAGCCAAACAGCTTACCTAGCTAAGTTGTTTGGCTTTTTCATATCAATCTTCTGCTCATGATCTCAGATTAAGATGTCTGATGAACCTTTCCTTCAAACTGTGATAAGCTAAAGCCATTCTTCAAACTGAGCTGAAAGATACCGATTCCTATGATTATTGAGCCTAAAATTCGTGGTTTTATCTGTACGACAACACATCCTGTTGGCTGTGAAGCGAATATCCAAGAACAGATCGCTTTTACAAAATCTCAACCCAAGGTCGACGGCCCAAAACGAGTCCTAGTGATAGGTTCGTCCAGTGGTTATGGTATGTCTTCACGAATCGCTTCGGCGTTTGGTAGTGATGCGGCGACCATTGGCGTGTTTTTTGAAAAGCCCGGTACGGAAAAGAAGCCGGGAACAGCGGGCTGGTATAATGCAGCGGCCTTTGATCGCTTAGCCCATGAAGCTGGGCTCTATGCTAGGAGTATCAACGGTGATGCTTTCTCTCATGAAGCCAAACAGAAAGTGATTGAGCTCATCCAGGCTGATTTGGGTCAGATCGATTTGGTGGTTTACTCTTTAGCTTCTCCCGTTCGTAAAATGCCAGATACCGGCGAAGTGATTCGTTCGGTGTTAAAACCTATCGGTGAACCTTATCGTTCAACCGCAATTGACACCAATAAAGACTGCATTACTGAAGCTCAAATTGAACCCGCCACCCAAGAAGAAGTAGACGCTACCGTCAAAGTGATGGGTGGTGAAGATTGGCAACTCTGGATCGATGCCTTAGCAGATGCCGGTGTTCTGGCTGAAGGTTGCAAAACCGTTGCTTACAGTTACATCGGTACCGATATTACGTGGCCAATCTACTGGCATGGAGCCCTAGGAAAAGCGAAACAGCACCTTGATGATACGGCTCATGCGCTGAATGCCAAGTTGGCTGCACTTGGAGGGCAAGCGAATGTCGCTGTTCTCAAGTCGGTAGTGACTCAAGCCAGTTCAGCGATACCAGTCATGCCTTTGTACTTGTCGATGGTCTTCAAAGTGATGAAAGAGCAGGGCTTGCATGAGGGCTGTATGGACCAAGTGTGGCGTTTATTCAGCACGGGTCTCTATGGTAATGGCGCTCAAATTGATGAGGCTAGCCGTTACCGTTTGGATGACTGGGAACTACGAGATGATGTGCAGTCAGCCTGCCGAGATCTGTGGCCACAAGTTACGACCGAAAATCTATTCGAGTTAACCGATTATGCGGCCTATAAAGCTGAGTTCCTGAAACTTTTCGGATTCGGCATTGAGGGTATCGATTACGATCAAGATGTTAACCCTGAAGTCACTTTTGATGTCATAGAGCTTTCATAAGGAAATCTATCCAATGCGTTTTCAAGGCATGAAAGATTTTAGTCACGCGCAAGGCGATCGAATTGGTGTGCTGATCACCAATCTAGGTACGCCTGATGAGCCAACAACTCCGGCGCTTCGTCGCTATTTAAAAGAGTTTTTGTGGGATCCGCGTGTTGTCGAAGTGCCACGCCCAATCTGGTGGTTGATTCTAAATGGAATTATCTTAAATACTCGCCCTGCAAAGTCGGCCGCCGCCTATCGTGAAGTCTGGACCGATCAAGGCTCTCCCTTGATGACCCATACGGTCAACCAGTGTGAAGCACTCAGATCTTATTTCAGTCAGCGTTATGGTGAACGCGTGCAGGTGGAGTTTGCAATGCGTTACGGCAATCCATCGATCACCTCTGTTCTGCAAAAAATGCAGCAGGATGGTGTGAGAAAATTGGTCGTATTGCCGCTCTATCCTCAGTACTCCGCTGCAACGACCGGCTCTACCTTTGATGCGATTGCGAAGGATTTTACTCAGCGTCGTTGGTTGCCTGATCTTAACTTTATCAGTCATTACCATGATGTTGATCCCTACATTGATGCTTTGGCTGAAAAGGTGCGTGAGTTTCAAGCGACCGAAGGGCAGCCGGATAAGTTGATTTTTCCTATCATGGTGTGCCTAAGCGTTACCTCACAGAAGGTGACCCTTATCACTGTGAATGTCACAAGACATCACGCTTATTAGCCGAAAAGTTAGGCTTAACCAAAGATCAGTACATGACGACTTTTCAATCTCGATTCGGTCGTGAGGAGTGGTTAAAGCCCTATACTGATGAAACATTGAAAGCGCTTCCTGCTCAAGGGGTGAAATCGATTCAGGTGTTTTGTCCAGGCTTTTCATCAGATTGCTTAGAAACGATTGAAGAGATAGGTCAGGAAAACCGTGAGTACTTTATGGAAAACGGTGGGGAATCATACGCGTATATTCCTGCTTTGAATGCGGACCCGTCTCATATCGATATGATGATTCAGCTGCTAGAGCCACATTTGCAAAACTGGTTGTTATCACCCGAGCGTGACGGTGACGAAACGCTTCAATACGCCAAATTGCATGGTGCTGAACGTTAATTTTGCTTAAGGAATGATAGGATGGCTGCAGTCATTTTTCGTGAACACTTGACACTTGATGGACATATCATTGGCGAGATCTGCCTGAACGCTGAGCGAACATTGAATGCGTTATCGCAGGAGATGATTCAGTTGATTAATCCTCAACTGGATCTGTGGCTGGAAAATCCGCGCGTGGTGGCTTTGTTACTGGACAGTGCTGGCGATAAGGCCTTCTGTGCAGGTGGTGATGTAGTAGGTGCTTACCACCTGATCAAAGCTGAAAAGTTTGATGCTATCGACGAATACTTTGCCAATGAATATCGCTTGGATTATCGCTTACAGACCTTTCCTAAGCCTATTTTATGCTGGGGAAGTGGTTATGTCATGGGGGGTGGTTTGGGATTAATGAATGGTTGTAGCCACCGTGTTGTGACTGAAACCTCCCGTTTAGCCATGCCCGAGATTTCGATCGGTCTGTTTCCTGATGTCGGCGCGAGTTATTTTTTAAATAAACTTCCTGCCGAAGTGGGTAAATTTTTAGCCCTCACAGGCAGCCAAGTGGGTGCCAAGGATGCACTTTGGTTAGGGCTTGCAGACTATGCGCTGAGTAACGATCAGCGTGAAGAGGTGTTATCGGGTCTTCTCAAGGGTATCTGGAATCAAGGGGATAATCATGCTGTGATCACCTCGCTGCTGAATGAGTTATCCCAGCAAGCTGAAGCTACTTTTGCAGAAACCGAAACTCCCATTCAAGCGCAGCAGTCGATATTGAAAGATCTGCTAATAGATGACTCAATTCCTGCTTTTGTCGAGCGAATTTTTGCGCTGGAAACAGCTGATCCTTGGATAGAAAAGGCACGTAACAATGTCAAAACAGGTAGCCCTCTGTCACTTTATGTCATCGCAGAACAGTTGTCTCGCAGTCGTCACGCTGATTTAAAAACGGTGTTTCTGATGGAGATGCAACTTGCTGCTCAGTGTTGCCGATTAGGTGAGTTTGCGGAAGGAGTGCGTGCCTTGTTGATCGATAAGGATAAGTCGCCGAAATGGCGATTTACACAGGTCGAAAAAAGTTGACATGAGTGTGGTAGCATCTTACTTCCAGTCGCCCTGGGAGCAAAACCCACTAGCAGATTTGTGATCTGCGTTAGACCCAAGGAGGTCCGCCATGAGTCAGTCATCACCTCATCCAAAGTTTATGGAAGCGATGCGTAAATTGAAGCAGATGAGTGAAGAAGAGCGTCTTTCTGAAGAGAATGCGGAACTCTTTGAACAAGCGATGCAGTATGCACCCCTGGATATTCAACCTGCTTTAGTTGCGATTCGTAAAAAATACGAACAAACCTATCACTAATAGCCATAAAAAAACCTACAGCGCCTATTAAGCTTCTGTAGGTTTTTTTGTCTAAAAA
>JAJOJN010000019.1 GCA_021208565.1 Nitrincola sp.
GACCTGTCCAAATAGTGGGTTCAATCCAAGCACCGCCGTTTAACGCTTCGCCCATATCCGGAATACCCCCACCGATTTCAACGGTGGCACCTTCTTCCACAGCCAGGTCATAGTAGTATTTCACTTTGTTGCGATGCTCTAAGCTGACCAGCGGACCAAAGTTGGCAGCAGGATCTTCTGGACGACCCAGTTTCAGCTTAGCGACCTGCTCTTTCATGAGTTTGAGAAAAGCGTCATACACTGGCGCTCAACATAGACTCGCTCGGTGCCCAAGCAGACTTGACCGCAGTTCACAAACGCTGAACGCATGGTGCCTTCCACCGCCTTTTCCAGATCGCAATCGGCGAACACGATGGCCGGGTTTTTACCGCCCAATTCCATGGAAATATTGCGCAAACCCACGGATGCCGCTTTCATGATCGCTTCACCAGTGCGGGTTTCACCCGTAAAGGTGATGGCATTGACCAAGGGATGCGTGGTTAAAAAACTCACCTGCGGAGTTGGGACCAAAACCATGCACAACGTTAAACACACCCGGCGGTACTCCACACTCGTTCATCACCTCACCCAACAGAGTCGTGGTGGCGGGTGTTTCTTCAGAAGGCTTGACCACTACAGTATTACCGCAAGCGAGTGCAGGGCCGACTTTGAAGGTCATCAACAGCAATGGCAGGTTCCAAGGGCTGATGACGGCGATGACACCTTTTGGGGTGCGCTGACCAACATTTAATGCGCCCAACCCATCAGGCGTATCCAGCTTAAAGGCTTCTGTCGGATGGTTAGCCAGGGTTTCCGAAAAGGCAGTAAAGTTGGCTGCACCGCGAGGAATGTCGATATGGCTGGCAATACTGTAGGGCTTACCAGTATCGCGGCATTCTGCTGCTAAAAAACTCATCAAAACGTTCATTGATTCGATCGGCTACACGATTCAGCATCGCGGTTCTAGCGGCTTGAGTCATCTTGCCCCAAGGGCCTTTTAAGGCGGCTTTAGCCGCTTTTACCGCTTGGTCGACCTCTTCACGGCTAGCTTCATGTACCAGACCGATCAGGCTGTTATCCACCGGACAACGGTTTTCGAAAGTTTTTCCACTCGCGGAAGCAACATAGGCTCCGTTAATGAAATGTTTGAATTCGTTCATCGTGCTTTCTCATACACAGACTAAAAGACAGGTGCTAATGACAAGGCATTAGCACCGATTAAGATCAGGTCAACGCCGTTAAGAAACGCTCGTTCAGTTGACGATCATGATAGAAAATGGCTTTACCCAGATTTTCTGCTTTCCATGTCACTGTTTCATGATCAGGATAGTGATAGTCACCACCGGCAAAGACCTCATTACGGTTACCTGAAGGATCAAAGAAGTAGATGGTTTGACCATGGGTTAAACCATGACGCGTAGGCCCAATATCGATCGAGGTATCGGTCATGGAAATCAGATCAGCCGCTTTCAATACATCCTGCCAGGTATCCAGATAGAAAGAGGCGTGATGGAACTTGTTCTTTTCAGGATGCTTAATAAAGGCCACATCATGGGCTTTCATCGATGCAGTTAAGAAAAGGGCTACTCGGTTATTTTCTGGGTCAACCACTTGTTCAGCCAGATCAAACCCAAGTACGTCCCGGAATAACGTCAGGTTCCCTTCCAGATCATCACCATAGAGCAAGCAGTGATCAAAGCGCGTAGCCTGCATACCCTTAAACCGCGAGGCCAAGCTTCTGGATTCACGTTGCTAACACCCCATTTACCGGTCTGCTCTTTGGTCGCAAACAACTCGAACGTGTGACCGGTGGGAACCACGAACTGCATACGACGGCCACAATCTTTTAAATCACCGGCTGGTAACTCGGTCACAGTGATACCCAAGGCGCGAATTTCTTGCGCCAGGGTGTCTAAGACCGCTTCGTTTAGACACTTGAAGCCCATGAAATCCATACCTGGCTCATCAGCTTCCTTAAGAATAACGGAGTACTTATCCACTTCCGTCCAGGCTTTGAGATAGACGCGACCTTGATCATCAGAATCCATCTCAATCAAGCCCAGTAGATCAACATAGTGTTTACGGGCTTCTTCAAGATCCAATACACGAATTTGAACATGTCCTGGACGCATTACACCTTTTTTCATGATCGTTTCCTCTTATATTTGTTATGTCACGCTGTTTGTTGTGTTGATAGATCGTTGAAGTGGTCTGATTCAATCACCAGATCACTCTCTGGGAAGACTCGACAGGCGAGAGCAAAACCCGCCTCTGCTTCGTGTTCCTTGATATGGGCTTTACTCATTCGTTTGGTGTGAAAGTCACCTTCCAACACCCTAATTTTGCACAGTCCACAACCACCACCTCGGCACCCCACCTGGATGGCCTGTTGACACGCTTTCTCCATGGCGTGTAACAACAATTCACCTTCAGGCACTGAAAATACTTGCTGTCGGTTGGTAACCTGAATCTGAAAATGACGTTGGGCATTCATCTCATCAGACCCTCAGCCTAAATTCGCTTAAACAGTGCCGATCGAGTTTCAGACTCAGCACCATCTGCGGCGGTCAGGAATTTCTCCATATGGATATCTGCTTCAAAGACACGCCCTTGCATCAAGGCACTAATCGCAGAATCGATCATCGGTGGAGGGCCGCACAGATAGGCTTTATGGCCTGCAAATTTACCCTCAAAGTAATCAATAGCGGCTTCATGAACATAACCCGTAAAACCTTGCCACTGATCTTCAGCCGCTGGAGCATTTAAGGCCGGGATGTAATGGAAATTACTGTGCTTTTCAGCCAGCTCGGTTAACAGATCCCGGTTATAGAGCTCAGACAGGTTTCGTGCGCCTTGGAACAGATAGATTTGACGTGTATCGCCCTGCTCCAAGAGGTCCAAAATCATCGACTGAGGCTGGATAAACCCGATCCCCCAGCGATAAAGATCACATCTTTAACATCCGACTTACGCACAAAGAACTGCCCGTAAGGACCTGAAAGTGACAGCTCATCACCCTCTTTCAGGGTTTCATGCAACCAGGTCGTCGCCGCACCGCCAGGTACTAATCGCACATGGAGTTCGACAATCGCTGAATGAGAGGGCGAGTTAGCAATCGAAAAAGCGCGACTGCCTTCCACATCAGGTATTTCCAGATTGATATACTGCCCCGCTTGAAAGGTGATCGGATGATCCAATTCAAGCGTGATCCCTTTAATAGTGGGGGATAGATCATCAATCTTGATCACTTTGGCGCTAAAGTCTTCAACCGCATAGCCTTCAAAGTCGGGATCAACATCGATATCCGCTTCTATCACGAGGTCAGATTCAGGAATGGCACAGCAGGCCAATACCTTACCTTCGTCACGCTCAACATCCATTAAGGCAAAGGGTGATGCATTGCCTAGATCTGCATCCCCTTCCACCACTTGAACTTTGCAAGTCCCACAAGTGCCATGACCACAGGCAAACGGCAACCAAACGCCTTGACGGAGCGCAGCATCCAAGATGGTTTGCCCCTCTTCTACTTCGATCACATCACCCGTAGGTTCCACTGTCACTTCGTAAGTCATGACCTGCTCCTTAAACCGCTTTACCCTGAAACCCTGTCAGCTCAGGTGTTTGGAATCTCAATACCGATTTGTGGCCCACACCTTGTGCGTGCAATGACTGGTTGAGATCGGGGGTGAACGGTTGGTTATCCAGCAACCAAGTTGCTTTTTCCCAATTGATTTTCGAGAACTCTTCATGCAGTCCAAACGCTTCGGGCATGACTTGGTCACGCAACTCGGCAAAGGTCATGGTCGGCGGCAGTGCATAAGCAAAGGGCGCACAGAACATCAAATGACGATCCCACGCGACATACACAATTTGATTTCCGTGAAAATTTTCAACTCTATCCCGTGCCTGCACTTTGTAGTCAGGCGTAATGGCTCTTACTGACATAATTGCTTCCTATCTCTGGAGCCACCGAAGTGGCTCATCTACGGATTACTTTTAAGGATTAACCTTGAGGGATGAACGCTGAAGACAATTAAGCAACACCCTTCCACTCTTTCCAGCGCTGCTCATCGGGTGAGCCCTTGATGTCCAAGTTGTCAGCACCGAGGTTAAGTTTGTAGTAGTCACGCAGCACTTCTTCCACGCTGGCACCACCGCAGTTACCTTGATAAATCTGATGCACAGGCAACCAGGATTGAACATACTTTTCAGGCTCTTCATCAAAGATGTGTTTGCAGCCATCAGAACAGAAGTGGTATTTCTCTCCTTCGTAATCGCTTGAGCGATAGGCAATTTGGGTTGGGTCATCCATCTTGGTAAAGCCCATCGGGATCTGACAGGTAGTACAGAGTTGCGGCAGTGCCTGGCTGTAGAAGCGCTTACCTTCCGCTTCCATTTTCTTCGCCAGCTCCCAACGAGGACGATAGTATTTGTCGAAGGTATCGGGGTATTTTTCACTCAACCAATCCAGCTCCTCATCACTGGGGATCCAGGTGTGGAAACCAGCAGCGTGGCCGTAGTTGTAGAAAATCCACCAAGCTTGATGAGAAACGTGCTCTTTCTCTTTTTCGGTCACTTCAACAAACTTTGGCATACGGATGCCGTAGCGAGCCAAGTCTTTGAATAGCGCACCACCGGCCTCTTCAAAGTAGACTTCCCAGGCTTCTTTCCAGGACATCACTTTGTTAGGCAACATGTAGTCCATCATCATCGCAACAATGGACAGCAAACGCGTGCCACGCCAGAACCACTTATCGATCCACTTCTGCACGATAGGCACGTTGTCTTCGTGTTGCTCGAGCAGGAACTTGATGATTTCCAAACCTAGTGTCATGTGGCGAGCTTCATCGGATTGAGCGGAGAAACCGAACGTACAGGTCGCCATGTCGCCGTTATGCGCCGCACCCGACATGAATGGAACGAACAGCAGGTTGGTTAAGACATATTCAAAACTAAAGCTGATGGCAATCAGGAACTCAAATGGCCCTGCACTGCGCGCATCGTCAAAGAAGGATTTCGGCACTGACAAGTACCACACGCGATCATGCATGTGCGTCCAATCCTGGAAGCCATCAAAGTACTTGTTGTAGTGGCTCATGGCGTGAATCTGCGTTTGCACATGACGCAATTCATCGATTGATTGCATCTGGCAAGCCACACGAGCACCGGCACCGCCAAACTGACGACCAACATGCGCATAACCTTGGTAGGCTTGATACTCTAAAGGAGAAACACCAGTTAAAAAGATTTTAATGGCATTCACATAACGCGCATCCGTGACATTTAAATGGCCATTATTTTGTGCAAAGGCATCAAATATAGCGTAGAGTTTTTTCTCTTTTTCAGCCTGGTATTTCCAGTAGGCATCCATGGTTAATCTGAAGGGATCTTCCCATTTAGACCAATCGGTAATTTTGATGCCTTCAAACTCTTCGTATGGAAATGCTTTTTTACGATCGACATAGGAATATTCCCAGTCAAGATCACGTGTTAATAATCGATACTTATCTTTTAAATTAAGTTTTTTAGCTGACATTTTCTGACCCTTTTTATTTTAATAACAATCAAACATTCCAGCTTAAACTGAGCTGATCATCATCTTCATCGACATTGCCACCCAGTGTGATGAGGTTGAGGTGTAACTCTTGAACATCCCAGTCACGCCCCATTTTTTCTTCGACGGTTTCGCGTTTAACAACGAGAGAGTTTTCATTCTCGATGCGAATCATGGCGGGATGATGAATCACCGTGGCATCCGGGTTGTCTTGTTCAATCGCCTCAATGATGTAGCGTGACTCGTCGTTGTCTTGTAACGCGATATATACTTTGGACATGTTGCTAAACCCCTTAGGCTGTTATTCCGGCTTTTTTAATGCGCTTTTCAAGTTCTGCAACGGCCAAATCAAGCGCTTCTGGTTCAAGCAGTTCTTGAATAACAGGCTTCAAGGCATCCAGCACTTTCGACTGCCATTTCTCAGTCCAAGCATGCAGCAGGGCTTTATTCTCATCTGATTCTGATGCAACCGTTTTCAGCACAGAATCGAACCATTTGTTTACATCCTTGTTCCAAGCCTGCATAAACTCTGTCAACATAGCGATGTCACGACCACCCATTGCCGCGAGCTTGCCATCCAGTTGCTCGTAGAAAAGGTTGAACACCAACGTATCCATGACCAGGTTCTGCGCCAGCACCACTTCGAACCAGTCTTCAACAGTGGTCATCTCTTCGCACAGCGCACGAATACCCTGCCAGGCAGGATTTTCCATCCAATGCTGCTTGGATTCGATTAAGGATTGACCGGTATTACCATCCAGCATCAGACCGATACGTGATAAGTATTGAGCAATACCCAAGCGATCCATGGCGTTATATAACAGAGCTTGAGTTATCGCCGTACCATAACCAAAAGCACAGCCGTACATATTGTTTAAATTAGCAGTGTTTTCGATATGTCTTAGGGGTATTAAATAAGTAATAAGTAGGTTTTTAACATCATCACTTAAATAGTCTGCCAAGTTACGCTTTTCGAAAAGCCAATAACTACTTTCTGCCGCTTCCTGCATTTTGGCGCGTTGTTGAACATAAGCACCATAATAGAATTGGCGTGGATCTTTTAACGCATACCAATCTTCCATCACGATTTTGGTACGGTTTTTATCGTTCAATTCAAATTCAGGTTGCCATAGTGGGCGATAATGAAAGTTAGTTTCTGCCTGCAGGTCATAGGTTGCTTCCTGATAACGTGAAGCGGGTTTATCACCAAATCGACGTTCGATATTGGCAAAGGTATTGCGCACTGGCTCCAGTGTTGAAGTTTTAATTTCAATGGTCATAAGCGTCACTCAAAGTTGATGTTATTGTTATTCAACAGAACGGTTGTGATTCTTGCTCATTAGCGTGTCTTCGCCGTAACGCCACTTTTCTAATTCCGCATCAACTTCGGCCATCTGCTCATCGGTCATGTGAATGACGTGATTGTTTTTACAGAAGGCTTCAAATGCGACGGGTGGCATAATCAGCTCAACAAAAAGAGAGGGATCTTCGATCGCAAAATCGAATTCGACAAAACGGGCACCCGGCTCACTACGAACCCGAATGTATTTTTTCAGGCCATCGACACCTGTTCGAGGACGGGGCGAGGGATTGTGGTAAACATGCAAATCTGGCATTGCGTAACCTCTGACTTTTTATGTTGTTATGTCGTCATTGTCAGAAGTGTTAGAGCAAAGGCTGTGCCAGTTTCAAGACTTGGCGATTAAACAGAGCCTTTAGAGACTTAACGCATTAAAAAATGAATGGTTTTTTTAAAAATAGAAGTCATGGAGAGTTTTTAGAGACGATCTTGAAATGGATGACTCAGGCAGAAATGATTAATGAAATGATGAATTGATCAAGGCTGATTCATCATTTCATTAACTGATGAAGAAGATCACAACAGATCCGCAAAAGGATGGTTATCCGCTTCCAGTGTTTCTTGATAGGTGCCAACACGATCTGCCACGAGATCGGTGCGATGGAACTGGGCAATATGAATCAGCGCATCCCCCTCATTCACCAAAGGTAGTTTGAGTTGACCAATGACAATCCCACTCATCGGTGACCAGATCTCTTCTTCCGCTTCACCGAAAGGATCGGCAACCACACCGAGAAGGGTTTGATCGCGAGTCACACGGTCACCTTCTTTGACATGAGCGCGAAAAATACCACTTTGAGGAGATCTCACCCAGTTACTGGATCGCGCTACCAAGGGGTCTTTAAAACCCGCTTTGCGAGACTTGGGTAACATCTCTAAGGATCGCATCACACTAACGATACCGTTGACGCCACCTCGTATAGAGACCTCATCAAAACGGAGCGCTTCGCCAGCTTCATACACCAATATTGGGGTTTTCTTTTCAAAAGCCGTTTGACGTAATGAGCCATCACGTAAAGGGGCGTTCAAGATAACCGGTGTCGAAAAGGCTTTCGCTAAAGCAAGTGTTTCTGGATCATCTAGGTTGGCACGTATATGCGGCAGGTTATAGCGATTAATCGCTCCGGTATGCAGGTCAATACCATGAGTGGCTTTACTCACCACTTCTTTTAAAAACAGCCTTGCCGTTCTGGCTGCGAGGGACCCTTTGGGTGAACCGGGAAAGCTGCGGTTAAGATCGCGTCTATCGGGCAAATAACGGCTTTGGTTGATAAAGCCAAATAGGTTAACCACAGGCACCGCCATCAGAGTACCCTTCATGCGATTCAGGGCGGGTAAACGCATCAAACGCCGAATGATTTCCACACCATTGATCTCATCGCCATGCAAAGCGGCACAGACAAATAGCACAGGACCGGCTTGGCGACCACATATCACCTGTACCGGCATAACAGCAGGTGTATGGGTATAAAGCTTACCCACTTCCAGATCAACGGTGCAGCGCTCTCCCGGCTGCACAGTAATGGAACCGACGGTGATGGGTTGATTGCGCCGCGCCATGCTTAGCCTACCCCTGACCTTTGGTTTGAGTACGATTGGGTTTGGCGTTTTTTTTCAATAAACTGAATGATCAGATCGGCAATATCTTTTCCGGAAGCAGCTTCAATCCCTTCAAGTCCCGGTGATGAATTGACTTCCATCACCACAGGACCATGATTGGATCTTAACAGGTCCACACCACAGACATTGAGCCCCATCACTTTGGCAGCGCGTAAAGCGGTAGCTCGCTCCTCTGGAGTAATGCGACAGAGCGTTGCCGTTCCACCGCGATGCAGATTTGAACGAAACTCACCCTCCTTCGCTTTACGCATCATCGCTGCTACTACCTTGCCGCCAACCACGAATGCACGAATATCACTGCCTTTGGCTTCCTTGATAAACTCCTGCACTAGAATGTGCTGCTTCAACCCCATGAAGGCCTGAATAACACTTTCAGCAGCTTGGTTGGTTTCAGCCAACACCACACCAACACCCTGAGTCCCTTCGAGCAACTTAATCACAGCAGGCGCACCACCTACAATACTGAGTAGGTCTTCAATATCATCCGGCGAGTGGGCAAAACTGGTCACTGGCAAACCAATACCGCGGCGAGACAGCAGCTGTAAACTACGCAGCTTGTCACGTGAGCGAGAGATAGCGACCGATTCATTCAGTGGGTAAACATTCATCATCTCAAACTGGCGCAGTACGGCGGTTCCATAGAAAGTAATAGACGCACCTATACGAGGAATCACCGCATCAAAATCTTCTAGCACTTCCCCCCCGATAATGGATCTGAGGGTTATGCGCGGCAATGTTCATATAACACCTTAACGCATCAATCACTCTGACCTCATGACCACGATTTTTGGCGGCTTCCACCAAGCGTCGCGTTGAGTAAAGTTTTGAATTACGGGAAAGAATCGCTATTTTCATTCAATGGCTCCGCCGCCCACAGATGACATCAACAAGATGCCAAAATGAGACGGTGTTGAGATAGTCGTTTACGTAGTGTTAATCAGCGAATGCCGATGGTCAAATACAGGATAGATAAAGCTGAAAACCCTGAACAGGTTAGACTATTGTAGCCTGTCTAAGGCCTGAAAGCCTAGTACCTAAAACAGTGAAAGTTGTGGTTGGATCAAATCATCGAAACTTAAGCCAATAAAGGGCAAGATAGAATCGGCAACAGGACGCAGTTGCTTATCGATGTAATGGCTATAATCGATCGCTGACTGAGAGATCTCAGCGGCTTCTGGTCCCTGTAGTGTCATCAAGTAGGCAACCGTGTCACCTTGATGCAGTGGATTAGGCATCCCCTTTTGTTGATAGTGGTTACTTAATTGTCTAGCCGCTCGAACATGAGGCGGGATATTACGTTGATAAGTGTGTAAGGGACGACGAAGCCGACGGTGATAGCACAATTGCTCATTCAACTCACCCGCGAGTAGTTGAAGAACACGCTGCTTGACCATTTCCTGACAGGGTTGATCGGAAAAAACTTGCTCATAAAGATCCCTCTGAAAGGATTTCGCTAACTGAGTCCAATCACTTCTAACATTTTCTAGCCCCTTAAAAATAAGCTGTTCTGGAGCGCCAACCTGCCATCTAAGTCCAGCATAGCGTTTTTTGCTACCAAACTCCGAATCGCGCATACGTGGCATGAGAAAACGTCGATAACAAGTCTCGTATTGTAACTCTAGGGCTGAGGTAAGCTGAAAATCATTGGCAAGTTTCTCTTGCCACCAACCATTAAGCCGTTGAGCTAGCTGAGGGCCAATGGCATTTGCTTCAGAGGGTGACAGCTCATCACCGACCCAAACAAACACTGAATCCGTATCACCATAGATCACTTGATAACCGAATTCAGCTTCTATCTGCGCGGCCGTTTCGGTCAAAATTTGCTGCCCTCGACACGTGATCGATGCAGACAATCGCTGGTCATAGAAACGACAAACATTTGAACCTAACACACCATAACAAGCATTCATCTGAATTTTGATCGCTTGTGACATCGCCTGACGCCCTGCTGCTTTGGCCTCGTCACGTGCTAACCATAAGCGTTCGATAATCCCTGGAAGAATGGCGTGCTCACGTGAAAAATGAGCTCCCAGAAAACCTGGAACACTGGCGTGCCCCGCTTGCTGATCAGACAAACCCAAGGTGAGACCTAAGGGATCAATTTTGAAGGTTCTAATGATACTGGGATACAGACTTTTAAAATCTAGAACCAATACGTTGCGATAAAGCCCCGGTTGTGAATCCATTACATGCCCACCAGGCACATGTGCACCCGTTTCACCAGAGGCATATTGAGGCCCAACATAACCTGCTCTGTGTAAGGCGGGAAGATACATATTATCGAAGGCTTGCGCAGAGCCACCTACTTTATCCAAGGCCAAACCCGTTAAGCGAGTACGTTCGATAAAAATATTCAATCAGCGCTGTTTTTTTAAAGATCTCACTGACTAGGCGACAATCTTCAAGATTGTAATGAGCCAGCGCTCGTTGATCATGAGCATACATTCGCTGGATAGACTCCCCTCGATCAGAAACCGAATCGATCGCCTTACCTCGATTTAATAAAGCTTGTGCAACAAAGTCCAACGAATAGCGCTCAAAATGCCAGGTGGCACCCTTTAAGCTATCGATACCATCTAAGACTACACGACCAGCCAAACGCGCATAATGACGATTACTGCCATAACCCCCCTACTTTGAGTGGCTGTTGATCACGCCCCAAAACTAAAGAGATACCGAGCGCTTCGGCACGTTTCTGCAAGACACGAAGATCAAAACCGATCACGTTCCAACCGATCAACACATCTGGATCAATGCGCTTTAGGTCAGCCATAAACTGCATCAGAAGGCTTGCCTCATCAGGAACATAGTGAATAGCCGGATAGGGTTGCGGCTCACCCACCATCAAGACTTTTGACTCTTCTTCAGACTGGTATGCAATCGAGAGAATACGATCAGCTTTTAAGGTTGTTTCGATATCAAATGAAAAGACGCGAAGCGTTGGATGATAGTCGCAGGGAGCCAGTCGAGGCTTGCCATCGATTACAAGGTATCGAGCACCAGCATAAATAAATCGCTCCATTAAATAGCGATCTACGGGCCGGATATCCTCTTCCATCATTGGGATTTGAAGGGCGGTTAAGCGATCAATGAGTCTGTTGAGCTGTTTCAAGCTTGAGGTGTAAAGCCCCGCCACCGCCTCATTGCGAAGGTTATGCAGCGCTAAGGGCTGACATCGCCAGCCTTTAAGATCTTTAAGCGCCTGCTCTATTTTGGCAAGATCCTGTTGACGAACGAAAAAAAACCGCTTCCTGTCCTGGCAAGGTGACGCATCTTGGGCCTTGATCCGTCACAAGCCAATAACTTAACTCAATGCCTTGTGCTGTGTCCCGTTGATGACGAGTCAACGGGAAACCAAACAGTGTCTCAACCATGTCCAAACGGCTGAATCACTTCCATATCGGGAAAATATCGCATCACCGCATCTAAATCCGCTTGTTCAAAAAGTAGCTTTAGGTTTGGCCCAGCATCCATCGTGAAATAGACAGCCAACCCATCCTTACGCAACTTCCAGATGCGTTGCATGGTTGCCAAAGACTCTGGCTGCCAGTAAACCAAAGGGGGCCAAGAAGCGATCATAGTGGCATGCATCGACAAGGCATTGTGTTCAGCCGTCTGACCAAGTTTTGCAAAATCCTTTTCAGCAATCGCCTCTTTCAGAAGCACTATGTCATGAGCAGCCTGGACCGGCCAACTTTGATAAAGATGAGCTGTTTCGACTGTACGCTGCATACCACTACGTGAGTCGGTTGCTTTTACTGAGGCGTCTACCTTTACCAGACCCACACAGAGACCGGGCCAAGCAGCGTTAAGTTGAATCCCATGACTGTCTAAGCCATCCTCTCTCTGACCCATCTGCCACTCAACAAAGCCTTTAAAAACGGATCGACAAGCACTACCACTGCCTAAGCGTGCTAGAACAGATAACTGTTCAGTGTTGAGTTCTAATTGAAAACTTTCATTAACGGCTTTCGCTAAAGCCGCAAACCCCGAGGCAGATGATGCTAGACCCGCCGCTGTAGGAATAGAATTACGCGTAGTGACGCGAAAGCTACAGGTTCCGGGCTTTCTAAAAAGATCCAAAAAAGCACTGATTCGTTGACAAAATGCAGAGCTAGGAAGCAATCGATCACTGTTTAACCAGATTTCATCAGCAGAGTAATCGATAGGCACCAAACGCGTATGGGTACCCAGATGACCCAGAGAAACCGACAGGGACGCATTCATCGGCAAATTGAGCTGCTTATCGCGTTTACCCCAATATTTACACAGGGCAATATTACTGGGCGCAAACTGCTCTGACGAGGTTATCGGCATGTTATTGGGTTTGATCCAGTCTGCTAATACAGCTGATTTATCCATCCTGTCCTCTTCTTATTGATCATATTGGCTGGAACGCAACGCTAGGGCATCAGTCACTTGAATAAACATGTAATTGCGCTCCCCATTGCGCCGGACGAACACTCAAACACGGATATTTAGGCAACAAGGGAGATGTTTCAGTTCCCAAGGTCAACACACAGTCACCGAGTCCTGAGCCTGATATCTTAGCGCCCATTATTTGATCAGCCTCACGTAACTGATAGACCATCGCCGCCAGAGTCTTATCACAGACACCCAGAGCGTCCATTAATCCTTGATAGATATTCATCAAGCGTCCCAGCGTCTTAAGATCATTGTTTTCAAGTGCGGTGACCGAAGCTGATGTGGTTGACCCCATCAACTGGTATAAATCCTGTAATAATTCCGGTTGAGCGCGCCAAAGAGTTTCAACATGATGAAGAACCTCAGGCGTTTTCATCTTGTAACCGCAGAGTTAAAGTGAAAAAAACGATCGACTTCAAGGGGCACATTACAGAATCAATTCGAAATAGGTATCGACTGCTCAGGCTGATGACAAAACAATACCAACCCTCCTGCTAAGCTCGCGGCCAAATCTGCTCCC
>JAJOJN010000010.1 GCA_021208565.1 Nitrincola sp.
CCCAAAATTAGGGTGAGTTTTACCCGTCCTTGGTCAAAAAATAGCGTATAAAAACCTTCTATTGCAGGAGGGTATTGTGCAATGAAGGATGTTCTAATATCGGCTAAATCTTGCCAAGCCCCCCAAATCTGATCCATATCTTGCTGGGCTAGGGGAAATTTTTCCACACTAATGAAGTGTAACCTTGCATCAGGATGCGCATGTTTCAGCCAATGTTGTCGGGTAACTAAAAAAATTGAGTCCCGTGCCAAAGCCGGTTTCAGCAATGGTAAAGCAGTCGAAGGCCTTAAGCTGTTCAAAGCGTTCAATCAGTTGATTGCCATGAATAAAAACATGTTCTGTTTCAGCAACGCCGCCATCCTTGTTGAAATATATATCATCAAAAAATTCTGAAACGGGTACCCCAGATTCCCAGCGAATAGTGGCAGATTTAAGCAATTTCATTAGTTTTGTCACCCAGTGGATTCAGGTATCTTGGCCAATCAAAATGGGGGCCTGGATCAGTTTTTCTTTCCGGAGCAATCATAGAGTGTCCAGTAATGCGATCGATGGTGATATCAGGATAAGCTTGCAGTAATAGCTTAGAGATGCCTATCAGTTGATCGTACTGCAGATCTGTAAAAGGTTGGTCATCACATCCCTCTAATTCAATACCGATGGAAAAGTCGTTACATTGGGTTCTGCCTTGAAATGACGATACTCCGGCATGCCATGCACGTCGGTCAAAAGGGACAAATTGAACGACTTCACCGTCACGCCTGATCAACAGGTGCGCAGAAACCTCAAGCCCGGCGATCTCGGCAAAGCTCGGATCTGCGTTAGGGTCCAATCGATTACAAAATAGATCCTCAATATAAGGTCCACCAAATTGACCGGCAGGCAGACTAATATTGTGAATGACTAAAAGAGAGATTTCACTATTGGGACGTTCATTTTGATTTTTACAGGCAACTTGTCTTGCAATGTTTAAACGATGGTTTTCTATTGAAGGAGGTTTGTTAAAAGTTGGCACTGTCTCATCCTGCTGGTTAGAATGCATCATCCAGTTATTAGACTTACTTATCGACTCTCGGAACGACTATTCTCATGCTTAGACTCCCAACACTGCAAGCGGTAATCCAAGATAATGTGACAGTGGCACTCAACGAAGATATAGGTTCTGGAGATATTACGGCAGAATTAGTTCCTTTGGAGCATCAAGCCAAGGCTCGAGTCATCACCCGTGAGGCGGCTGTAATCTGCGGAGTGGAATGGGTGAATGAAGTTTTTCGACAGGTTGACCCCAGTGTGGTTTTGGAGTGGCATGTCAAAGATGGTGACTCCGTTGAAGCTAATCATGAATTGTTGCGTCTATCAGGCTCTGCCAGAGCCTTATTAACCGGTGAGCGAAGCGCACTTAACTTTCTGCAAACCCTCTCGGGTACGGCGACGGTAAGCGCTCAATATGCCGCAAAAGTAGCATCCACTCAGGTCAAACTGTTAGACACACGAAAAACGCTTCCTGGACTACGCATGGCACAGAAGTACGCTGTCAGCTGTGGTGGCTGTTACAACCATCGTATCGGTCTATTTGACGCCTTTTTGATCAAAGAAAACCATTTGATGGCCTGTGGTGGAATCACTCCCGCCATTGAAACGGCTAGACGAAACCATCCGGAAAAGCCGATCGAAGTTGAGGTGGAAACCTTTGAACAGTTGCAGGAAGCCTTGGTGGCCGGGGCGGATATTATCATGTTAGATAACTTTACCCCGGAGCAAATGAAAGAAGCCGTTAAGATAACGGACGGTCGAGCACAGCTAGAGGCTTCCGGCAATATTACGGATGAAACCCTCTTGTCCTATGCCTCAACCGGCGTTGACTATATTTCTATCGGTGCTTTAACAAAACATTGCAGAGCAATCGATTTGTCGATGCGTATTGATCTTTAATCTTTAGAGCACCCTGTTGGTATTCAGATATTTACTCTTTTCAGCAGGGCCAGTTCCGTCCGCATATAGTGTGACGCCTGAACGTAAGCAGATCGATAGATTATTGTGTGATGCTTCTGTCTCTTTAGGTAACAGATGATTCACCGCCTCTTTTTCTTGCAAGAGCTCCTGTTCCGTAGAGCGCATCATTTTTAGACTAAATTCATTTAAGCTGAGCCCTTTGACGATCTGATAGCGACCATAATTACAACGGACTGGAAAAGAGTAGAAGATCCCTTTTTCAATCCCATAACTTCCGTCGCTTAGAATGCCCATACTGACCACTTGACCCGGTGGCGTGCCGAGAGCCCAGTCATGCATGTGATGAATGATAGCTTGAGCAGCAGAGGCCGCACTTGATAGGCCTCTTGCATCGATAATTTGACTACCTCGGGTTTGAACCTTGGGAATAAACTCTTTGTGGTACCAGCTCTCATCTATCTGCTCGATAACAGGCTGCCCAAGTAGGGTGGCGTGATAAAGATCAGGAAATTGAGTCGGTGAGTGATTACCCCATACGATAATACCATCGATATCTCTGGGGTTGGCGCCCGTATGATTGGCTAAAATGCCTTTGGCACGATTATGATCAAGTCGAGTTAAGGCGGTAAATTGTGATGGTGAAAGTTTTGGCGCATTTCGGCTTGCGATGAGTGCATTAGTATTAGCAGGGTTGCCAACGACTAATACTTTGACATCACGGTTCGCATGATCATTAAGGGCTTGACCTTGTCGGCTGAAAATTTCCGCATTGACTTCTAATAGGTCGCGTCTTTCCATGCCAGGTCCGCGCGGACGAGCTCCGATAAGCAACGCATAGTGAGCATTGTTCACACCTTCTTCAATATTGTCATGCAGAGTGATGGTATGAAGTAGTGGAAAAGCGCAATCTTCCAGTTCCATGGCTAAACCTCTTAAGGCTTCCATACGTTCTGGCATTTCGATCAACTGGAGGATGACAGGTTGGTCATTACCTAGCATGCTACCATCGGCAATTTGAAATAAGAGGCTATTGCTGATAGCACCAGCGGCACCGGTAATGGCGATGCGGACGGGACGTCTCATGAGGTGTTCCTTATATTATTATGTTATAATAATATAATTTTAGACTAAAGGCTTACGAATTTGAAGCGCTTTTTCCAACGCTGTTTGGCTAGGTAGTGGCTTCCTGAGAAGGCATTTGACCTGTTCTCAAGTTAAGTTAGTCCATTCTTTCATCATAGTTAATGACAGATAGCATTCTTATCGGGACTTCAAGCAGTTCTTCAGGACCATGGGGTATTTCGGCATCAAAGGATAAGCTGTCGCCGGGTCCCATTTCGTAAAGGTGATTACCATGTCGATAGACGATGCGCCCTTCCAGCAGGTACAAAAAATTCTTGCCAGGATGGGAAAAAGGTTGGAAAACCTCAGCAGCATCGTCCATGATCACTAAAAAAGGTTCGTAGCTTTTGCGGTTACCACGATGATAACTGAGCAATTCATAACGATGTCCCTTTTCGGTGCCTTGTCTAACGACCTCCATACCTTCACCGGCTTTGACAAGCTGAGCGCTTCCTTCAGGACGGTCATAGTCACTGAATAGTGTTGTGAGTGTCAAACCTAGGGCATCACAAAGACGTCCAAGTGTATCTAGGCTCGTGGAGACTTGAGCGTTTTCAATCTTGCTCACCATGCCTTGACTTAGACCCGCTATACGAGCAACGTCGATTATTTTAAGGCCTTGCTCTAAGCGTTTACGTTTAACCTTCATGCCGATGTACTGTTCAATCGGTAACCTGGGATTGCTTTTAAGCATGGCCTTAACTCCTTCTCGTCATAATGGCATCAGGTAGTCCTTTGGCAACGGCTTGGGCTACACTGGCGGCAATCAGTGCTTTGACTAAATCACCCGGAATAAAGACGGCCATTACTAGGGTTGCATCCAGCCAATCTCTACCCGAGATGATTTTGAATCCTGTTATTCCAAAGAGATATAGGACAAGAATACCGCCAAAAATGGCAGCCATCAGTGTGGCAGGAAAGACAGGTAAACGTCTAAGCCAGATGGCCATGTAGCCCGCAGCAAATGCGGCAAACGGAAAGCCTATGGCAAATCCGGCGGTTGGCCCATAAAAAACGCCCAAGCCACCTCGACCGCCCGAAAGTAGTGGTGCACCGAGTGCCACAACAAAAATGAACAGTGCCATTGAAAGGGCACCACGCCAGGGACCTAACATGACGCCAGCTAGCATAACCCCCAGTGTCTGCACGGTAATGGGTATACCTGTCACAAAGGGGATGGCGGAATTAATCCCATCGCAGCAATCAAAGCAGCATATAAAGCAATTTGCACTAAAGATTTATCTTGACTCATCATGAACGACTCGTGTTTTAGGGGATGCAGATATTCCACCTCTTGCCGCCAGTGCTTCAGCAACATGATCGGATAGACGGATGGATTGAATAGTTAAAGGAATCGCAAGCTTCCAGATTTGTTTTTTTCCACCGCGTGCTCGCCAAGCCTCCATTAAATGCTGAATAACAGCCATGAGTACTGGAACGAAACGAATTAAAAGCGTAACGGCAAACGCAATTCTTTTCGGATCAATCTGAAAGATTCTTAAGGGAACAAATAAGGGCGTTATTGCACTCATCATATCATCCATTCGAGTGGTTAGGGTGATGAGGTTGGCGAGCATAATCAATATCAACATGCGTAATAACAAAATACTGGCCTCTAGCCAGCCAACACTCCAACTTTGCATCAAAAAAATAACCAGAAATAAAGGTGCCAGTGGCGTTAATAACCTTAACTGTAGCAACGCAGGCTTACCAACAGAAGCATAAAGCGCAAGGGTTAAGGTGAGGGCGATTACCATACCCCAAAGATAAGTTACCGGGAAAAGTGTAATACTAATGAGCATTAAACTGAGTAGCTTAAGGCCTGCAGGAACTCGGTGCATCCAGCTAGGATGTGAGATATACAGGCTGATCATGCCCTGAACTCTCTAGCGGTCGCGATGTACTCATCTAAAACCTCCCGAGGTTTACCATCCCTGAAAACAGTACCTTTATCTAACCACAGCAGGCGCTCAAAGTTTTCAAGAGTTTCGAGTTCGTGACTGATCATGATGATCTGCTGGGGCAGCGTGGCTAATAAATCCAGCAGTTGATATCGTGTCACAAGATCTAAAGCTGAAAAAGGTTCGTCAAGTATCAGTACCTTGGGCTGCATGACCAGCACGGCTAAGATACACACCAACTGTTTTTGACCATCGGATAGACTGTGAATCGCTTTTGTCGCCCAGTCAGTTCGATGATGTTCCGCTAATATGGAGATGACTCGCGCTTTTGCTTCCTGTTTGGAGAAACCTTGATTCAGTAGACCAAAGCTTATTTCTTCTTCAACGGTGGGGAAGATGATCTGGTGATCAGGATTTTGAAAGATAAAGCCAACCTCAGCCGACATTTTTTTGTGGTCCAATTGAAGGGCTTTTGCCATTGACATCAATTTTTCCGGAATCGGGTTGCAGCAACCCATTGATCAATCTCACTAACGAGCTTTTTCCAGAACCGTTGTGTCCAACAATACCGATCCGCTGTTGGTCTAATGTAAGATTAAGATTATTTAGAACGGTTGTTTGACTCCTTGTTAGGGTAACCTGTTCAAATCTAATGCAAAAGGTTCTTTACTAAGCTGAGTCATGATGATCTAAGGTGATTAAGAGGGGCTAAAGATTAACTGTTCTGATGTTGATGGTGCAAGCTTGAAATAATGATTGCCGAGAGTGTTGGGAAAGGATTTCAAAAAGCCTAGCTTGAATCACTAGGCTTAGGTGGAAAAGGTATCAATCAGTCATTAGACTCGCTCGACCGACGATGAGTGGGTCTATTGGCCCAATGGTATCGAGGTCTCGACCTGTGTAGTCTAACTTATGCAGTACATAACGCATTGCATTCAACCGTGCACGCTTTTTACAGTCTGATTTGACTACTGTCCAAGGCGCTTCGGCCATGTCTGTATGGAAAAACATCGCTTCCTTGGCGTCTGTGTAGGCATCCCATTTGTCTAATGAGGCCAAGTCGATTGGACTCAATTTCCATTGTTTGAGGGGGTGTATCTTGCGAGCCTCAAATCGTGAATGTTGTTCTTCACGACTGACCGAAAACCAAAACTTGACTAAGTGAATACCGCTGCTGACTAAATGTCTTTCAAATTCAGGTACTTGGCGTAAAAAATCATCATATTCTTGATCAGTACAGAAGCCCATTACTCGTTCAACCCCTGCACGGTTGTACCAAGACCGGTCAAACAGAACGATCTCGCCCGCGGTAGGTAAGTTTTGCACATAACGCTGGAAATACCACTGACCTTTCTCTGTTTCAGTCGGCTTTTCCAAGGCGACGACTCTGGCACCCCTTGGATTGATATGTTCCATAAAACGCTTAATGGTACCACCTTTACCCGCCGCATCTCGCCCTTCAAAAAGAATAACCACTTTTTGACCTGTTTCTCTTACCCAGGCTTGTAGTTTGAGAAGCTCAACTTGTAGATGGTATTTCTGCTGTTCATAAGACTTGCGCGAGAGGCGATTCTTGTATGGGTATACTGCCATACGCCAATTATCAACAAGCTCTTCGTCTTTATCGATTTGCTGCTGTTCTTGAGAGGGATCTTGCCATCTCGATAGTGCAGATTTAAGCGCTTCTGCATCATCAGGAGAAGCGCCTGCCAAAATGGTATCCAGTGTTTTGACCACAGCCGCTGCATCAACTGACTTTGCTTTTTCTTTTTTCAAAATGTCATCAGTAGAGGTTTCGGTTGATAATTGGGCACCTGACACAGCCTTAAGGACAGTAAAGGCTTCGATAGGATCAATTTTGTTCTTGGGTTTACGAGGTGTTTTGGACTTTGATGTGTCGGTGCTTTTCATATATCGTCCCTCTTTTTCATTGTCATATATTATTCATACTACCATGAAAATGAGGGTTAAGGGTTAGCCTATGAAGATCGTTTTTTACAGTGCTCAAAGCTACGATAAAAGTTTTTTCGAAAGTGCTAATCGTCATTTTGACTTCTCACTTAGTTTTTTAGAAGCGGCCTTGCGATTAGAGACGGTATCCTTAGCTAAGGGTGCTGATGCTGTTTGTGTATTTGTTAATGATAGGTTAGATGAAGCATGTTTAAATGCACTTAAAGAAGTGGGTGTGAAGTGGATAGCGCTTCGATGTGCGGGATTTAATAATGTTGATCTGGATGCGGCTAAGGCCATGGAGCTTCCTGTGGTGAGAGTACCCGCTTACTCTCCTGAGGCGGTGGCTGAGCATACTTTAGCACTGATCCTAACGCTAAACCGCCATACTCACCGGGCATATAACCGAGTTCGAGAAAGCAATTTTCAACTGCAGGGGTTGTTAGGGTTTAATTTACATCAGAAAACCGTTGGCATTATTGGTACCGGACAGATTGGATTAGCTACGGCAAAAATACTAAAAGGATTTGGTTGTCAGTTGTTGGGATTTGACCCTTATCCGAATGATGCATTTATAGCGATGGGGGGAAGCTATGTTGATCTCGAGACTCTCTATCAGGCTTCGGACATCATCTCTTTACATTGCCCACTGACACCCGAAAATCATCATCTTATTAATGGTTCGGCATTAGCTTCGATGAAACGGGGTGTGATGCTGGTAAATACGAGTCGTGGAGGTTTAATTGATACTCGAGCCGCAATTATGGCGCTTAAGTCTGGTCAATTAGGCTACTTGGCTTTAGATGTATATGAGCAAGAGAGCGAATTCTTCTTTAGAGACTTATCAGACGAAATTATGACGGATGATGATCTGTCACGGTTGATGACTTTCCCCAACGTGTTAATTACTGGGCATCAAGGGTTTTTCACGCATGAGGCCTTGACGGAAATTGCGACTGTAACGCTGCAAAATTTGCAGGCCTTAGCGTTAGAGGGGCATTGCATTAATCAACTGAAATAAAAATGGCATCCATTAATCTTAATGGATGCCATTGATAGATAACCTAACACAAGAGGGTAAGGGGTTACGACAGGAGAACGCTTTACCCTCTTGTGCAGGTTAAGTGGTTATGCCTGCAAATCGAACCGATCAGCATTCATGACTTTGGTCCAAGCGGCGACAAAGTCTTTAACAAACTTCTCTTTCGAGTCGTTTTGAGCATAAACTTCGGCGTAAGCTCTAAGAATTGAGTTAGAGCCAAACACTAGATCAACACGTGTCGCGGTATATTTAGTTTCGCCAGTTTTACGTTCAACAATGTCATAGCTATTTTTACCGGTTGGTTTCCAAGTGAAACGCATATCGGTCAAATTGACAAAGAAATCGTTGGTTAGCTGGCCAACGCGATCGGTAAATACACCGTGTTTACTGCCGCCATGGTTAGTGCCGAGCACTCGCATACCACCCAAGAGTACGGTCATTTCTGGCCCAGTTAAGCCCATCAATTGTGCACGATCCAAGAGCAGCTCTTCTGGGCTGACGGCATAGTCTTTCTTGACCCAGTTACGAAAACCATCATGGACAGGTTCCAAGTATTGGAAAGACTCAACATCGGTCATCTCTTGAGTAGCATCACCACGACCAGGTGCGAATGGAACACTGACATTGAACCCAGCAGCTTTGGCGGCTTGTTCAACACCAACATTACCGGCCAGAACAATCACATCAGCCACACTGGCTCCTGTTTCGGCTGCAATGCCTTCTAGAACACCAAGGACTTTGCTCAGACGAGCGGGCTCGTTACCTTCCCAGTCTTTTTGTGGTGCCAAACGGATACGCGCTCCATTAGCGCCACCACGCATGTCTGAACCACGGAAAGTACGTGCACTATCCCAAGCCGTTGACACCATTTCACTGATGCTTAGACCACTGGCTTCAATCTTGGCTTTTACTGCGGCAACATCGTAGTCGTTGTTGCCTGCTGGAACAGGATCTTGCCAAATGAGATCTTCTTGAGGCACTTCTGGCCCTATGTAACGAGACTTAGGCCCCATATCACGGTGAGTCAGTTTGAACCAAGCACGTGCAAACACTTCTTCAAAATAAGCAGGGTCTTTGTAGAAGCGCTCAGAGATCTTGCGATACTCTGGGTCCATCTTCATCGCCATATCCGCATCAGTCATGATCGGGTTATAGCGGATAGAGGGATCTTCCACATCAACAGGCTTATCTTCCTCTTTAATGTTGATTGGCTCCCACTGCCAAGCACCCGCTGGGCTCTTTTTCAATTCCCAGTCGTAGGTAAAGAGTAGGTAAAAGTAGCCGTTATCCCATTTGGTTGGGTTTGTTGTCCAAGCACCTTCAATACCACTGGTAACTGTATTTCTGCCTACGCCGCGGGAAGTCTTGTTATTCCAACCTAAGCCTTGCTCATCTATGTCAGCACCTTCGGGTTCAGGTCCCAGTAGACTGGCATCACCATTACCGTGCGCCTTACCAACGGTATGACCACCGGCCGTTAACGCGACCGTTTCTTCGTCATTCATAGCCATGCGCGCAAAGGTTTCGCGAACATCCTTGGCTGTTTTCAAAGGATCAGGATTACCATCAACCCCTTCTGGATTGACATAAATAAGCCCCATCATCACTGCTGCTAGTGGGTTCTCAAGATCTCGTTCACCTGAATAGCGGCTTTTTTTCATTATTACTTGGAGCTAACCATTCTTCTTCAGCACCCCAATAAATATCTTCTTCTGGGTGCCAAATATCTTCTCGACCAAAAGAAAAACCAAAGGTTTTGAATCCCATCGATTCATAAGCCACGTTACCGGCCAGAATGAATAGGTCCGCCCAGCTCACTTGATTGCCATATTTCTGTTTGATCGGCCACAATAAACGACGTGCCTTATCTAGATTACCATTGTCGGGCCAAGAGTTAAGGGGAGCAAAACGTTGATTACCTGTACCCGCGCCACCACGACCATCTGCCACACGATAGGTACCAGCAGCGTGCCACGCCATTCGAATCATCAGACCACCGTAATGTCCCCAATCGGCTGGCCACCATTCTTGGCTATCCGTCATTAGGTCGGTTAAATCTTTTTTGAGTGCTGCGACATCAAGTGTTTTAAGCGCTTCGCGGTAATTAAAATTTTCACCGAGGGGATTTGTCTTACGATCATGTTGATGCAGGATGTTGAGATTTAATGCTTTCGGCCACCAGCTCATATTCGTTTTGCTGGTAGTTGAGTTGGCGCCATGCATGACGGGGCATTTACCCATCGAACCAGTATTGTTGTTATCCATATCCATCTCCTGTTGTTTAACTTACGCGACTAACATTCACCTTAAGTGACACAGGTGTTTAAGTTCACAGTTAGGATAGTAGAAAAAATTGAATGGTGCCTTATTTGCTTAATTTTTTATAAGAATAGAATCGATAGTTTTTTTAAATCGAACTTTTGATTCCAAGCAAAACATTGTTTTAAAGGATTATGATTTATTAACTTACACATCTAATATGTCTAATATGTGTAGATAGGTGCAAAATGGAGAGCTGCTAATGAAGTCTATCAGTCTTAGTTATCGCATGACCTTGTCTCTACTTGCTGTGGGATTGGTCTGTCTAACGATTGCGATGCTATATGCATTTTATGTTCGCTCTGCGCTTGAACAGCAAGCGATTGATCGTCGTACAACAGAATTGCTTCAAACACTGGATAATCGTTTTGAGACAAAATTCGATGTCGGTATCACCAATGCGGTGGCTTTATCCAGTGATCCTGACCTTCGATTGGCCATGATGAGCCGTAATAGAGAAGCGGCAGAGCTAATTGTGACACAACTTCGGCAGGCATACGGGAGTTTTACCAACTATCAGGGTATTCAAGTGCATCTTTACTTGCCAGATGGCACTACTCTATATGAAAGCGCTCAACGCACGCAGGTGATTGATACTAACGTAGGTGGGTTTCGTGCGGCTACGATGGAGCGCAAAGCAGAAGCTGCGTTTGAGCCCGATCCAAATGGTAATGTACTGATTCGAGCTTTTGCACCCGTAATTTTTCAGGAGCAACTGGTTGGTGTGATTGAAATGACTCAAGGTGTGGGGAGTATCAGCCGAGACTTTGGTAATGAAAATATCAACTACTTGATGGCGTTAAACACCACTCATCTGCCGAGTAATGCTCCGTCTAGAAATAACACTGCAATTAGTTCGGGCTGGGTGCTCGCGAATGATCGCTGGTTTACTGAGGAGGTCGTCAACTTTGCCAAGGCGATCACTCTAGAAAATCAGCCTCATGTTATGGCTCATTTAAGTGATCAATGGTTCTCGGTCAATCGCCCGGTGTTAAGTGCTAATGATCAGCTCATTGCAATGCATATTATTGGAATACCGGCAGAGGTGTTGCGCCAAGATATCAATAGTGCAACTAGACTTGCTGATTCACTCTTAATAGCAATGGTTTTGTTAGTAATACTGATGGTTGTTGTGGCGATTTTGTTAACTCGAAAGTTGGTAACAGAACCCATTGGCAAAATCGCCGATGCATTGGCTGACATCGCCGATGGTCGAGGTGATCTGACGCATCGACTCGCAGTAAAAAGAGAAGATGAAATCGGTAAGGTTGCACTTAGCTTTAATCGCTTTGCTGATAATATTCAAAGTTTGGTTAAGGGTATTGCAGCACAAAGCATTCAGATAGAAAAAGCGGGAAAGGAGCTTGAGGCCTCTACGGATGTGACTTTTGAAGGGGCTCACACGCAACAGTCTGAAATCACACAAATTGCGGCTGCAATAACTGAAATGAGCGCTGCCGTAAATGAAGTGGCTCAGCACGCTCAGCAAACCTTAGCAACCAGTGAACAAGCCCATCAAGCCGTTCGTGACTCAAAAGATACCATGAACTCATTGCTCAAAATGATAGAGCAGCAAACACGAGAAATTCAGCAAGCTGCTGATGATATTCTTGCCCTTGAAGAAGAATCTAATTCCATCGGCGAAGTTGTCAGAGTGATAAGAGATATTACAGAACAAACCAATCTGCTCGCTTTGAATGCCGCTATTGAGTCCGCAAGAGCAGGTGAACAAGGTCGAGGCTTTGCCGTTGTAGCGGGAGAAGTGAGAAATCTTGCGGCTAGGACACATGAGTCGACTCAGACCATCGAAAGCACCGTGGTCACTTTGCAAAACCACACTAAAGTTGCTGTTGAAAGTATGATGCGAAACCGAGATCACGCCTTGGAAAGCCTCGAACTGGTTAAAAGCACTCATCAGCAACTGAATCACCTAGCTGAAATGATGACTGAAACTCGCGATATGAATACTCAAATTGCGGCGGCCACCGAAGAGGAAACGGCGGCCACTAATGAAATCAATCAAAGCATTACTCGTGTGCAAGACCTAGCGGTTAGTGCCGCACAGAATGCAGAACAAAGTGCACAGCATGCGGATGGTCTGCTAAAGTTATCGAAGGATATGCAGAGCTCCATATCAAGGTTTACTTATTAATGTGATTACTGGAACTTAATATGTTGAATAAGATAATGACCCCTTTAGTTCTTGGGGTGGCATAGATGAATAAAGATGTTGAGTTGAATAGTAATTTTGAAATTTTTCCATGGAGTGATCACTTTTGCACAGGGATAGATCTGATCGATGTCCAACATCAGTGCTTGGTCGGCTATTTGAATCAGTTGGCCGCTTTCTTTGTTGAAGGTGGTGATGCAAATGAATTGGAAGGGCTTTTTCAAGGATTGGTTGATTATGCAGACTATCATTTTGAAACCGAAGAGGAGATTTGGGATAAGCACTTTAAACAAGATACTGCCTATCTAAATCATTGTGCTATCCATCAGCAGTTTCGCGAAAAAATACTTGAGTATTCGCAGCAGGACCCGAATGAATCGGGCGTTTTAGAAGGATTATTTGGCTATCTCGTTCATTGGTTAGCATTTCATATTTTGGACTCTGATCGGCGAATGGCGATTACTGTACATTATATTGAACAGGGTATGACAATTAATGATGCAAAACGTATTGCTGATGATGAAGTTAATAAATCCCTAGACACCTTGTCAATGGCCATTTATTTTGACCCACTTTTGGCCAATAAAATTGACCCACCTAGTTCGTTAATTGGTTAGTTTTTCTTTCAGTCGATAGCTTTCTCCTCCCAGCATGTAGATGTGTGAGTGATGG
>JAJOJN010000009.1 GCA_021208565.1 Nitrincola sp.
CACTTCTCCAGCGGGATAGAAACGGCGGTACTCTCTATCAACATTTACACCGGGAATTCCGAGTAGGCGAATGCCTTCAGCCACCTCGGGTGTGACTTGTCTACGAAGGTAAACAAACCGTCTTTCGGAATTGTTCGACAAACGCTCGATCAAACTGCCATGAGGCATCTCAATTAGCTGACTTAAGCGGTTTAAATGAGGGTGTTGCATGTCAATATATTTGGGGTCGACCCAGATACTAGCTACAGGCGCGCTAACGGCTAATGGCTCACCATTTCGATCCGTTATCAGGCCTCGATGGGCGGGAATCAACATGGTACGTATGGTTCGGGCATCACCTTGGGTTTGCAGAAACGCTTGATCTGTTGAATACAGGGAAAATAATTTAGTCAAGATAAACCCCACCGCCACACAGAGCAGTGCCAAGACAACCCAAATACGCCAACTTCCTGCGGCTTGAATGTGAGTTTCTTCTGATTTATCACTCATTTTCTAATAATCTCAGTCTCTTCTACTTTAGGAACTCGCATCTGCAAACGATTTTCGGCTTCACTTTCAATACGCCCATGACCACCCCATGTACTCTGTTCAAGTAGCAACTGCCCCCACTCGATTTGCAGTTCATCCCATTGATGGACCAGTATTTGATGATCATTAAATAAACGTCGATAATCATAAGCGGCTTTGATAACCGACAGAGCGGATACCAGCACTGCTAAAATCAACACCAACAAAATCATCATAGGGCGATATAAAGCGCTCCTTGATACAAATAAAGCCTCTTCACCACTCGACTCAGACGTTTCTTTGACAAACAGTCTTTTCAAGTTCACTCGCATTTCTCCGCAACACGCATCACGGCACTTCTTGATCTCGGATTCGCTTCAACCTCTTTGGCACTCGCCTTTACAGCCTTGCCGATACTGCGCAATCGCTGATTCAACATCGCTTGTGTAAACGGAATACCCTGAGGAAGATGCTCATCCCCTTTTACATGCTTGCGAATAAAACGCTTAACAATGCGGTCCTCGAGCGAGTGAAAGCTAATGACCACCAAACGACCCAAAGGTGCCAAGAGTTCGAGCGATTGCTCCAAACAGGTTTCAACCTCTGTTAGTTCACCATTGATGTGAATCCGAATACCTTGAAACGCTCGAGTCGCCGGATTTTTTCCTTTTTCCCATCGAGGATTTGCCTCAGTGATAATGCTGGCCAAACGGGCTGTAGTCACAATAGGAGACTGCTGCCTTGCGGCGACTATGGCTTTAGCCATACGTCTTGAGAAACGTTCTTCACCATAATGAAATAACACATCGGCGATATCTGACTCACTAGCACGATTGATCCACTCAGCCGCACTTTCACCCGCAGACGTGTTCATCCGCATATCTAGCGGCCCATCATACTGAAAACTAAAACCACGCGACGGGTCATCCAGCTGAGGCGAACTCACCCCGAGATCTAATAACACACCGTTGACCTTACCAAACCAGTCACGCTGAGCCACAAATGCGTGTATATCGCTGAAAGCACCATGTTCGATACTAAAACGAGCGTCATCACCGAAGCGTCGCTCTGCTTCCTGAATCGCCGCAGGGTCTTTATCTATCGCTAACAAACGACCCTTATCACTTAATCTTGATAGAATTAAAGAGGAGTGACCGCCACGCCCAAAAGTACCGTCGATGTAAAAACCATCAGGATCAGTGACTAGTGCATCCACTGCCTCATGTAGCATCACGGTAATATGGCTAAATTCCTGACTCATCTCAGATCCTGTTTAACTCTAATTTATCGCCTAGAGCGATAGCTCTAACATTTCTGGGGGCAGGGTATCTTCACTAACTTCATCTAAATACTCATCGCGTGTGGCATTCCACTGAGCTTCATCCCAAATTTCGAACTTACGTCCCTGCCCTAACAACACGATTTTCTTATCAAGTCCAGCGTAGTCACGCAAACTAGCAGGCAACAATAAACGACCACTAGCGTCTAACTCTAAATCGGTTGCGTGACCAATTAACAAACGCTGAATACGTCGAGCGACCTTATTAAAACTAGGCAAGGCTTCAATTTGCGCCTGAATTTCTTCCCACTCTGGCAAGGGATACAGCAGTAAACAGCGAGATTCTGTGTCGATAGTGGCAACCATTTGATTACCGCAGTGAGATGCAATCATGTCGCGATAACGAGCCGGGATCGCCATGCGCCCCTTCGTATCGAGATTGATCGGATTGACACCGCGGAACATTATGCCCACTGAATTCCCCAAAATTACCCACTTTTAACCACTTTACCCCACCATTGCACACTATAGTGAGTAACCTTAGTCAATGCAAGGTAAGAAAAGGAGGCAAGATAGGCTGTTTGAGTATGTTAACCACGACAAAATCCGATGCTTTAAATATAAGCACCAAAGAATCAATAAATTATGGGAAAACAAAGAAATAGCGTGTATATACATACAGTAAAAATTTTTTTACTGTATTAAAGCGCATTAGCAGGAAGGGATGGGGGGAGTCTGCCTGTAAGCCGGGTTTTGTCGTGGACAATCATTCATCTAGGATCAGCGTCACCACTGACCTCAAGCAACCTACCCGGATCCAGTGCGGGCCACACCTTAAGGATCCCTATTTGGTCTTGCTCCGAGTGGGGTTTTCCATCGCCGTGGAGTGTTACCACCCACGCGGTGCGCTCTTACCGCACCATTTCAACCTTACCGTGACTCCGAAGAGCCCTTAGGCGGTATACTTTCTGTTGCACTTTCCGTCGGCTCACGCCGCCCAGACGTTATCTGGCACTCTGCCCTGTAGAGCCCGGACTTTCCTCTCTTCTGCAAGCAGAACAGCGATTGTCCGGCAGACTCCCGCGTCGCAGAATAGCAGGAAAAGCCGGAAGTGCAAGCATTACCCGTCAATTACGTTCTAACAGGTACTCGTAAAGCTTCTTTTTGTGGACACCTGTAATCTCAGATGCAATAGCCGCTGCTTTTTTAGGCGGCAATTCTGCGGCCAACAAACCCAATACATGAGCAGTGCGTGAATCGATCTGATCTACCTTGGCTTCAACAGCGGTCGCACCACGAATCAGTACGACAAACTCACCTTTTTGCTGGTTGGGATCAGTAGACATCCATGCCTTGACATCAGCTAGAGTGCCCCCTTTAAAGGTTTCAAATGTTTTAGTGATCTCGCGAGCAATAACCACTTCCCGATCCTCACCAAATACACTAATCATGTCATCTAGACAGGCTAAAATACGATGCGTTGATTCATAAAAAATAAGAGTGCAGGTTTGCTCAACTAGTCCAGACAACTGATTCAACCTAGCTTGAGTTTTGCGCAAAATCCAATAAACATAAATCTATCTGAAGGAAGTCCCGCGGCACTCAGGGCTGCAACAAATGCACAGCATCCAGGTACAGGTGAAACCTTAAAACCCGCTTCTCGAACACGCTTGACGAGCCCATATCCCGGATCAGAAATCAATGGTGTTCCGGCGTCAGACACTAAGGCCACTCTTTTGCCTTGAGCCAAATACTCAATAATTAACTCTGCTCTTGCGATTTCATTATGATCATGCACTGAAATCAATGAGGATTTAATGCTAAAATGGGATAGTAGTCGTCCTGTATGACGAGTATCCTCAGCGGCAATCAGATCAACATCTCTGAGCAGCTCGAGTGCTCGTGAAGATAGATCGCCTAAATTGCCAATCGGTGTGGCAATGACATATAAAACCGCTTCTGCCATGAAGGTAATTCTCTGCTTAAGGATTGATGGGTCTATGACAAAGCAAATACGCCTGCTCTTAGTGCTAGTGTTGATGTCTGTTTTCTTAGCCGCTTGTGGCACAGCGCCTAGAACACCAACCTCACCTACATTCTCCGCCTCCGTTCAAGACGACCAGGCACGTCAACTGCTCAGAGATGCTGAGTCAGCACCACCTGTACAAGCCGCCGAACTGCAACTTGCAGCTGCAGAAAGACTGGCATTACAGGGTAACGACTTAGATGCCATCAGTATACTTGAATCGATCGATAAACGCAGACTTCCTGCGGAGCTTGGTTTATCCATTGCCCTTCAACAAGCGGCTTTTGCACTTGATCAAAATAATCCCGAACGTGCATTACGTGCGTTAGATTTCCACCAATTACCAACTGACATGTCCAGCGACCAATTGGTCAGACTGAATATTGCCAGGGCTGAAACCTTCGATATTTTTGGCAACCCGATCGGTGCAGCACGTGAACTAATCGCAGCTACCCGCATGACTGATGACACTTCGCTGCAACAAACTCTTCATGATCAGATATGGACTGTGCTTCAAAAAACCAACGCTAGCCTGCTTCAAGAAGCTGTACAAAATCGTAATAATAACTTCTTTGAACAGGGCTGGTTTGAACGTGCGGCTATGCTGTCCGACATCACAGATATCAACGAACAGCAAGAAAAGCTATTTGACTGGCAACTACTATGGGATCAACATCCAGCGGCATCCATCCCTCCTCGAACTGGTGACACTCAAATTGCCACCGATATGAGTCCCATTTTTTTCGATGATAGAGCACAGCGCGTTGCACTTTTTTTTACCGCTTCAAGGTGACTTAGCAGATATTTCAAGAACGATTATTGAAGGCTTTATTACAGCCATGCAGTCATCTTCAATGGGACAAACCGAAGTAATCATGCTGGACAGCACTGAAGTACGCTCTCCTGAACAGTTATTTCATACTGCAAGAACCCAAGGCGCTGACTTTATTGTAGGCCCACTAGATCGAAACTTTGTTAACCAACTGGCGGACTTGCCTGATCACCCTATCCCTGTATTGGCGCTGAATCCAGCAGAGCAAGGTTTTAACCCACCGCTACAACTTGATTTATCGAGCGATCATGAGGTCAACACACTGGTTAGACGTGCCATCGAACTAGGTTATCGAAATGCGATGATTATTCGCAGTGATAACCGCTCTGGCGAACGTTTTGAGCAGCTCATTCGTCAGGCATTCCAAGAACAAGGTGGTTTTGTTGATGCCTCGTTAACCTTTAGACCAACAGAGAATAACTCACAGCAAATTCGGCAATTTCTACTTCAAGACCCTGAGATTGCGAGAACCATGCCAAGTGGTTCAAGAAGTGGCATGAGGGTTAATGTTAGCCATCAAACTGATGTGATCTTTTATGGCACAGAACCTAGAGACGCTCGCTTGATACGTCCGATGTTACTCTACCATTTTGCTGGTAATATCCCTGTGATGGCAACCTCTCTTCTTTATGAAGGCAATCCAAGTGCTGCGCGTGATAACGATTTAATGGTATTCAGTTTATTGATGTTCCATGGCGCTTGTCAGAGCCCAGCTTAACGCGTCTTTCTATTCTTGAACGCCGTCAAGATGCCGATACTGAAATTGGTAAACTCTACGCACTTGGAGCCGATGCTTTTTTAGTAACACAACAACTACCACAACTGTTGCAGCAACAAAAACTGAATGGCGAAACAGGCGTACTTTCACTTGGCCCTAATCGCCGCATCTCAAGAGACCTAACATGGGCTCGTTTTAACAATGGAGTTCCTCAACTCATTACGGAGTAAATCATGGATAGACAACTTATCGGCAAGGACGCCGAACGTAGTGCAGAACACTGGTTAGTTTCACAGGGTCTCGAATTTATTCAGCGCAACATGCGTTGCCGTGTTGGTGAAATAGATTTGATCATGACTGATGGCGAGTACCTTATCTTTGTTGAGGTAAGGCATAGAAAACATCATACATTTGGAGGCGCTGCGGAATCGGTAGATTGGCGTAAGCAGCGAAAACTACTGAGAGCTGCGCGTTTCTTTTTAGCCGCGAATCCACATTGGTCAACATTTCCTTGTCGCTTCGACATTATTGCTTTTGAAGGAAATAACACACCTTTGTGGTATCGTAACGCCTTTCAACATTAGCCTGGTAATAAGACAAGCGTTATGGAACTTGAAGACCGTATCATTCAACAGTTTCATCAATCGATGGAGATCAGTGCTCAAACCATTGAGCAATATACGCCAATGATTGCGACGGCAAGTATGCAAGTTTTTCAATGCTTAATTTCTGAGCAGAAAGTAATCTGCGCAGGAAATGGCGCATCTGGCAGCCTTGCACAGCATTTTGGCAGCCTTTTGATCAATCGCTTTCGTCATGAACGACCCGGTTTACCAGTGATTACACTCAATGCCGATAGCGCTGCAATTACAGCGATAGCCGAAGACGGTGGTTTCGCTGACATCTACTCAAAACAGATTCGTGCACTTGGAATGCCAGGTGATATTTTTATCGCCGTCTCGGCCAACGGACGCTCGGCAAGCTTGGTTCAAGCGATTCAAGCAGCACATGACCGTGAGATGATAGTTATTGCCCTTACGGGGGCAGACGGCGGAAATATGACCGCGTTGATGCGACCTGATGAAACAGAAATTTGCATCCCATCGAATGATGAAGTATTAGTACATCATGCCCATTTGCTAGTCTTACACAGTCTAGCTGATCTTATTGACTTTCAACTATTTGGAGCTTAACGGATGAAAAAGCTATCTCTTTTGTTACTTCTTACGGTGTTTACGATAACTGGCTGCTCCACTATCGTCAGTTCAACAAGGGAGACACCTATTGAAGAGAATGAAGGACGTAGAACAATTGGCAACTTTATTGAAGATAATTCCATTGAATTTAAAGCCAAGGTAAATATTAACAAAGGCTCTCCTGCCCTTTCTCAATCTAATGTCAGTGTAAACGCTTTTAATGGACAAGTATTGTTGACAGGCCAAGTACCTGATCAGCGCACCAAAGATGAGGCCAGTCAAGTTGTCAGCACCTTACGTGAAGTACGTAAAATCCATAATGAGTTAGAGATTGCAGGTCCGACCTCTTTAATGATTCGTGCCAATGATACTTATCTAGGAGGACGCGTTAAGGCACAACTGCTGGCTGACAATCGTACTCACGGTATGAGAATCAAAGTGGTGACCGAGAATGGTACGGTTTATTTAATGGGCTTAGTGACACGACAAGAAGGCGAAGTCGCCGTTGAAGTTGTGCGCAATATTGTTGGCGTTAATCGTATTGTGAAGGTATTTGAATATATCTAATTGAATAGACCCGAGTGATGATCTCGCTCGGGTATTATTTGATCACTTTCAGTGAAGCCTGACCTTTTTAGGCTTTTTCACAGAGGATTCTTTATCTACTGACTGTTCAACCCTAGGTGCTGACTCAACCGACTTAAGTGTTGGCGCCTCCAACTCTTCTTGAGCAGCCTGTAAGAGCATATCAACTCCAGGCTCCATTCCGAACCCCATACCCTGCCCATTTTCTCGAGCATAAATAGCTAATACTGCAACTAAAGGTATAAAAACGTTCATGGGAACACCACCAAAGCGGGCGTTAAATGAAACGCCGCTTGGTCAACCTGAAGGTTCTGTACAGCCGAGTAACTGATATTCAGCACTAACTGCTCATCACGAGCAAACTGCTGCGGCACCATAACACCCTGAACTCTCGCATCAACAGCTAAATGAGGTGTTAAATCATTATCTGTCATCCACTGATGCAGCGCTGTAATGAGATATGAACGACTAGGTGTTAATTTCATACGGTCACCCTGAGAGCCTACTAGGATTAGTCACGCATCTCTTTTTCAGCTTCAGACAGGCTCAACTGAAAAGATTCACGCTCAAATAGACGCTTCATGTATGAGAATAATGGAGCACACTGCGCTTGTGGTAATTCAATACCCATTGCCGGCAAACGCCACAACAGTGGAGCTATACAGCAATCAACCAAAGTAAACTCATCGCTCATAAAAAATGGTTTTTCAGCAAATATAGGTGCAATCGAAACCAAACTATCACGTAGTTCTTTGCGACAGAACTCCAAGTGATCTGGATCTGCTGTTCCAGCTAGTAGCGCATCAGCGTATCCACACCAGTCACGCTGAATACGATACATGAACAATCGACTATCAGCACGGGCTACCGGATAAACAGGTAACAGTGGAGGATGAGGGAAACGCTCATCTAGATACTCCATCATGACACCTGGTTCATAGAGAACCAAATCACGATCGAGCAAGGTCGGTAAACTATTGTAAGGATTGAGACCAGCGACATCTTCAGGCAGATCGTCTACCTTGCAATCGACGATATCGACCGCAACACCTTTTTCCGCGAGCACGATGCGCACGCGATGACTGTAGTGATCATCACCATCTGAGAAGAAGGTCATGGAAGAACGTTTTGCTACCACTCCCATTGAGTTACCTCATTAAAATTGCAGGGGATCTAAAAACAAAAAACTACGCGACCGAATGGCCGCGTAGCATATTATACCTGAGCTATCTCAGGATTAATGTATATCTCTCCAATATTCACGCTTCAGCAAGTAAGCAACAAAGGTGAAAATCGCCAAGAAGATTAATACAAATGTACCGATACGCTCTGCTTGCAGTCTTGATGGCTCACCTACGTAAGTCATGAAGTTGGTCAGATCATAAATAGCCTGATCAAATTCTGCTGGAGTCATGCTACCAGTACCTGGTTGCACTTGCAGACACTGACCACTACGAATACCGGTTAAAGGATCCAAAGTACCCGTGAAACCACCACGCGCTTCCAACTCTTCACGTGAGCAAGTATTGATTACCACGCCCTGAAGATCTTCAAGAACGTTAGGCATACCAACATCAGCAAACACAGCGTTGTTTACACCGAAACGGGCAGAGTCATCACGGAAGAAAGTACGCATGTAGTTGTAAACCCACGTGCTTCCACGTAAACGAGTTTCCAGTGTTAGATCTGGTGGCGGAGCACCGAACCAACCTGCTGCATCGTTTTTTATCCATAGCGATGGTCATAAGATCATTGATCGCATGATCACCTAGGATTAAGTACTCTTCCATTAGATCTTCTGGAATACCAAGATCCTGCGCTGTACGGGCAAAACGCTGATACTCCATAGAGTGACATCCCATGCAACGGTTGACGAATAACGCCATACCGCGCTGTAAGGACTCTTGATCACGAAGATCTGCTCTAAATGGTTCCATTTTATAGTTTGACGCTGCTGCCATCGCAAGTGTTGGCAAGCATATCAATAAAATTGCAATAAGAAGTTTTTTCATCAGCCTGTCACCCTTTGCGGAACTGGTTTAGTGCTTTCCATTCTGGTGTAGAAAGGCATCAGAATGAAGTAAGCGAAATACAGCACTGTACAGATCTGAGCTACTGTTGTACGTCCATCAGTTGCTGGTAAGGCACCCAGTATACTGAGGATGATGAAGCTGATTGCAAAGACCAGTAGGAAAATCTTGCTGATCCAACCCTTGTAGCGCATTGATCTAACAGGGCTACGATCCAACCATGGCAACACGAACAGAATCGCAATACCCGCACCCATCACAACAACACCCCAGAACTTAGCATCTAAGCCAAACAAGCTGAAGGTTACCGCACGCAACATAGCGTAGAAGGCTGTGAAGTACCAAACAGGCGCTATGTGATCAGGTGTCTTCAATGGGTTAGCAGGTTCAAAGTTCGGTGCTTCAATGAAGAAACCACCCCCTTCAGGGAACCAGAACAACACAATTGAGAACACAAACAAGAACACACCAACACCGACTAAATCTTTAACAGAGTAGTATGGGTGGAATGGAATACCATCCTTAGGCACACCGTTCTCATCAAGATTATCGTTGATTTCAATACCATCTGGGTTGTTTGAACCGACTTCATGCAACGCAATGATGTGCAACACAACGAGCGCCAACAAAACGATAGGTAGTGCAACCACATGCAGAGCGAAGAAACGGTTTAAGGTGATTCCAGAGATTAGATAGTCACCACGAATCCACTGCTGTAGATCAGGACCAATCACAGGGATCGCACCAAACAGAGAAATGATAACCTGAGCACCCCAGTAAGACATTTGTCCCCAAGGTAGCAGGTAACCCATGAAAGCTTCTGCCATCAGTACTAGGTAGATGGTCATACCGAAGATCCACACTAACTCACGTGGTTTTTTGTACGAACCGTACATCATACCGCGGAACATATGCAGATAAACCACCACGAAGAAAGCAGATGCGCCGGTTGAATGCATGTAACGCAAGAGCCAGCCGTATTCAACATCACGCATGATGTATTCTAGTGACGCAAAAGCTCCTTCAGCGGAAGGGTTATAGCTCATGGTCAACCAGATACCGGTGACAATTTGGTTAACCAGAACTAAAAGCGCCAGCGAACCAAAGAAATACCAAAAGTTAAAGTTTTTTGGTGCATAGTACTTGGAAAGGTGATCTTCCCACATTGCGGTTGCTGGGAAGCGATCATCGATCCAACCCATTAAACCCGGATTACCTTTATTACGTTTACCAGCCATTATACTTCCTCCGGATCTAGACCAATTATCAAGGTAGCATCATCAAGATACGCATGAGGAGGAATAACCAGATTAGTTGGTGCAGGTTGTGCACGGAACACTCGACCAGACAAGTCGAATCGAGAACCGTGACATGGGCAGAAGAATCCACCTTCCCAGTTTGCACCTAAATCCGCAGGAGCGATATCTGGACGATAAGTTGGTGAACAACCCAAGTGAGTACAGATACCTACCAGAACCATATACTCTGGACGCAGAGCACGCTCAGGCGTTTTAGGAATATAAGCGGGCTGATCAGCACGATTAGACTCGGGATCTGCTAGACGATCATCCATGTTAGGAAGGTTAGCGATAGCTTCTTCCGTACGACGTACGATCCATACAGGACGCCCACGCCATTCAACGATCATCTGCTGTCCCGGCTCCAACTTACTCACGTCAGCACGCGCAGGTGCACCTGCCGCTCTGGCCTTAGCACTTGGATGCCAAGACTGCACGAACGGCACAGCTACGCCCACAGCACCCACTGCACCTAATGCAGTCGTAGCACCGAGGAGAAGCCGACGCCGACCTTTGTTAACGCCGTCATTGCTCATTAATTTCATCTCCACTCATTCAACATCTCCGGACAGAAGTTGCCCAGATCCGCTGCCAGCTATTAAACCCAAAAATTGAATTCATTAAATGCCGCAAATATTAAAGAAAATACCCAATTTATACAAGGTAAAACAGCCCTACCTTATGCTTAGGTATATAAAAAAAACCCAGAGAGCCGAAGCCATCTGGGTTTCTTGGTAGCCACCTAAAGGTGCTAAAAAAAATTAACGCTTGGAGAACTGTGGACGCTTACGCGCTTTACGAAGACCCACTTTCTTACGCTCAACCATACGCGAATCGCGGGTAACAAAACCAGCTTCACGCAATGCTGGACGCAAGGTCTCATCATATTCCATCAACGCACGGGTGATACCGTGACGAATCGCACCTGCTTGACCGAAACCACCGCCACCGGCAACAGTTACATAAACATCAAACTTTTCAGCGGTATTCGTTAATTGCAATGGCTGCATAACGATCATACGTGCAGTTTCACGACCAAAGTAGTTTTCCATGGTGCGCTGATTGATGGTCACTTTACCTGTACCTGGACGCAAAAATACACGTGCAGTAGAGGTTTTGCGACGGCCAGTGCCGTAGTATTGAGTTGTAGACATATTCGCCTTCCCCTTAGATATTCAGTTCTTTAGGTTGCTGAGCCTGATGCGGATGCTCTTTACCCGCGTAGACTTTCAGCTTGGAGTACATTGAGCGACCTAGAGGCCCTTTAGGCAACATGCCTTTAACCGCTAACTCAATTGTACGCTCAGGGAAGGTCTGTACCATCTTAGTGAAGTTGGCTTCTTTCAAACCGCCTGGGAAACCAGAATGACGGTAGTACATCTTGTCATTACGCTTGTTACCCGTCACGTGAACTTTTTCAGCGTTAACCACAACAATGTAGTCACCTGTATCAACGTGAGGAGTGTATTCAGGCTTATGCTTACCGCGTAGACGGCGTGCAATTTCAGTTGCCAGACGGCCTAGGGTTTTACCCTCTGCGTCTACAACGAACCAGTCGCGTTTGACTTCGGCTGGCTTAGCGCTAACAGTAGTTTTCATGGGTCGTTTCACCTTAACTCGTTAAGTCTCGATCCACTTTAATCAGCGATTCCGACTTACCTTATAGTTATTCGTTGCCAGAGTCGCTTTTTACGTTTCTGACAAGCCTTCTTGTCCCCAAATCATGGGAGCGCAGCATTATACTGAGCAAAAATAAAAAAGACGAGCGTTTTGTTGAAAAAAATAGTCAACTTCGCTCGTCTTCTTCTTTTATTGTCTCAGGCAGTGATTCTGTCAACCAGAAATTTTTAACTAGGACACGCCCCCTGACTTTACCTTCGATAAGCGCTTCTGCTGTTGGAATCACATCGCTCAAGCCTATTTCTGTTGCTAGGGTTTGAAAATCCTGTGGCTCCATCAATTCAGATAAACGCTGCCACGCTTTCTCTCTATCAGCCAAGGGACGCATCACGCTATCAATACCCGCAAGGGTAACGCCGCGTAAAATAAATGGTGCCACCGTAGCCGGAAAATCCATACCCTGAGCCAAACCACAGGCCGCCACAACACCACCATAACGAGTTTGTGCACAAGCATTCGCTAGAGTGTGACTACCCACAGAGTCAATTACAGCCGCCCAACGCTCTTTTTGCAGAGGCTTGCCAGGCTCGCTTAGCAGTTGACGATCAATAATTTCACTGGCACCCAATCCTTTCAAATAATCAGACTCTTCTGGTCGCCCTGTAGACGCCACTACGGTATAACCCAATCGACTCAGCAATTTAACCGAAAAACCACCGACGCCACCGTTAGCTCCCGTGACAAGGACCTCACCATCTTCTGGCTTAATCCCTTTATCCTCAAGTGCCTGAACACATAACATCGCCGTATAGCCCGCTGTTCCGGCCGCCATGACTTGAG
>JAJOJN010000124.1 GCA_021208565.1 Nitrincola sp.
ATCGCTTCGTGCTTCTACCTACCCTCAGTACTGATAGAGGGGCGGATGGATTACAGTCCTTGGGTGGATCAGGCAGCGCATCGATCAGTCGGGTGTAATGCTGGTGTGGCAGCATAATGAATTGCCTGAGCAGCTTGCCAATCTGGGTGAAATTTCGGCGCAGGGTGAGCTACTGCTCGAATGGCCTGTGGCCAAGAATGCAGAACCACTTAGATTGAATTGGGCGATTATCCCTCCTCAATCCGTTTGTGCTGAGTGAAGATGGTGAAAAGTCAAAGCATTTTTTCCAGTTGAGCGGTTAAACGATCTAAAGCTCCGGTGTGTTGTGCAACATAAGCTTTAGCGGCTTCGCCCGCTTTCAAGCGTTCTTCATGTCTTGCAAACCAGTTTGCTGCTTGGTGCATGACTTGTTCAGCTTGGCTGACTTGAATCAGCGCGCCGGCCTGAGAAAGTCCTTCGGTGATACTGGCAAAATTAAAGGTATGTTGACCGCAAAGCACTGGCTTTCCGAGTAAAGCAGGCTCTAAAGGGTTGTGCCCTCCGCGCTCAATGAGCGAACCACCCACAAATACCACATCAGCCGCCGCACAAAAGATCATCAACTCTCCCATGGTATCGGCGAGGTAAACCTGCATATCCTCAGAGAGGGTCTGCTGTTCGCTTCGGCGTTGATAGCGTAAACCACTTTCATAACAAAGTTGCGCCACTTCATCAAAAACGTTCTGGGTGACGAGGGACAAGAATCAGCAAGGTATCGGGATTTTGGTTGAGTAGTCGCGGAAAACTGTTGAGTAGTTGCGCTTCCTCATCTGCATGAGTACTGGCCGCCAAAAGCACTGGTCTTTTGGGTCCCCAAGTGGGTCCCCAAGCCTGTTTCATCGAATTCGCTTGTTCAAGCCAGACTGCCTGTATCGGTACATCAAACTTAATGCTTCCGGTCACACTAAGTCGCTCTGGAGACATTCCCAGTGCTTTAAAGCGCTCCGCATCGGCTTCACCCTGAGCCGCAAGATGGGTAACCTGATCAAGCATTCCTTTGGTTAAATTAGGAAACCGTGCATATCCCCGAGCAGAACGCTCAGACAATCGTGCATTGGCCAAGATAACAGGGATATTTGCACGATAGCACTGGTCTAAAAAATTGGGCCAAAGTTCTGTTTCAACAATCAAACAGGCTCGGGGCTTGATGGTGCGTATAAATCGCTTGAGTGCCCAAGGTAAGTCATAGGGGCAGTATCGGTGTGTCACGCGTGTGCCAAATAAAAGGCGTACACGATCAGCGCCTGTCGGCGTCATGGTGGTGATGATGATTGGAATATTTGGATGTTGAACCAGTTGGTTTTCGACAAGTGTTGAGATAGCCTGTACCTCGCCCACCGAGACGGCATGAATCCATAGGGGAGCGTCAGGCGTGTTTTCTAAGGGGGCGATGAAGCCCAAGCGCTCTAGCCAGCGATCTCGATAGTTAGGCGCTTTATAGCCTCGCCACCACAAGCGTAGCAGAATGATAGCAGTAAAAGATGCAGTAAGCAGGTGTAAATTAAGCGACTGATCATAGGACTTGTCATAGGATTTGAGGGCTATCCGGTGCGAAACGTAAAGATATAGTTTACCATTATGCCCTGTAGTCTGAATGACTTGAAACTGGAATGAAGCATGCCCGATAAAATAACACAGCATACATCGGAATCAGATCCAACGTTATCGCCCCGAAATTTAAGCGAAGCGCCCAGTATTACCTGTATTTTACCGGCTTTTAACGAAGCCGATAATTTAAAGGTGATCGTGCCCAAGCTTTGCGAATATCTGCCTAAACTTTCATCACGCTTTGAAATACTGGTGGTTGATGATGGTAGTCGCGATGCGACCTCCGCGGTTGCGATTGATTTAGGTAAACAGTATCCAGTTTCCCTTATTCGTCTATCGCGAAATTTTGGTAAAGAAGCCGCGATGAGCGCAGGTCTGGATCATGCCGATACCGATCTGGTGATATTGATGGATTCAGATCTGCAGCATCCTATTGAGATGCTTGGAGAGTTTTATCAGCACTGGTTAGAAGGCTATGACATGGTGTATGGGATTCGCTCTGATCGATCAGATGAACATCCTATCAAGCGCCGACTAACACGCTATTTCTATCATATGTTAAGCCAAAGTGCTGATGTCGAAATTCAAGCCGATGCGGGTGATTTTCGCATGCTGGATGCGAAAGTGGTTAGGGCGCTGAGAGCCTTACCTGAGCGTAAGCGGATGATGAAAGGACTGTTTGCTTGGGTGGGTTTCCGCAGTATTGGTATTCCTTTCCAGGTCAGTCCGCGTCACAGTGGTGAAACTTCCTTTGGTATTCGCCGCCTATCTTCGTTGGCACTGACAGGCATTACCGCCTTTAGCAGTACACCCTTGCGCATGTGGATGTTTATTGGGGCGGGTATTTCGATGCTGGCGATCGCCTATGCCATTATCATCGTGCTGCGAACGTTGTTTTGGGGTGTTGATGTGCCGGGTTGGCCGACACTGGTAGCCGGCATTGGATTCTTAGGTGGTGTACAACTCTTATCGGTAGGTGTGCTGGGTGAGTATGTGGCGCGTATCTTCTCGGAGGTCAAAGCTCGTCCTGTCTATTTGATTTCTGATCATCACCCCACCAAAATTACCTCTGATCATGTGATTAACCGCGATCAAAAAGAATCAGGTTCTGTTGATCAATGATAGCGCAGGTTTCACGCTTTGCTCTGGTGGGTGTGACCGCCTTAATGGTGCACTGGTTGGTCGTTAGACTGCTGGTACCTTTGGGGTTAGCCCCTTTGGTGGCGAATGTGTTTGGCTTTTTGGTTGCCTTTAATGTCAGCTATTTTGGTCACCGTAAACTCACCTTCAAAGCTGAGCAACTCAAGCACAGTCGCACTTTACCTAAGTTTGCGACAGTCGCCTTGGGTAGTTTTGCGATTAATGAGTCGCTTTACGCGCTGTTGCTGCTATTTACCCCCTTACGTTATGACATCGCCTTGTTTATTGTGCTGGGTGTGGTGGCTGTTTTGACTTACCTGTTTAGCCGTTTTTGGGCGTTTGCGGCATGAAATCTATCGTTCTATGCGCTGATGATTTTGGACTTTCGGCGCCGATCAGCGAGGGTATTCTGGCGTTGCTTGAAGTTCAGCGTCTATCGGCGGTGAGCTGTATGACTTGTTTAGCCGATTGGAAGGAGCAGGCGAAAAACTTACATAAGTTCAAAAATCAGGCAGCGATAGGGTTACATTTTAATTTAACCGAATCTGATTCGGCTCAACCTCTAGGTCGGTTAATGCTCAACTCCTTAACGGGAAAGCTGGACCTTAATTGGGTTCGAGATCAAATCAATCGACAATTAGATGATTTTGAAGATCAGTTTGGTTATCGGCCAGAGTATGTCGATGGTCATCAACATGTGCATATTTTTCCCGGTATACGATCAGTTTTGTTGGCGACCCTCAAGCAGCGCTATCCTAATGAAACCCTGTGGTTAAGAGGCGTAAAACCCGCTTTTTCGGGTCATGATTCATTCGCCAAAGCCGTTGCATTACGAGTGATGGGTTTTGGGTTTTCCTCTCAGGCAAAAAAAGCTAGCCTGTCCGTCAGTCGCCATTTTGCGGGCTTATACTCATTGAAGGCTGATGCTGATTTTCAGGTTTTCTTCATGGCTGGATTGATCACTTGCCTGACGGAGGTTTGATCATGTGTCATCCGGGTCTAACCGGAAGGTCGTCGACTGGTATGGCGCTTACGCGGCAGCAAGAATGGGACTATCTTGCCAGTGATCTATTTCTAAATCGACTGTCTCAACAAAGTGCAACGCTTTCTAAAACACCCAGCTTGAACTGATTCTTGCTGGGTTTGCATCTGCCCCTGCCCATCGCCCACGACATCAGGTTATAATCCCCCATTTAAGACACTATTAGCCCTAAAGGTGGTTAGGTATGAAACTGTTTTGGTCTGTGTTATTTGCCAGCCTGTTACTCTTAAGTGGCTGCGGTCAAAAAGGGCCCTTGTACTTGCCCGATACCACTGAAAAATCAGACTGATTGAACAACCTATAACGCCTAACATTAACGTTGATACAGGGCAGATGAGAGAACAAATGGATAGTTTTGAGTACCGCAACGGCGAGCTTTTTTTGTGAAGAGGTATCGCTGACCCAAGTGGCCGAACAGTATGGCACACCGGCTTACGTCTATTCTCGTGAAGCCATAGAACAAGCCTATATGGCCTATGCGAACGCATTACAGGGGCGTGATGCGTTGGTCTGTTATGCTGTTAAAGCAAATTCAAATATCGGTTTGCTCAATCTATTGGCGCGCTTAGGTGCTGGCTTTGATATCGTTTCTTTAGGCGAGTTAGAACGCGTTTTAAGAGCCGGAGGTGACCCTGCCAAAGTGGTCTTTTCGGGTGTCGGTAAGCAAGCGGCAGAGATACGTCGTGCGCTGGAAGTCGGTATTTTTTGCTTCAATATCGAATCAGATGCTGAGCTAGATCGTGTTAATGCGGTTGCGCTAGAGATGGGTAAAGTGGCTCGTGTCTCTTTTCGTGTCAATCCAGATGTTGATGCCGGAACGCACCCTTATATTTCTACTGGCCTAAAAGAGAATAAATTTGGTATCGATATCGATCATGCTGAAGCGGTTTACCAACGTGCTGCCTCTTTACCCGGTGTTGAAGTAGTCGGAATGGACTGTCACATTGGTAGCCAGCTCACTGAAATCAGCCCCTTTCTAGATGCTTTGGACCGTTTGTTAGCACTAACTGATCGTTTAGCTGAGCAAGGTATCGTCATTCATCACCTTGATGTCGGGGGTGGGTTGGGTGTGTGTTACACCGATGAAACACCACCAACGCCAGATACCTTTGTCAAAGCGATGTTGGAACATATAGGCTCGCGTCCACTGAAACTGATTTTTGAGCCAGGGCGTTCGATTGTTGCCAATGCGGGTGTATTACTGACGCGAGTTGAATTTCTAAAAAAGAACCGGTGAGAAAAACTTTGCCATTATTGATGCGGCGATGAATGACTTGATCCGTCCCTCACTCTATAGCGCTTATCAAGAGATCATTCCACTGCAAATCAAAGAAGAAGTGGCAACTCAAACTTGGGATCTTGTTGGTCCTGTTTGTGAAACGGGTGACTTCTTAGGCAAAGATAGAGCGTTAAAAATCGAAGCGAATGACCTGTTAGCGGTTTGCTCAGCCGGTGCTTACGGGTTTGTCATGGCCTCAAATTACAATACGCGCCCCAAACCAGTAGAGCTCATGGTTGACGATGAGCAAGTCTTTGTAATTCGCGAACGTGAACAGATCGACGATCTGTTAAAAGGCGAACAACTGCTGCCAAGCGATCACTGAGGGCGCAGCTATGTTAGTACGCTTTAGTAAAATGCATGGACTGGGCAATGATTTTATGGTGATCGATGCGGTGGCTCAGCGTGTCCGCTTGACTCCTGAAATCGTTAAGCGTTTAGCAGATCGTCATACCGGTGTTGGTTTTGATCAACTCTTACTGGTGGAGCCGCCTAGTCGTCCGGATATGGATTTTCGTTACCGTATCTACAATGCTGACGGCTCTGAAGTCGAGCACTGTGGTAATGGAGCGCGATGCTTTGCCCGATTTGTGCGTGAAAGACGCTTAACGGTGAAGCAAGAGATTCAGGTCGAAACCGCTAAAGGCAGTGCGCTTTTGAAAGTCTTAGCGGATCGTTCTGTACAGGTTGATATGGGGGCACCTATTTTAAATCCAGTGGAAATCCCCTTTGCTGCTGATCAGCAAGCTAAAACATACGAGTTGGAAGTTGAAGGCAAGACTTATGAAGTCAGCGCCATTTCAATGGGAAATCCTCACTGTGTGCTGCTAGTCGACGATCTTTCTCAAGCGCCAGTGAAACAGTTGGGCCGTTTAATAGAGCGCCATCCGCGTTTTCCCCAGCGGGTCAATGTAGGCTTTATGCAAGTACTCAATGCTAATCAGGTTAAATTGAGAGTATTTGAACGAGGTGCTGGCGAAACGCGTGCCTGTGGTACGGGTGCCTGTGCAGCGGTCGTTGCAGGTCGACTACGTGGATTATTGAATGAAGATGTCACGGTGGAACTACCCGGTGGCGAATTACAGATTAGTTGGAAGGGGGAAGGTCATCCGGTGATGATGACAGGACCTGCCACAACCGTGTATGAAGGGCAGATTTACCTATGATTCAACAGGCGATAGACACTGAAGAGGCGACCCAAGAAGGCGTCACTGCGGAACAAGTGGCAGAGTACCTCGCTGCTCATCCGGATTTTTTTTGACGCTCATGTTGGCTTATTAGAGAAGTTATACGTTCCGCATCAACGCGGTACAGCAGTTTCTTTGGTGGAGCGACAAACCTCTCTGCTACGGGAGCGTAACCAAAAACTTCATGGTCATCTGTCAGAGCTGATAGAGATAGCACGTCACAATGATATTCAGTTTGAAAAAACCAAACGGATGGTGCTGTCATTACTTGAAGCACAGACCTTGGATGACGTGGCCATCGCGATTGAGGAAAGTCTCTGTCAGGATTTCTACGGTGATGATGCGCGTCTGATTCTATTCAGCGACTCGCCGTTTGATGTCAATAGCTTACGTATTCTTAGTCGAGCTGATTGCAGTCTGGTTCAGCCCTTAGTGGAAACCAGTATGCCCAGTTGTGGTCAGCTTTCCGAACCGATGAACCGTTTTTTGTTCCAAGAAAATGCTTCACGCATTCAATCGGCCGCAGTGGTGCCACTGGTTAAAGGTGAAACTTTGGGGCTTTTGGCGATCGGAAGCTTCGATCCTGATTACTTCCAAAGTAGCCAAGGCACGCTCTTTCTGAGTTATGTGGGCGAGGTCTTGAGCCGCGTGGTGATGCATATTCTTGAGTCGCCTCGTCGATAACATGACAGAAGGATTAGATGAGTCGCTTTGGGTAGATGCCTTTTTGCGCCATCTGCATTCAGAAAGGCAAGTCTCTAAGCATACGTTGAACAACTATCAGCGTGACTTAACTAAGTTGTCTGAGCAGTTAGAAGAACTGCAGTTGAATGGTTGGCATGCTCTCAACGAGAAGCGTCTGCGTCAAGCGATCGCCATGCTGCATGGCAACGGTTTGTCTGGTCGAAGTCTGCACCGTTTGCTATCGGCAACTCGAACTTTTTTATCATTATTTAAACCGCGAAGGTTGGGTGGATAAGAATCCAGCCTTAGCAGTGCAAGCACCCAAGTCTGGCCGTCGATTACCCGCCACTCTCGATCCTGATCAAGTCGGAAAACTTCTGACACCGCCAAATGAAGAGCCCATTACGCTGCGTGATTTTGCCATGATGGAGTTAATTTATTCATCAGGTTTGCGCGTGTCAGAGCTGGTATCACTGCAGATGCAAAGTGTTGATCTGGGCGATGCGTCTCTTCGCGTTACAGGTAAGGGACAAAAAACACGACTCTTGCCAATTGGCCGTCCCGCATTAGAGGCTCTCAAACGATGGTTTACAGTGCGAAACCTGTGGAACAAATATCAGCAACCCGAAGTGTTTATTGGTCAACGAGGTCGTCCTTTAACGACTCGGTCGGTAGAGCAGCGTTTAGCGCACTGGGGGGGAGTACCTGGGAACGCAAGGGCGTGTTTATCCGCATCGATTGCGTCATAGCTTTGCCAGTCATCTATTAGAGTCCAGTCAAGATCTTCGTGCCGTACAAGAGTTACTGGGTCATAGCGATATTAGTACTACTCAAATTTACACTCATTTAGACTTTCAGCATTTGATGCAGGTTTACGAACAGGCACATCCAAGAGCGAGGAGAAAAGCGCGTGATTAAAGCGGTTACGTTTGATTTAGATGATACGCTCTGGGCAGTAGATCCGGTGATTAATCACGCCAACCGAACACTGTGGGAGTGGTTACACGCCAATACCCCTGCCGTGACGGCAAAATTTGCCATTACTGATCTGAATGAAGGTTCTGCATTAAGAGCCAAATTAATCGAAAAGCACCCAGAAATCGCCTACAGCATGACCTTGGTTCGGGTAGGTCTACTCAAAGCTTGCTTAATCGATGTGGGTTATAGCGAGGTAGAAGCTGAGTTACATGCCAATCATGCCTTTGCGGCATTCATAGAGGCTCGCCACGAAGTAGAGCTGTTTGCACATGCGCGCACGATGCTGGAAGCACTCAGAAGCAAAGGATTGATCATAGGTGCCTGAGTAATGGCAATGCTGAAGTTAAACGAACCGGACTGGCGGATCTCTTTGATTTTCAGTTCAACGCCGATGATGTCGGCCAAGCGAAACCCCATCCGTTGATGTTTGAAAAAGCCTTGCAGTTGCATCAGCTTAACCCCGAAGAAGTGGTGCATGTGGGCGATCACCCCATTAATGATGTCAAAGCGGCAGCCGATCTTAAAATGAAGACGGTCTGGGTCAATATCTGGAAAGCACAGTGGCCGAGCGATGTTAAACCTGCTGATGCGGAAGTCACCAGTCTAGATCAGCTACCTAGCGTGGTTGACTCATTTTCGCATCAATAACGTCTGAGTTCTTTTTAAAGAAATTGCTCTAACAAATCATTCAAAAACAATCGGCCTTGTGCTGAAGGCTCCAAGCGATCAAGGTTGCTTGTGAGCAAACCTTTGGCGCGAGCGGCACTGAGTGACTTTTGAATCTGTTGCAGCGAAAGCCCTGTTCTTTGTTCATACAAACTGGCGGGAACACCCTCGTACAGTCTGAGCGCATTGAGCATAAATTCAAAAGGTAGTTCATCAGGGTCTACCCATTCACGCTGTTGAGTTGGCTCGATAGCTTGAAGATAGCCCTTCGGTTGGCGCTGCTTATGGTGTCGCTCAATGCGTAGCTTATTGTTTTCAAGATGCGTTATCTTTCCATGAGCACCGGCACCGATACCGATATAGTCACCAAAGGTCCAGTAGTTCAGATTATGCCGGCTCATGGCTTGATGACGTGCATAGGCTGAAATTTCGTATTGTTGAAAACCGGCTTGGCTAAGGCGCTGCTGGCCTTGTTCTTGAATCTCCCAAAGTGCTTCATCCACGGGCAGTTGTGGTGGGCGAGCATGAAACTCAGTGTTGGGTTCTAGTGTGAGCTGATACCAAGAGAGATGTTCAGGGCCTAAATCGATCGCCTGTTGCAAATCATCCAGTGCATCTTGAGTGCTCTGTTGCGGTAAACCATGCATCAAATCAAGATTTACCCGATCAAAAAGTTTAACGGCAGCTTGGGCGGCTTGTATAGCATTTTCAGCGGAATGTATTCTTCCCAGTGCTTTCAATTGTGTGTTGTTAAAGCTTTGAATGCCAAGGGATAGGCGGTTGATTCCGGCGGCTTTGAAGCCTGCAAATTTTACTTGCTCAAAAGTACCAGGATTCGCTTCTAAGGTTATCTCAGTCTCTGTAGAAATACCCATCATCTGATCGATTTCTGATAGTAGCCGGTTAAAAGCGTCTGCTGAAAAAAGGCTTGGTGTACCACCGCCGATAAAAATTGAGTGAAGTGGTCGCTCTGCGGAGAGTCGGTTAAGCTCGAAACGTAAATCGCTGAGTAAGGCATCGATATAGGCTCTCTCAGGAAGCGATTCTTCTCGCTGCGCATGAGAGTTAAAGTCGCAGTAAGGCATTTACGCACACACCACGGAATATGTACGTAAAGTGACAGGGGCGGCAAAGCCCCAGGAAGTTCATTGGTGTTATTCATGCTGGTAGCAGCGAATGTAACTGCTCAAAGAAAAGACGCATCGCTTTGCCACGATGACCATGCTGGTGTTTTGTCTCGGCACACAGTTCGGCAACAGAGCAACCCAGTTCAGGAATGTAAAAGATAGGGTCGTAACCAAATCCACCTTCACCACGACGCTCAGTCAGAATCACACCTTCCCAGCTGGCTTGACAGATCAGAGGAGTAGGGTCGAGCGCATGACGCATATATACCAATACACATTGGTAGCGGCCCGTACGTAGTGCTTCTGGCGTGTCTTTCATCGCGTCTAAGAGTTTGTCGATATTCTTAGCATCCGTTGCCCCTTCACCTGAATAGCGTGCTGAATAGATCCCAGGTGCACCATTTAAAGCGTCAACTTCTAAACCCGAATCATCCGCCAGTGCAGGCAGTCCCGTGAGTTGACTGGCATGACGTGCTTTTAAAATGGCGTTTTCAACAAAGGTCAGCCCCGTTTCGTCAGCATCTTCAACCGAAAATGCCGACTGAGGTAAGAGTTCAATCCCTTCCTTGGCCAGCATTTGGCTAAATTCACGCAGTTTTCCGGCATTGTTACTGGCCAATACAAATTGTTGTTTGCTCACGAATTAATCCACGTAAAAAGTTTGTTGAAGCTCAATAGTATAGGTTTGATCAGAGGTTTCCGGTTTAACATTTAAAGTGATGCTGAGCAGATCTTCGTTGGTAAATTGAAAGCTGCTGATGGAATAGATGGCATTAGCTTCTTGAACTTCATTAAAACTGAGGTTCTGGCGTTGCTGCACAATATTTCGTGTTTCCCCAGTAACTTCAGCGCTAACTGGCACCTTTGATCCATCTTCCTGCTTTTCTAGTACGGCAATATTGATGAGACCTCTGTTGCCACTGCGAGTCAGTCCATGACGAGAAGCGACCTCTGCAGGGATAAGTGTGGAATTAAAAGCGCTGTAATGGATTTCATACTGTTCATCGCTGAACATCTGTTCAGCGTGAGTTAGGCTGATCAGCCCAAAAGACAAAGCGAGGGCGCAAAATCCTGAGATAAGCGAGTGGGTGTTAAGGCGATTTAGCATATCGGTTCTCCAATTTTAAGGGATGCTTATCGAGTAATACGATAGATAGCGATCTCTCCGAGCATATTCGGCCACAAGCGAATCCACCAGCGGTGTTTATGCTCATGATCCACCACAGTTCGGTCCACTATGTAGATATTGCGCTCGACACAGAGTTCCTCAAAATCTTTAAAGGTGAAGAAGTGGATGTTAGGCGTGTTATACCAAGTATAGGATAAGAATTTAGAGACCGGCATGCGACCGCGAAAAGCGAGATAGAAACGCGCGCGCCAATGTGCAAAGTTAGGGAAGGTGACAATGCACTCTTTTCCGATACGTAACATCTCTTCAACAATTTGATCAGGTCGGTGCATGGTTTGCAGTGCATGACTCATCACCACGGTATCAAAACTGTTGCTCCGAATGCTACAAAGACCTTCATCAATATCTTTTTCAATGACGCTCACGCCTTTCTCAATACAGGCGGTGATGTTGTCCGAATTAATTTCGATACCATAGCCCTGCACCTGTTTTTCGTTAACCAGATGCTCCAACAGTTCACCTTCACCACATCCTAGATCGATAACACGAGAACCAGGGCGAATCCAATCACGAATAATCTCTAAATCAGCGCGCATTATCTTTCTCCACAGCGTTGGCAATACGATTCATATAAGCACCGAACACCTCCATGTATCGGGGTATTGGAATAAGAAAAGCATCGTGGCCGTGAGCCGCTTGAATTTCGGTATAGGTCACTTTTTTGCCAGCTTCGATTAATGCATCGACAATTTCACGTGAACGCTCGGGTGAAAAACGCCAATCTGTGGTAAAGGACGCCACAAAATATTGGCACTGAACATTCTTGAGTGCTAGAGCCAAATCATTATCGTAGTCAGCTGCTGGATCAAAATAGTCGAGCGCCTTGGTCATCAATAAGTAGGTATTGGCATCGAAAGAGGTTGAGAAGCGCTCTCCCTGATACTGTAGATAGGTTTCTATCTCAAATTGCGGGTTAAAATCGAAGCTCAATTTGCCCGAACGTAACTCGCGGCCAAACTTTTCACGCATACCATCTTCTGAAAGGTAGGTAATATGGCCCACCATGCGCGCCAGCATTAGCCCTGTTTTGGGCACGGATTGTTGTGCATAATAGTGGCCATCGTGGAACTGCGGATCTTTAGTAATGGCCTGACGTGCGACTTCATTAAAGGCAATGTTTTGAGTGCTCAGTTTCGGTGCGGCCGCGATGATGACACAGTGACGTAAACGATCAGGAAAGTCGATAGACCACTGCAATGCTTGCATACCACCCAAGCTGCCACCAACAACTGCTGCCCATTGTTGAATGCCCAAGTAATCGGCCAGTCTGGCTTGGCTTTGTACCCAGTCTTGGACCGTAACAATCGGAAAGTCAGGACCAAAAGGTTGACCTGTTTCGGGATTTAGAGTGTTAGGTCCGGTGGAACCATGACATCCGCCCAAATTGTTGAGTGAGACAACAAAGAAGCGGTTTGTATCTATGGCTTTACCAGGGCCAATTGCTGAATCCCACCAACCTGGTTTTTTATCATCCTGATGATGGTAGCCTGCCGCATGATGATGACCTGACAGGGCATGACAAATCAAAATGGCATTGGAGGCTTGCTGATTGAGTTGGCCATAGGTTTCTACGACCAGATCGTATTCTGGCAGGACACGACCACTGGCGAGCGTCAGTGGTTGGTCAAAATGTATACGTTGCGGAGTGACGATGCCGACTGAATCTTCTGGAAAATCCTTCACCTTTTTTACCCTCTATTGATCACGCTGAAAATCGAACAGAAAAAAAATATCGAATTTCAGGTCACATCAAACGGGGTAGTTGCGATTGGATAATTTGAATAATCAGAAAGATGGCGATTGGCGATAAGTCTAAGCCACCTATCGGCGGAATGACACGTCTGACCAAAGCAAATAAGGTTCAACCAACTGTACAAGTAGTTGTGGCGCGGGATGCGGCGAATTAGGTGCCACCCAGCTAATGATAACAGAGCCGATGGTTGCCCAGAATACGATTGTCAGCAGGGTATCCAGCACACCCACTAATGAAAAGATGGCGAGATGTCCCAGTCCTACTTGACTGCTCGTCATCGAAACCAATAGGA
>JAJOJN010000107.1 GCA_021208565.1 Nitrincola sp.
TATGGCTTTATGTTGGCGTTTGCTGCAACAGTGACAGGGACCATCTATCACTATGTTTTCGGATGGATGGCGCCTTATGACTTCCTAAGCTTGCCGAAGATTTTAGGCACCTTAGGTGGTATTGGATTGCTAATTGGACCGGCGGGTTTACTTTATTTGAAGTTGGTTAGAGACGCAAATACAGCCGATGTTAAACAACTAGGTATGGATGTTGCTTTTATTGTCCTACTTTGGTTAACAGGTTCTACCGGCTTGGGCTTAATGTTGCTTCGTGAAACCTCAGCTATGGGTGTCATGTTGGTAATTCACTTGGGTTGTGTAATGGCACTGTTCATTACCATGCCTTATGGAAAATTTGTGCATGGTTTCTATCGCATGATGGCGCTATATCGAAACGCATTAGAAAAAACAACGTCACGGTTTTTAGCGATTGATACTAGGCTCTTCGATTAAGATGAAGTAGCCTTTACTTTTCTACTCATCATTTTGCTAAGTTGAGGTGTTCTTGTGGAATGGCTAATACCTGATCAACTTGGTGAGGTTGCAATCGTATTGCTTATCTTGTCTGCAGCGATAACCTCAGCCATCACAGCAAGTATTGGTATAGGTGGTGGTATCTTGCTTTTAGCTATTATGGCGATAGTTATTCCTCCTGCTGCTGTAATACCCGTTCATGGTATTGTTCAGTTAGGATCAATTTTAATAGAGTAATCCTTACTCTTAAGTATGTTGATTGGAAACTGTTACTTTCATTTGTTCCAGGTGCAGTATTCGGTGGCTGGTTAGCAAGCCTCTTTTTGGTACAGCTTCCCATGAGTTCTCTTCAGCTAACTATTGCTGGATTTATTTTGTTTTTTATGCTGGGGACCCAAAGTACCAACTCTGGCGCTTGGAAGAGTAGGAACCTTCTTCGCAGCGATTGTATCGAGCTTTTTAAGTATGTTTGTTGGAGCAACAGGCCCACTCGTTGCCGCCTTTGTTAAAGAACAGCATAAAGGTGATCGATTCAAAACTGTTGCTAACTTTGCAGGGTGCATGAGTATCCAGCATCTAACAAAAGCCTTTGTTTTTTGGTGCTTCAGGTTTTGTCTTTAAGGAATGGTTAGGACTGATTTTTTTTGATGATGCTAAGTGGCGCAGTAGGAACATGGTTTGGTGTTAGATTACTGAGTTATATAAGTAATCGAAGATTTGAAGCTGTATTCAACTGGCTTCTTACATCATTGGCAGTTGTACTAGTTTGGCGTGCTGTATTTTAAGTTTGATTAAGTGCAGCGCTGAGCTCTGCTTTGGCTCCAGTAACGATAACTAACTGGTATCTCCCGTTTATTTCAGTTGCAAATGAGCTAGTAGCTTGACCTTTTGATTCCACTTCTCATGAGCTTCTTCAGTCACTAAAAGCATCTTGTAAATACGTTCTTTTACAAAGCTTTTGTACGATTTTAGAGTTTTGTCAATTGGACGAGCGTGATATCTTTTAGACCAAGTGCCACCAGCTGGCGCAACCTCTAGGTAAAGACCTCCACTAGCTGATACGTTGTAATTTTTTCTTTTGGCGCTAATGGTTGGATTTTATTGATAAGTTAGATTCATGAACGGTACCCTAAGTTAGTTGTGGGGGTATAGAGTTTATAAAAATTGCATATGCCCCCGCTAATGCCCCCAAATATGCCCGGCTGTGATGGCATTTTTAGGATGCTACTGGGATTTAGATTAGGCTGGAAGGCTTGGTTTTACAAGGGTCTGGATTAGGATGGAATCATTTGGGAGGAGGAGTTGGTGGGCCCACCAGGACTTGAACCTGGGACCAACGGATTATGAGTCCGCTGCTCTGACCAACTGAGCTATAGGCCCTAAAAACGAGCGCCAATGATACCGATTCGTAAGCATTGGCGCAATATTGTTAAGCGGTTGTTTTTACTCGTCAAGGAATCCGCGTAGGTGATCGGATCGGCTTGGGTGGCGTAGCTTGCGCAGTGCCTTGGCTTCGATCTGACGAATACGTTCACGGGTAACGTCGAATTGCTTACCGACTTCCTCAAGTGTGTGGTCGGTGTTCATGTCGATACCAAAGCGCATACGCAGTACTTTGGCTTCACGAGCGGTTAGGCCCGATAGAACGCTACGGGTCGCTTCACGAAGGCCTTCACCGGTTGCGGTGTCGACAGGTGAAGTCATCACAACGTCTTCGATAAAGTCGCCTAGGCTGGAATCTTCATCGTCACCGATGGGGGTTTCCATAGAGATAGGCTCTTTGGCGATCTTAAGAACCTTACGAATCTTATCTTCTGGCATCTCCATCTTCTCGGCCAGTTCTTCTGGCGTGGTTCGCGACCCATCTCTTGAAGCATTTGACGCGAGATACGGTTCAGTTTGTTGATCGTTTCGATCATGTGAACCGGAATACGGATGGTACGTGCTTGGTCGGCAATGGAACGGGTGATTGCCTGACGAATCCACCAGGTTGCATAGGTCGAGAATTTGTAACCGCGACGGTATTCAAACTTATCGACAGCTTTCATCAGACCGATGTTACCTTCCTGGATAAGATCCAAGAACTGTAAGCCACGGTTGGTGTATTTTTTCGCAATCGAAATAACCAGACGTAGGTTCGCTTCAACCATCTCTTTCTTGGCGCGACGAGCGCGTGCTTCACCGATAGAGAGGCGGCGGTTGACTTCTTTGATCTCAGCGAGCGAGATGCCCACTTCATTTTCAATTTGGATCAAGCGGCGCTGCGAGCGTTTCAGGTCGCCTAGGTTTTGGGCTATTTTTTCAGCCCAGCCTTGTTTACCGGCTGCTAGGGAATCGAACCAGTCGGGATTGGTTTCGTTACCCGGGAAGCTCTGGATAAAATCTTTACGCGGCATACCAGCACGTTGGGTGCAGATGCGCATGATGGTGCGCTCTTGAGCGCGAATTTTTTCAATGTAATCACGAATACGGCCGACAAGAATGTCGTAAAAGCGCGGTGATAATTTGATTGGTGCAAATGCAGTGCTCAGCTCTTCCAGTGCAGTTTGGGCTTCTGGGCTGTTTTTGCCGTGAGCTTCGGACGCATTTTTGTAGGCAACAAGACAATCACGAATCATGCCGAAGCGTTGCGCGGCTTCCTCTGGATCAGGTCCACGGTCTTTGTCGTCATCGCTGGCGCTGTCGTCATCACCGTCTTCGTCATCATCGTCGTCGTCACTATCAGCGACGCTATCGTCTTCTTCATCAAGATCTTCAACGTCGATTTCATCTTCTGGGATGGGTGCATCGGGATCGATGTAGCCGCTAAAGATGTCGCTCAGGCGACCCTCTTCTTGCAGAGTGGCGTCGTAGGCTTCAAGAATGTTTTCAACGCTGCCTGGGAAGTAGGACAGCGCCATCATCACTTCACGGATGCCTTCTTCTATGCGCTTAGCGATTTCAATTTCGCCTTCTCGGGTCAGTAGTTCAACTGTGCCCATTTCACGCATGTACATGCGGACAGGATCCGTGGTGCGACCAGCATCCGACTCAACAGCGGCCAGTGCGGCGACTGCTTCTTCGTCGGCTTCTTCTGCTGAATCCCCTTCGGTCATCAACAGCGTTTCAGCATCGGGTGCCTCTTCGGACACTGAGATGCCCATGTCGTTGATCATGCGGATGATATCTTCAACCTGATCTGGGTCGGCGATATCCTCGGGCAGGTGATCGTTTACCTCGGCATAAGTGAGGTAACCTTGTTCCTTGCCACGCGCGATGAGTTCTTTCAGACGAGACTGCTGTTGGGAAGTATCTGACATAGAGCCCCTGCGATGAATGCTGATGTAAGTGATGAGTAGAAAAAGAAGCGCAACATTATAGCCGTTTTAGGTGGTGCTGAATAGTTACAAGGCATAAATTGATTTAACATTGTATAAAAGTAGAGCATAAATCAGTGTTTGCCAAATCCTGAGCGATATTTTTATCTTCCTGATAGCAGGAGTTGTTGTAACCGTTTTCTTTTCGTCCTCAGTTAATGGGGACTGTTTTTTTCTTTTTCAAGAGTCTATCGAGTTGGCTTTCTGTGTCACGTTTGTAAAGCTGCTTGATCGCATCGCGTAGCTCACTGAGATAATCGGCATTTTTGGGAATAAGCTCTAAGTGTGAGATTTCGCCTAGGATTAAAAGATAGGCAGCTTTTTGATCATCATGTTGCCAGTCGACAGCGAGTGTTCCAATGGAGTTGTTAGGGTGTTGGCGAAAGTAGCTGATCAACTCGATGAGTAGATCGATATTGGATTCTTGTAGGTGTCCAAGTGAGTCGAGATCGTCAATGTCTCTGGCGAGTTCCGGTTTTATGAGCAAAATTGAGATGATGCGATTAACTAGGCTGACCGTTTTTTGCGTGCGTTTGATACCGTAACTTTTAGGTTCTGTATAGAATTTTTCGGCTGGATAGTCTTTGTAAACCCCATTGGTTGGTGCTTCCGTAGGATGATAGTCTGTTTCTTCAGCGCTTAGCTCTGGGTAGTCGTAATAGTCATCGGTTTGCTCAGTCGATGCTTTGGATTGTTTGGCTTGGTGTGTTGCTGCTTGGTGAGCGGGTTGGTGCATCTCTTGTAGGCTAATCAAGCTGTTAAGCTGATCTGCACTCAGTCCAGTCATTTCTGAAACGCGATCAAGCATCATTTGTTGCAGTAGACTTGGCTTCATGCTGCGAATGCGAGGGAGGGCAGATGATGCGATGCGTGCGCGCTCATCCATGCTGTCCATTGAGCTATCACCAGCTAGTGTACTGAAAAAATAGCTTGAAAGCGGGGTGGCGCTCAGTGTTCGTTGTTCAAAAGCATCTTTGCCTTCCTTTTGCACTAAGCTATCTGGATCTTCTCCCTCGGGTAGAAAAAGAAAACGCACCGATTTTCCATCTTCCATTAAGGGGAGTGTGGTATTTAGTGCGCGTTCTGCTGCGCTTCGCCCCGCTTTATCACCGTCAAAACAAAATATAATTTCGGGTACGAGCTTGAAGAGGCGTTGAATGTGTTGCTCAGAGGTAGCTGTACCGAGGGTTGCGACAGCCCAAGTGATGCCATGTTGTGCAAGCCCTACGACATCCATGTAACCTTCAACGATCATCAGTCGATCAAGTTGTCGATTATGCTGTCTAGCTTCGTAAAGCCCATAGAGTTCACTGCCTTTGTGAAAGGTCTCTGTTTCAGGGGAGTTGAGGTATTTGGGCTTTTCATCACCCAGAACGCGACCACCAAATCCTATGACCCGCCCACGCATGTCTCTAATGGGGAACATGATTCGATCACGAAAACGATCGTAGTAGCGATCTTTTTCTTCGTTATAAACAACCACGCCTGCTTTTTCGAGTTGTTTGGTGGGTTCAGATAGCTGACTAAAGTGCTGAATCAAATTGTCCCAACCGGCTGGTGCATACCCGATCAGAAAGCGTTGAATAATCGCCTCGGTTAGGCCGCGTTTTTTAAGATACAGATTAGCCTTAGCTCGGTCGTTTGCGTGTTGAAGTTGTTGCTGGTAATACTGGCTGGCTTGATCAAGCAGTGTGATCTGTTGTTTGACTTGTTGTTCTCGCTCGCGTTGTTTGGCTGTGGGTTCCTCTTTCGGAATATCCACTCCCGCCATGCGTGCTAATTCTTCGATCGCTTCTGGAAAAGTGACGTTTTCATATTCCATAAGAAAGCCCAGTGCATTTCCACCTGCGCCGCAGCCAAAGCAGTAATAAAATTGCTTTTCAGGGCTAACCGTGAAGGAGGGTGAATTTTCCTTGTGGAATGGACAGAGACCGGAATAGTTTTTACCACTTCTGCGTAATTTTACGCGGCTTTCAACGACATCAGTAATATTGATGCGAGCGAGAAGGTCGTCAATAAAATATTGTGGAATGCGCCCCGCCATGGTATCTCCAGCGTAGTTATAGCTCCGAAAATCGAAACTAAACCGAGTTGTCTAGTCGACCAGGTTAAAGTCTAGCTTTTACGCGCGCAGATACTTGTGCCATTTCGGCGCGTCCTTGGACGCGTGGTTTTACCAGAGCCATGACTAACCCCATCTGCTGCATACCGGAAGCGCCGGTAGCATGAATTGCTTCGTCAATAATGGCATCTATTTCATCATCACTGAGAGGTTGCGGCAAGAAAGTTTTAATCACCTCCAGCTCTTGCTGCTCCTTATCGGCCAGTTCTGGGCGCTCAGCCGCCAGATACTGGGTAATCGAATCGCGTCGTTGTTTAGCCATTTTATCTAGGGCGGCTAGCACGCGGTCATCATCCAGCTCGATACGCTCATCAACTTCGATGCGGTTCAGATCCGATAAGATCAGTCGAATAGTTCCGAGTCGCACTTTATCTTTAGCGCGCATGGCATCTTTCATCTGTTCTGTGATCTGTTGCTTCAGGTTAGACATCTGTATCTCGGTCAAATGAACACTGGAGAATTCGATTACGGGTTATTGCTGTATAAGCAATAGTCTATCTATTAAACGTGTTTGATTAGTACAAACGAACGCGACGTGATGTATCACGTGATACTTTTTTAGCGTGACGCTTAACAGCAGCGGCAGCTTTGCGCTTACGAACAGTCGTTGGCTTTTCGTAATGCTCGCGGCGACGAACTTCAGCAAGAACGCCTGCTTTTTCACAAGAACGCTTGAAACGACGAAGTGCTACGTCAAATGGCTCGTTATCTTTTACTTTTACTGCTGGCATGAAAGCTCCTCAGTGTTAATGGTTGTTGAAACTTGGTCGACTTGCTGCGGACAGCTAATGCCCATAACAGCGGTTTTTGACCAAGGTGCAAAATTTTACTGATTGACAAAGGGGAAGTAAAGCGATCAATAGATGAAATTTAATCGAAGTTTGGGGATAATATCGCCAATTTTTCATCCTAAACATGCGCTGAGTTCGATTTGTGCATTTTGGGCAAGTAATTTGGGTAGGTGGCGTTGATGCGAGTCTTGGGAATTGAAACCTCATGTGATGAAACAGGGGTGGCGCTTTATGATAGTGAGCAGGGCTTACTAGCAGATGCACTTTACAGCCAAGTTGCGATGCATACTGAGTATGGTGGCGTAGTGCCTGAGTTAGCATCAAGAGATCACGTTCGTAAATTGATCCCCTTAATCAAAGAAGTGATGGCTGAAGCAGGATTATCGCTGAACGATCTGGATGCTGTTGCCTACACCGCTGGGCCAGGTTTGATTGGTGCCTTGATGGTGGGGGCTTCAACAGGTCGCGCTCTAGCGCTGGGTTTAGGTATTCCTGCGATGGCCGTGCATCACATGGAAGGACATCTTTTGGCGCCCATGCTCGAAGAAAATCCACCAGCATTTCCCTTTGTGGCTTTACTAGTGTCGGGTGGACATACCCAGTTAGTGCGTGTTGATGCGATAGGTCAGTATGAGTTGTTAGGTGAATCGCTGGATGATGCAGCAGGAGAAGCCTTCGACAAAGCAGCGAAAATGTTGGGGCTTGAATACCCTGGTGGGCCGCTGATTGCGAAGTTGGCCGAACAGGGTGACCGTACCCGCTTTCGTTTCCCTCGTCCTATGACCGATCGGCCTGGATTAGATTTTAGTTTTTCCGGTTTGAAAACCTTTACCCTTAACACGGCTGAATCCTGTCGAGATGATCAGGGTCAGATTGATCATCAAACTATGGCCGATATTGCGGCAGCATTTGAAGATGCGGTGGTGGATACTTTAGCGATTAAGTGTCGTCGAGCACTCAAAGAAACTGGTCTCAAGCAGCTTGTTATTGCCGGTGGTGTGAGTGCCAATAAGCGTTTGCGAACCCGTTTAGAGGAGATGGTTAAAGCCGAAAAGGCTCATCTTTTTTATGCAAGGCCGCATTTTTGCACGGATAATGGTGCAATGATTGCCTACGCAGGCTGCCAGCGACTCTTGGCTGGTCAACAAAGTGATTTGACTATACTGGCAAAACCGCGTTGGCCGATGGCGAGCTTGCCGCCCCTTTGAAAGGTTTAAAAGCGGCTTTCTTCACCGCGATAAAGTCTGACGAAGTTGACTCTGTGACGAGCTAATAAGAGCAGTGCAATTAGACTTAAAGGGCTGAGTAGATCAGGGGCCATCAACCAAGCTAATACGGGGGTGATGATCGCCATAGTGATAGAGGCGAGTGAAGAGATGCGTGTTGTAAGTGCCACGCTCAGCCAAATGCCGAGTTGCAATAACATAATGGGCCAGCTGAGAACCGCCATGCAGCCAAACAGTGTCGCAATACCTTTGCCGCCTCGGTAAGCACCAAACATGGGGAACAGATGGCCAAGAATCGCGGCAAGTGCGCATAATCCAATGATTCCTTCACTCTGCTGAGCAAAGATGGCTAACCCCACCGCCAGCGCACCTTTGCCGACATCACCTATCAAGGTCAGTATTGCTGCTTTGCGATTGCCGATTCTAAGTACGTTTGTGGCGCCTGGATTACCTGAGCCTTGTTGACGTGGGTCGGCGATCCCCATAGAGTTGCACACCAACAGCGCAGTCGGTACTGAACCCAGTAAATAGGCAAGGCTTATCAGGGCGGGTTCCAGTAAACTGTCGGTTAGCATAACTGACTCACAGTGTTAGAGGTCATTGATGGATATAGTCTACATTCGCGGACTGCAGGTTGATACGGTTATTGGTATCTATGATTGGGAACGTACCATTCGGCAGACTCTCTGTATAGATCTGGAGATGGGAACAGATATTCGTGCGGCCGCGAGTCGAGATGATATTGATCAGACCCTAAATTACAAAGCCATATCGGATAGGTTGATTGAGTTTATTGCTCAAAGTGAGTTTTTGCTTATTGAAACCCTAGCAGAAGAGATTGCTGCATTGGTGATGGATGAGTTTTCTGTGCCTTGGCTTCGTTTAAAGCTAGGTAAACCGGGCGCTGTTCCTCAGGCAAGTGATGTTGGAGTAGTGATTGAGAGGGGAGAGGCCTTTTAATGGCGGAGGTACTGCTCAGTCTTGGTAGTAATCAGGATCGTGAACGTTACATATTGGCTGCCTTGGATGCCTTGTTTGCGGCCTTTGGTGATTTGCAGCTCTCTTCCGTTTATGAAAGTGAGGCGGTGGGTTTTAAAGGAAGTCCCTTTTATAACATGGTGGTGGGCATTCACACCGATTTAACGGTCGCTCAACTCTCTGTGTGTCTAAAGCAGATCGAGGATAACAATGGTCGTCGTCGAAATGGTCCTAAATTCAGTTCCAGAACCTTAGATATCGATATTCTGACTTATGATGATCTCGTTGGTGAGGTGGATGGGGTTTTGCTGCCACGTGACGAAGTGGATAAAAATGCCTTCGTGCTTTGGCCCTTGGCAGAGTTAAAGCCTGATCAGCTGCATCCTATTCGTAAGCGCTCTTATCAACAGCTTTGGGCTGAGTACGATCAACAGCAAAAGCTTTGGCCAGTAGATTTCTTTTGGCGTGACCGACAGATTTCTTTTTCTCGATAGCTGTTCAATTTAGCTGTTCAATTGAGCGGCTACATCTGGGGTTAAAATTCTGAACAGATTGCGATGTAAGCTTTTTCCATCGCTTCTCCAAGTGCTTTACCTTGAACGCCTTGGGTTGACCAGGTCGTGGAGTTGACCTCTCGTAGCCTTTGCATCAGCAAGGTGCAGCGATTATCCAGATCTTCGGGTGCGTCGGGATGAAGGGCTAGGGTAGGTGGAATTAGGCAGGATAAACGCTCGGGTTGTCTTAGCAGTTTTAACGATTTGATCAAATGGTAGCGCTGTTCAGCGGATACTTGATCAAATCTAGATAAGCTTTGATGCCATTCAAGCAGATCTAGAGCTGCTTGTTGAAAGCGCTTGGGTGCTTTTAAGCGAGTACAAAAGTTTATGAGAGCTTCTTTTTGGCAAATCTCTTTGAAAGCGATTTGGCAGATCAACGCAAAGCGTTGTTCTGGCGAGGGCTTCATTGGATTCAGATGGCTCATGACTGCCTCTGCACTAAGCCAGTCTAGGTTTACGAGTTCCGGCATGACGCGTTCAAGTGCTTCTGAGGAGTTCAGTGTTTGTAGAAACGCTAAAGGGTAATCAGCATTAAGTGAACCTTCAAATTCTTGCCAAATTCTTTCAGCACTGAGGTGTTCTAATTCACCACTCTGGCTAATTTGTCTCATCAGTTGGAGCGTTTCAGGTGCAATCTTGAATCCTTGAGGGTTAAAACGTGCTGCAAATCGAGCCACGCGGAGTACGCGTAAAGGATCTTCAGAAAACGCAGGTGATACGTGCCTTAAAATACCTTCTTTTAGGTCATGCTGCCCCCCATAGGGATCAATCAAGCTACCATCTTCATGCATCGCCATGGCGTTGATGGTGAGATCTCTGCGGAGTAGATCTTCTTCTAGGCTTACGCTAGGGTCAGTATGAAAGGTAAATCCTTGATAGCCATGACCTGATTTTCGCTCTGTTCTGGCCAGGGCATACTCTTCGCCGGTTTCTGGATGAATAAAAACCGGAAAGTCTTTGCCTACAGGGATGAAACCTAATTCGCGCATCTGTTCGGGTGTGGCGCCGACAACAACCCAATCACGATCCTTGACACTTAAGCCAAGCAATTGATCACGGACAGCGCCGCCAACAAGGTAAATCTGCATCAGGATTCACAGTGGTCGGGATACTGAATGCGCCACTGTTCAAAACCGCCATCCAAACTATAGACATCACTGAATCCTTGGCTGGCAAGATAATCAGCCGCCGATTGGCTACTGATGCCATGATAGCAACAGACGATGAGTGGAGTATTGAGATCTGCTTGCTGTAAAAAAACATGCAGATTGTCATTGTTCAGGTTGTAAGCACTGCTGATATGACTTTGCTGATAACTTTGTGCGTCACGAATATCGACAATATTGGCGCCTGCTTCTATGAGAGAAATAGCGTCATTTGGGTTAAGGTGTTTAAACTGGCTCATCAAAAAAACTCATATTGATTCAGTGTGGTAGGCATGACAGGCGATTTGAGTAATCGCTTGGTCTTCCAGTCGCATTGCGCGTAATCCATAGCCCCAAACGCATCCAGTATCTAAGGCAATGCAGTCGGGTTTGCCGGTTTCTCCCATCAGGGCGGCCCAGTGTCCAAAAATTTGTTTTCTGGGTAAGGGCGAAGCGCGTCTTGCCTCGAACCAAGGAATAAATCCGCTAGGGGCTTTATCTACCTCGCCATTGCCATGAAATTCGAGTTGGCCACTTGGGGTGATAAAACGCATCCGTGTAAAATAGTTGGTGATCACACGCAGACGAACCCAGCCTTCTAGGTGGTTGTGCCAAGAGTCTGGTTTGTTGCCATACATGTGGTTGAAAAACTCACGCGCGTCGTCGCTTTGCAAAATCTGCTCCACTTCTTTGGCGCGTTTTCTCGCTTTACCTAAAGACCAGATATGCGGAATGCCTGCATGGGTCATGACATAGCCCAATGATTCATCATCAACGAGTAGTGGCTGAAATCTGAGCCAGTTCATCAGTTCATCCCGATCGGGTGCTTCTAGGACTTGTTGCAGCGTTGCATTGCGCTTGTCGCGAGTGGTGCCGTAATGAAGTGCTAACAGGTGTAGGTCATGGTTACCCAGCACACATTTAACTCGATCACCAAGTTGATAAACAAAACGAAGTACCTCAATCGACTGACGTCCTCGGTTCACTAAGTCACCCGCAAGCCACAATTGATCCGAATCGTTAAAGTCGATTAGATCGAGCAGTTCCATCAGTTCATCGTAACATCCTTGGATATCACCAATTGCGTAAGTCGCCATAAGCCCCCTGTTTTTATGTAAATCATACCGTATAAAGGTGCTTGAGTTCTAATCTAAATGTTCAGTTAGTGTGTAGAATAGAGATCAACTCACTGAATAAAAATCGATGGTGAATATCATGGCAATTGCTACCTTTGCAGCAGGATGTTTTTGGGGCGTGGAGTTAACCTTTTCAGAGCTTGAAGGGGTGAAGGCGACCGCCGTGGGTTACATGGGAGGAGCAACGGATCATCCCGATTATGCTTCTGTGTGTTCAGGTGCTACTGGACATGCTGAAGCCGTGTGGATTGATTTCGATCCGCAAAAAATCAGTTATGAGCAGCTTTTAGCTGTGTTTTGGCAGTGCCATAACCCGACTACATTGAACCGCCAAGGTCCTGATGTGGGTACACAATATCGCTCAGCAATCTTCTATCAGGATGAAGTCCAAGCCGAGTTGGCGCGTCAAAGTAAAGCGGCGCTTGAAGCTTGTGGTGCCTACTCTTCACCTATTGTCACTACTATTGAGCCAGCAGGTCAGTTTTGGCCAGCTGAAGAGTACCATCAGCAATATCTTAAGAAACGTGGTCAAGGGCACTGTAGTATCTAATGAATCTTATTCTGATTAACCCAAATGAGCTTACATCATCATTGACGAGTTCGAACGCTCTATCGGTCGTACTGACAGATAGAAGAGCAGATCATATTCGCGAAATACATCAACCGCTTGTGGGGGATTATCTCAGGGTAGGTGTGTTAGAGGGGGAGATCTATCAGGCTAAGGTTATCGCCATAGAAAGTGCTCGTGTGGTTTTGGAAATTGATGAGTCAACGGCAACCCCACCACCAAAGCCACTTCCGGTGGTGTTAGTAATGGCGTTGCCCAGGCCTAAGATGTTACGTCGTATCTTGCAATCGGCTTCAAGTATGGGGGTGAAGGAGATTTGGTTGATTCACTCCTATCGTGTGGATAAGAGTTATTGGTCTTCTCCTTTTTTGGATCATCTTGCTTTGCAGTC
>JAJOJN010000079.1 GCA_021208565.1 Nitrincola sp.
CTTAGAGTTCTTGGCATACTGTTAATGCTTTTCAGTTTTGCTCAATTACCCCCTTTAGGTGTTTCTTTTTATTATGCAGATGGTGAACACGCTGCCTTTATCTCTGCCTTTTTTATTCTTTTAGCTTGTGGCTTTTTGATCTGGGTACCCTTTTACCGTGTAAGAGGTGAACTACGCATTCGCGATGGCTTCTTAATTACTGTTTTGTTCTGGTCTGTTTTGGGTGTATTCGGTGCAATCCCGCTTTACCTTTCCACTAACCCTGATATGAGTCTTGTTGACTCCGTTTTCGAATCAATATCAGGTTTATCTACGACAGGTGCCACTGTCATTACAGGACTAGATGAACTACCAAAATCGATTCTCTATTATCGTCAGCAGCTTCAATGGCTCGGCGGAATGGGTATTATCGTTCTCGCTGTTGCTATTCTACCTATGTTAGGAATAGGGGGGATGCAGCTTTATCGCGCTGAAATCCCTGGCCCTGTTAAGGATACCAAGTTAACACCACGCATCACAGAAACCGCAAAAGCGCTTTGGATTATCTATGCTCTATTAACCATTATGTGTGGCCTTGCTTTTTGGTGGGCGGGCATGAGGCCTTTTGACGCGATTGGACATGCTTTTTCGACCATCGCCTTAGGCGGGTTTTCTACTTATGATGCCAGTATCGGGCACTTTGACAATGCTAAGATTGAATTGATCTGTATCTTTTTTATGATCTTAAGCGGGATGAATTTTGCGCTTCACTTCTTAGCCTGGCGAGCCAAAAGCATTGTTCACTATTTCAAAGATGCTGAAGTTAGATTCTTTCTAAGCATTTTATCCATTACCTTTGTGATCTGTTTAACGGTCTTACTTATACACGAGGTATATGAACCGACTCGTTCTTTAAGGCAGGCCGCTTTCATGACTGTTTCCATCGCAACTACGGCGGGGTTTGGAACCGGTAGCTTTGCTTACTGGCCCGTAATGCTGCCTTTCTTACTTTTTGTTACTGCATTTATCGGTGGCTGTGTCGGCTCTACAGGTGGCGGTATGAAGGTGATTCGTATTTTGCTTATCTTGAAGCAGGGGCATCGTGAACTTAAGCGCCTGGTTCATCCCAATGCCATTTTCCCTGTAAAAGTAGGTGGACGGCCCATTCCAGATAAGGTACTTCAAGCGGTTTGGGGTTTCTTTTCGGTTTATCTTCTTGTCTTTGTAATCATGATGATCATTCTAATGGGTACCGGCTTGGATCAAGTTACAGCATGGTCTGCGGTAGGGGCGACTATTACCAATCTTGGCCCAGGTCTCGGCGATGTTGCCGATAATTTTGGTGGCATTAACGCCACTGCTAAATGGTTACTGTGCTTTTCTATGTTGCTTGGGCGTCTAGAGGTCTTCACCTTGTTAGTTCTGTTTACACCGGTGTTCTGGCGCCGTTAACCCCTAGGAATAGATTTTTTTCACTGCCCTCAGGTTGCGTGTTGAAACGTTTATATTCCCACTGATACTGTGCTGGGTTTTCGCGCACACAACGTTCTATAGACTGATTCATGGCCCTTGCCGAAAGATTAATATCTTTATTTGAGATCATCTCTTCAGCTTGACTAAAGAAGATTTCGAAACCGGCGGCATTATCAAGCCTTTTAGCATAACCACACACCACCTTGGCACCGGTCTGTGCCGCTAACTGTGGTAATAACTTCATGGTGAGTGCGGGTGTATTGAAAAATTCTGTAAAGATACCACCCTCAATTTCGGGCTCTTGATCCGGTAGAATACCAACCATCTCACCTCGCTTGAGTGCCTTCATTACTTTTCGTACCCCCTGTACATTTGCAGGTGCCATATCAGTACCTAAACGAGCACGCATTTTTTTGATCAATTCATCGAGCTGCTTTTGCTTGGGCGGCTTGTACATCGCCGTAAAGGTATAACGATTGGACAGGTAGAGATTCAGCACCTCCCAATTTCCCAAATGTGGTGCGATTAAAATAACCCCTTTACCGGCTGAAATCCCTTCTGTAATAACACTTTCATTGTGTACTTTTACAATTTTTTTTCAACGTTTTCTTCACTGGCCATAACCAAGACATACCCATTTCAGCGAGTGATTTTCCTGTTTGCTCTAGACTCTCTTTAACCAACGCCTCTTTTGCTTCGGTGTTTAGGTCTGGAAAGCACTGCTCAATGTTACTGCGCGTGATTTTATAAAATTTATTTGCATTTCCTTTTTTATAAAATCTCAGTCCAATTGACTTACCAATCGCTTGTGCAGCACTCAAAGGCAGCAAGGCTAAAAACCCTAAAGCGATGACTGCAATGATTCCTTTTATTTTATTCACCTATCATTTACCTTTCTTCACTCATCGTTGTTTACGGATAATGTGCCTATTATAACGCATTCAATCGTTAAGATTATTATTGATAGGCACGAACTGTTTCTTCTCTTGATGTATAATTCTGGCTTTATTTTGATCATTCTATTGTTAAGGTGATTCACGTGACTGACAAGGTGACCGCAGACGTTAGCACATTTCAGGGCTTAATCCTTGCCCTGCAACAGTATTGGGGCGATTTAGGGTGCGTCATTGTACAGCCTCTAGATCTTGAAGTAGGGGCCGGCACATTCCATCCAGCCACTTTCTTACGCTCTATTGGCCCTGAGTCTTGGCGCTCAGCCTATGTACAGCCAAGCCGTCGTCCTACTGATGGTCGTTATGGTGAAAACCCAAATCGATTGCAGCATTACTATCAGTTTCAAGTGGTATTAAAGCCTTCTCCTGATAATCTCCAAGAACTGTTTTTAGGCTCCCTTAAACATATCGGTATTGACCCTTTAGTACATGATATTCGATTTGTAGAAGATAATTGGGAGTCACCAACACTAGGGGCTTGGGGCTTAGGCTGGGAAATTTGGTTAAACGGCATGGAAGTTACACAGTTTACCTATTTCCAACAGGCAGGTGGTCTTGAGTGTTACCCAGTGACAGGAGAGCTTACATACGGACTTGAGCGCATTGCCATGTATCTTCAAGGTGTCGATAGTGTGTATGACCTTATTTGGGCTAAGCAACCTGATGGTACAGTGACCACCTATGGAGATGTTTTCCATCAGAATGAAGTAGAGATGTCTACGTATAATTTTGAACACGCCGATGTACCTACGCTTTTCAGCAATTTTGATCACTATGAACGTGAGTGCAATAAACTCTTAGAAGCTCAGCTGCCACTACCGGCTTATGAAATGGTGTTAAAAGCATCTCACACCTTTAACCTTCTTGATTCACGTCACGCCATTTCGGTCACAGAGCGTCAACGATTCATTCTCCGTGTACGTACACTTGCTCGTTTAGTGGCTCATGCCTATTTTGATAAACGCAAAGCGCTGGGTTTCCCCTTGGCTCCGGAAGCGTTGAGACAAGAAGTATTAGCTGCATCTGAGGAGAAGAGTGCATGAAAACTCGTGATTTTTTAGTTGAACTCGGTACAGAAGAGTTACCACCTACATCGCTTCTCACTTTAGCTAAAGCTTTTGGCGAAGGTATTGAGAAAGGTTTACAGGGTGCAGGTCTAAGTTATTCATCTGCTCAGGTTTATGCCTCGCCTCGTCGTCTTGCGTTGTTGGTAAAAGACCTTCTAGTTTCACAACCGTATCGCGAATTCGAAAAGCGTGGTCCTGCGACACAAGCGCCCACTCAAGCTGTTGAAGGCTTTGCTCGCTCTTGTGGTGTGACAATTGATCAGCTGACTAAGCAACAAGTGGGTAAAGGTGAATACTTTATTTACTCCGGTATTGAATCCGGTAAACCTGCTACTGAACTGCTACCTGATATTGTACAAACTTCACTAGACGCACTACCTATTCCTAAACGCATGCGCTGGGGATCAAGCAGAACTGAGTTCGTTCGTCCTGTTCATTGGTTAGTGATGCTGCTCGGGGAGGAGGTTGTTCCTGGCACTATTTTAGGCCTCAAGAGTGATCGTAAAACGCGAGGTCATCGCTTCCATTATAATCACACCATCGAACTTCTTTCACCTTCTGACTATGTCACCAAGTTAGAAAATCCTGGCAAGGTTCTGGTTGATCTTAAGGTGCGTCGTGAGAAAATTCGCGAACAGGTTATCGCTGAAGCTGCTAGAATTAATGCTAATGTCGTTATTGATGAAGCGCTACTTGATGAAGTTTCTGCGCTAAATGAGTGGCCTGTTGCATTGACGGGTCGCTTTGAAGAGCGCTTTCTTGAAGTTCCCGCAGAAGCGCTTATCTCTTCCATGAAGGCTAATCAGAAATATTTTCATCTGATCGATAATGAAGGGACACTTCTTCCTTACTTTATCACAGTTTCTAACATTGAATCCTTGGATCCAAGCCAGATTATCTCTGGAAATGAAAAGGTAATACGCCCTCGATTAGCGGATGCTGCTTTTTTCTTTGACCAAGATCGACTTTGCACCTTGGAAAGCCGCACCGAAAAGCTTAAGTCAATTGTCTTCCAGCATGAACTGGGCACCTGTTTGAAAAGACACAGCGCATTGAAGCACTCGCTTCGAGTATTGCTTCCTTAATTGATGGCAACACTGACTATGCAGCCAGGGCGGCTAGACTCTCTAAATGTGACCTAATGACCAATATGGTTTATGAGTTCACTGAACTTCAAGGCCTAATGGGCTACCACTATGCCCTGCATGATGGAGAAGCTTCCGAGGTTGCCCAGTCACTTAATGAACAATATATGCCACGTTTTTTCTGGCGACGTTTTGCCTCAAACGAAAACAGGCATGGCACTTGCGATTGCTGATCGTATTGACACCATTACTGGTTTATTTGCGATCAATCAACCACCAACAGGCTCTAAGGATCCATTTGCCTTACGTCGTCAGTCTTTGGGTGTTCTCCGTATTTTAATTGAGAACAATCTAGATGTAGATTTGGAACAACTGGTTACCCTAGCTGCTTCTAATTATCCAGAACTTCCTGGAAGTAAGGATGTCGTTAAACGTGTTGTGGACTTTATGCTTGACCGATTGAAGGCGTGGTATGAAGAGAAGGGCGTTCCTGTTTCAACTTACTTAGCTGTTCATGCCATGCGCCCTACACGGCCACTTGATTTCAATAAGCGCGTTGAAGCTGTTTCACAGTTCTCGCATTTACCGGAAGCACAAGCACTCGCTGCCGCCAACAAGCGTGTAGCCAATATTCTGGCCAAGCTGGAAGAACCCATTTCGCAAAACCTGATTGATCGTTCATTACTTTCAGAACAGGCCGAGATTGATCTGGCAGATGCCGTTAATGAACTAAACCATCAACTTCAACCGTTATTTAACTCTGGCAACTATTCTGAAGCAATGCTTAAACTTGCTTCCCTAAATACCATCGTTAACACCTTCTTCGACGAAGTCATGGTGAATGCCGATGATCAGGCTGTTCGGGCTAATCGCTTAACGATTCTTTTTAATCTCCGTAAGCTTTTCTTAGGCACAGCAGATATTTCTCTACTCTAAGGATCACGCTTTTTTCAAGCCCGCATAAGCGGGCTTTTTTGTTACTCATTGCCGCCTCAGCGGATGTCACTGAACAATTATCTTCCCTCTCTATCAAGGCTTAGAAGATCAAAGTATTGATTACTTTAAGCACAATGAATATGAGATGCTGCTACCAACCTGAAAACCCATTATCAATTTAGAGATCACACCTGCTTGATATGAAAGGGCAGATACAGCACTTCAGCAACTATGATAATGAATCCAGCAAACGTCATTTAATGATAGCAGTAACAACTAAAGATACCACTCATAGAACTAAACACCACAACGGTACAGAACTTATACAGTTGGCAAATGGTTACATGACTCATCAATCGCAAAGCCAAAATTGTTTCACGTGAAACAATAGAAAGGGAATAGCAGAAAGATAAAAATCAAAGGATAGAAGGTAGATGAAAGGCTGTAAGGAAATAATGATAAAGGAATAAAAAAGGGCAGTAACAACTGCCCTGGAATTTAAAAAAAAGATAGACTAGACGTCTAGGTTGGAGACATTTAAAGCATTAGCCTCTATGAAGGCACGACGAGGTTCAACATCATCACCCATCAAAGTCGAGAATAACTTATCCGCACCTATGGCATCATCGATAGTGACTTGCAACATACGACGTGCATCTGGATCCATAGTAGTTTCCCACAACTGATCAGGGTTCATCTCACCAAGACCCTTGTAGCGCTGAACATTGTTTCCTTTACGAGAAATATCGAGCAGCCATTGAATACCGTCACCTAAGTTACGAAGCGCGTACTGACGCTCACCTCTTTGAAGATAGGCTGTAGGCTCAAGAAGCTGCTGTAGCTCCTCACCAAGCAAAGCAATAGATTGGTAATCACGTGAGCGGAAGAAATCCTGATCGAAGCGATACTTGATGTCGATACCATGTTGAGTAAAGATCACTTCGGGCACGAACTGACTATGTTCACGATCCTCAACGACTGTACAACCATACCAAGCAGAAGAAGAGCTAACATACTCAGCAAGATAATGGCTTAGTTTCTCGACCCATGCCTCAACAGCAGATCGATCATAAAGATGATCAACATCTAACTTAGGTAGATACATCAGTTGATTAAGCACAGAAGCAGGGTAAACACGACTAATACGCTTAATCAGCGATTCCACATGACGATAACGGTCAATCAGTTTTTCTAAGGCTTCGCCAGAGATAGGCGGCGCATCAGCAGACGGAAAGAGTTGAGTACCATCTAAAGCGCCTTGAAGTAGATATTGCTCTAAAGCAGGCTCATCTTTCAGATACTGCTCTTGCTTACCTTTACGAACCTTATAGAGGGGAGGTTGTGCAATATAAATATGGCCGCGCTCAATAAGCTCAGGCATCTGACGGTAGAAAAAGGTCAACAGCAGGGTACGAATGTGAGAGCCATCAACGTCAGCATCGGTCATGATAATAATTGAATGATAGCGAAGCTTATCTGCATTAAACTCATCTCGTCCAATGCCACAACCTAAAGCCGTAATAAGTGTCCCAACCTCGGCAGAAGTTAACATCTTATCAAATCGAGCTTTCTCGACGTTAAGGATTTTACCCTTAAGCGGCAAGATTGCTTGGGTACGACGATCACGACCTTGCTTTGCAGAACCACCTGCAGAGTCACCCTCCACGAGGTATATTTCAGAGAGTGCAGGGTCCTTTTCTTGGCAATCAGCAAGCTTACCGGGTAAGCCAGCAACATCCAGTGCACCTTTGCGTCGAGTCATCTCACGCGCTTTACGAGCAGCTTCACGTGCACGTGCAGCATCGATCATTTTAGAGACGATCGACTTAGCATCTTGCGGATTCTCCAATAAATAATCAGATAGATGCTGCGCCATAAGTTGCTCGACTGCCGTTTTCACTTCCGAAGAAACTAACTTATCTTTAGTCTGTGAAGAAAACTTAGGATCCGGTACTTTAACAGAGATGATGGCATTAAGACCTTCACGAGAATCATCCCCAGTAGTAGCAACCTTGCCATTCTTATTGAGCTGCTCAGTTTCAATATAATTATTTAAACAGCGAGTCAAAGAAGCACGGAAACCGGATAGGTGAGTACCACCATCACGCTGCGGAATGTTATTGGCAAAGCAGTGTATGCTCTCTTGGAAACTATCATTCCATTGCATGGCCACTTCAACACCAACACCGTTCTCATGCATAGCATTAAAGTGAAATATACTGTTCACAGTTGTCTTACTTTGATTAAGGTAAGACACAAAGGAGGCTAGACCACCTTCATATTCGAAAATCTCTTCACGACCCGCGCGTTCATCCTTAAGACGAATACGCACACCCGAATTTAGAAATGAAAGCTCACGTAGACGCTTAGCAAGCAAATCAAACTGGAAATGGATATTGCTGAAGGTATCTTCAGACGGTTTGAATCTAACAATCGTGCCTGTTGTATTAGTTTCACCGACAATTTTAAGCGGGGCTTTAGGAACACCATGCTCATAGATCTGCTCATGCACCTTACCATCACGGCGAATCGTCAGCGTCAACTCACTCGAAAGTGCATTCACAACAGATACACCTACACCATGTAGGCCGCCAGAAACCTTGTAGGTATTATCGTCGAACTTACCGCCCGCATGGAGGACTGTCATGATCACTTCAGCGGCGGAAACACCTTCCTCTTCATGAATATCAGTGGGTATACCACGGCCATTATCAGAAACAGTGACACTTTCATCTGGGTGAATAATAACAGCAACCTCGGTACAGTAACCCGCAAGCGCTTCATCGATACCATTATCGACGAGTTCGAAAACCATGTGATGAAGACCACTACCATCGTCGGTATCACCAATGTACATTCCTGGACGCTTTCTGACGGCATCGAGTCCTTTTAGAACTTTAATACTCGTTGAATCGTAAGTAGGGTTTTCACCACTCATTCTACACTCCTAGCATTACCGGCAAGATAAAAGACCGGCATCCAGATAAAAGAGCGCCAGATCGGTATCTGGCGACCAAAATTTAAGTAAGCTATCAGGCTCAACACAGGTGATGAAACACTGATCAAGACTCTCTTCTAGAAACTGGCAGAAGAGGCGTGCATGGGGTTCATCAAGCTCTGATGGCAAATCATCGACTAAATAGATACAGGGGCGTGAAGAGTGCTGCCTGAACACATGACCTTGGGCCAGTCTTAAAGCACTCACGACAAGTTTCTTTTGTCCTCTCGATAGACGATCAGCAGCATTAACGCCATCCCACTTAAAGCGAAGATCTGCTCGCTGAGGGCCTGCTAGGGTAAAACCTTGCAACACCTCACGATCAAACTGATCAGCAACAACTGCTTCAAGAGAACGCTTACTGTCCCATCCAGAAAAGAATTTAAGCTCAATTTCTACATCATCTAAAAGTAACGCGAGAATCGTTTAAACTCAGGCATCAGCTTTTTCTAAATAGGCACGTCTATGCTGGGTTAAAAGTTCACCATAACTGATGAATTCTTGATCCCACACCTGCATCTGCAATCGGTCAATTTTACCATATTTAAGTAAAGAATTCCGTTGTTTCAATGCACGTCGAAACGCACGCCAAATCGAAATGAAATAGGGGTCAGCGTGAAAACCACCCCAATCGACAAATTGCCGACGAACAGCCGGAGATCCATCTAATAATTCAAAGGTACCACTGTACAAAACTTGAATCGGTAAGAGGCTAGCTAACTCAGCCGAATCTAAAGTACGACCATCAAATCTAACCTTTGTCTCACCAGATAAGCGTTTTTCAACTCCTAAAGGGAGAGGGTGATTAGAAGAAGGTTCAAGCACTTTGGAAAACACTAAAGCAGATTCTTCACCCTGGGTAAGCAAATGACGAATTTCGTGTGTACGAAAAGAACGCGTGGTAGACAGAAAATGAATAGACTCAAGAATGCTGGTCTTACCGCTGCCATTCTTGCCACTAATAATATTAATACGTGAAGAGGGGGAGAATTCAGGAGCACGTAAGTTACGCACTCCTGAAATTTTTAAATAGGAGATGGTCATACTAAAGAGAAAAACCGCTGCGAGAGCAGGTCTACATCCTCATTGGCATCACAACATAAAGTGCATCTTTTTCATCAAAACCTTGTACCAGTGCACTGGAGTTAGCATCCGAAAGAATCAATCGAACGACGTCAGAATTAAGAATTGATAGCACATCTAAGAGATAATTAACGTTGAAACCAATTTCTAAATCTTGACCGTCATAATCCACTGCAAGAGTTTCTTCCGCCTCTTCCTGCTCAGGGTTATTGGCTGTGACTTGAAGCATTCCCGAAGAAAGATTTAAACGAACGCCACGATACTTTTCATTAGAGAGTATGGCGATACGTGTAAACACTTGCCGTAACTCTTGACGGTCACCCAATAGGACTTTATCACCATTTCTAGGAATAACACGGTTGTAGTCAGGGAACTTACCGTCCACTAATTTAGAGGTAAAGGTAAAATCACCTACGACAGCGCGAATATGGCTCGCACCGATAACCAAGGTGACAGGCGAATCACCACCTTGGAGCAAACGCGCAAGTTCCAAGATGCCCTTACGTGGAACTATAATTTGATGATCCAACGTCGCATCAGCTTCAACAGGCGTTGTACAGGTCGCTAAACGATGCCCATCTGTCGATACAGCTCGAAGGGTTGAATCTCTCACCTCTAACAGCATACCGTTCAAATAGTAACGAACATCCTGTTGCGCCATTGAGAAACCCGTCTTCTCTATGAGTTGACGTAAAGACGATTGAGGCAGAGAAATGGTTAGGGCTTCAGGACTATCTTCTACATTTGGAAAGTCAGCTGCGGGCAAAGTTGCCAAAGAGAAACGGCTTCTACCAGCTTTGATACGAGCCTTATCGTCACTGACATCCACTTCGACCAAAGCGTTGTCTGAAAGAGATTTACAAATATCCATCAGCTTTCTTGCGGGTATCGTCACAGAACCCGGCTCAGCTAAATCATGCAACGGAATACGTGCGACTAACTCAACCTCAAGATCAGTACCTGTCATGGACAGCATACCATCAGCGGCGACAAGTAGAATATTTGAGAGCACCGGCATCGTCTGACGGCGTTCAACAACCCCAGCAACTAACTGTAAAGGTTTGATCAGTGCTTCTCTGGAAATCACAAATCTCATGGCTTCATTCCTTGGTCAGGATCTGAACACTACGCCGTCAGGTGACGCAGTAAGTTTTTATAATCTTCACTTATGTCATTATTACTTTCACGAAGTTCTTTAATTTTACGACATGCATGAAGAACCGTTGTATGGTCTCGACCACCAAAAGCATTACCTATTTCAGGTAAGCTATGGTTAGTTAATTCTTTCGAAAGGGACATGGCCACTTGGCGAGGACGTGCTACCGAACGACTCCGCCTTTTCGAAAGTAAATCATTAGTTTTAATTTTATAGTAATCGGCGACAACTCGCTGAATATTTTCAATACTAACTTGCTTATCCTGAAGCGCAAGCAGATCTTTTAAAGACTCTTTGATAAAAGGAGTATTAATCACACTGCCTGTAAAGTGAGCGTTAGCGATGACGCGTTTCAGAGCACCTTCAAGTTCACGAACGTTTGACCTGATTTTTTGTGCCAAGAAAAATGCAGAGTCATCGGGAAGCTGAATACGGGCTTCTTCCGCTTTCTTCATCAAAATAGCAACGCGTGTTTCAAGTTCTGGTGGTTCAATAGGAACGGTAAGTCCCCAGCCAAAACGAGATTTCAGACGCTCTTCTACACCATTAATCTCTTTGGGATAACGGTCACTCGTCAGAATGAGCTGCTGCCCGCCTTCTAAAAGGGCATTAAATGTATGGAAGAACTCTTCCTGTGAGCGCTCTTTGCCAGCAAAAAATTGAATATCATCAATCAACAGGGCATCAACAGAACGATAATAACGCTTAAAGTCATTAATAGCATTGAGTTGAAGTGCCTTCACCATATCCGCAACAAAGCGTTCAGAATGAAGGTAAACAATGCGTGCATTAGGGTTGCGCTTAAGCATCTCACATCCAACTGCATGCATTAAGTGCGTCTTACCTAAACCAACACCACCATAAATAAACAAGGGGTTATAACCGCCACCAGGATTATCAGCAACCTGTTGAGCAGCGGCGAGCGCCAACTGGTTAGACTTACCCTGAACGAATGCCTGAAAAGTAAAAGCAGGGTTCAGGTTAGATTGGTGCTTTACACCACCTTCAACATCAACCTTACGCGATTTACGACGCTTAGAGTCATCTACCACAGGGTCGATGATCACTTGCGCGGGTTCGACATGAGGAAGGGAAGGTTGAATAGGTGAAGATACTTCCGAATGGATGTGTGCAGAATCCTGAAGGACACTTGTGCGACTCTGTTCAAAGGATGGATCAACCAACACGGATGCTCGGCTGACTTCCACAGGCTGAGAAGACGCGATAACAGGTTCAGAATGACTGACACTATGATGGGGTGAAAAAGCATTAGCATTAGTCGCTACCGCCTGTTTACCCGCTATCTCAATCACCACTTCGGCAGCAACATTACCCGTAACATTAATAAATGTTTGATTAATATGAGATAGATATTTATCAGCCACCCAATCTTTGACAAAACGATTAGGTGCTGTCAGCGTAAGTTGATTCGGTGTACACTCTGCCAAACGCAGGGGACGTATCCACGTATTGAATTGTTGCGATGGGAATTCTTCCCTGAGTCCGGCTAAACACCGCTCCCACAACGCTAATGACATTCAAAACCCCAACAGTGAAAAACAGATAACTACCAATAGATAAGCTCTATTCTATCGTGTTAGTGAAAAGTTATCCACAACCTGGGATAAGAATGCAGTTGTTATTTGTTGAAAAAAGTAACAAATCATTTGCAAGCAAGCGTAGCAACCCCTATAATTTCGCGTCTGATTTTTTACATACATCATCGTGGCTGCGTGGAAATTTATCCAGCGGGCCGCGCAGCACTACATAACGTAAGCAGGACTGGGCAATGAAAAGAACATTTCAACCAAGCGTACTAAAACGCGCACGTACTCACGGTTTCCGTGCACGCATGGCGACAAAAAACGCCGTCAG
>JAJOJN010000108.1 GCA_021208565.1 Nitrincola sp.
TGATTTATCGTTCAAAACGATCTTTAGTCTAAACCAATGACATGATCAAACACATTTGATAAAAAATTAAACTTTAGATAACCATTTGTAAATTATATGAAATAAAATAGCTTATACGCTTTTTTGATGTTTTTGAGATAAGATAGACGAGTCAAAAGCCTTTATTTGAGTATTAAACACAAAATGAGTTAAACAAAATTTACAATATTAGGTTGGTTTGTTACTTAAAATGAGAAATGGTACTCAGCTTTGAAGTACGCGGTGTTGAAGTATCTAATGGTGCCCCGAACCGGACTCGAACCGGTACAGCCTTTCAGCCGAGGGATTTTAAGTCCCTTGTGTCTACCAATTTCACCATCGGGGCGGTGAGGTCTAGCAATGTAAGAGATGTGGAGGCTGGAGTCGGAATCGAACCGGCGTACACGGAGTTGCAGTCCGCTGCATGACCACTCTGCCATCCAGCCTAATCTCTTTTTTAAGATCAGTAGTGACCTGATCTTGGAGCGGGAAACGAGACTCGAACTCGCGACCCCGACCTTGGCAAGGTCGTGCTCTACCAACTGAGCTATTCCCGCCTTTCACTGGATAGACAATGTCTGTCAGTGGGTGCGTATTTTACGGATATAGAGATTGGCGTCAATAGTTATTTTCAAGTTTCTGTTTTTTAAATAGTTATGGTTATTTTTTGACCAGCAGATTGTCTTAAATATCATCAATTAACAATGGCCAAGCTGCACGAAGATATATATACATTGACCAGAGCGTCAGCAAAGCAGCGCCATAGAGCGTCAAGATACCCACCCATGCATACAGCGAAAACGGTGGAAAGGCGATCAGAACCAAAATGGCAACCATTTGTAGCGTAGTCTTGACCTTGCCAATCATAGACACCGATACCCGAGTTCTTTCACCTATTTCGGCCATCCACTCACGCAAAGCCGAGATAACTATTTCGCGTCCTATGATAATCACGGCTGGAATGGTGATCATCGGTGTTGCATAAGTTTCCACCAAAATCACTAACGCCGCCGCAACCATCAGTTTATCAGCTACAGGTCTAAAAAGGCACCAAAGGGTGACTGCTGATCTAAACGCCGTGCCAGATAGCCATCTAACCAATCGGTTATTGCCGCCAGGCCAAATACAGCCGCCGCCACCCAAGGTGACCAGGCTCCCGGCAGGTAATAGATTACAACAAACACCGGAATCAAAAAAGATTCTTAATAATGTCAGCAAGTTAGGTATTTTCATTGAAAACAGCATATTTCTTTCCTGTTCAGCTGTCAGGATGCAAGGTTGACCATATCTCTAGTGCTAGCTTAGCACTAATAGAGGAAACTTTGGCAATTTCTTCAACACTCGCATTCTCTATCTCCTTGATACTACCAAAATACTTCAGCAATTCACGCCTGCGTTTTGGACCTATATTTGGAATATCCTCAAGTGTGGAACGCTTGCGCGCTTTACCTCTAGCAGCACGATGTCCTGCTATTGCATAGCGATGCGCTTCATCACGAATGTATTGCAACAAATGCAATGCGCCTGAGTCAGAAGGCATCACACTTTCTTTTCCAGACGCGCCATCGACTAAATACTCAAAACCCGCTTTACGTGTAGTACCTTTAGCAATACCGATAACTTGAACCTCTGTGATCTGAAGAGCCTCTAATACTTTCATCGCTTGCGTCACCTGACCTTTACCACCGTCAATGACAAGGAGGTCTGGAAGCTTTCCTTCACCTTTTTTTAAGCTTGGTATACCTTCTTTCTAGCGCCTGCTGCATGGCCGCATAATCATCTCCAGCCGTAACATCCTCAATATTAAAGCGCCGATAGTCACTTTTAAGAGGCCCATTAGTATCAAATACAACACAAGAAGCCACTGTGGCCTCACCTGAACTATGACTGATATCAAAGCATTCCATGCGTTGAATGGGGCAATCCAAATCCAACACCTCTTGCAGTGAAAGCAAACGTTGAGCCATATTTTGTTTGCTGGCCAGCTGACTCAGCAGCTGATTCTGCGCATTGGTTTGGGCTAAACGCTGCCAACCTGCCCTATCACCTCGAACATTATGCAGTATCTGCACTTTTCGTTGAGTTTTGTCCGAAAGAGCTTGCTCTAGGAGATCTGTATCTTCTAGAGCACCGGGTAAGATGATAATCGATGGAATTTCACGACTGCTACTGAGATAAAACTGAGCGATAAATGCTGATAAGACATCGCTTTCTGTACCCTCTAGCGATAACTTTGGATGATACACTCGGCTACCGATGACTCGACCACCCCTCACGAAAAGGGCGTGAATAGAAACCACACCCTTGCCCATGGCGTAACCAAACACATCAGCCTCTCCACCCTCACCAGAGACATATTGCTGCTCCTGAACTTGCCTTAAAGCAGAAATTTGATCTCTTAACTCGGCTGCCACTTCAAAATTAAGCTGCGCTGATGCCAGTTCCATTTTTTCGGCAATCTCTTTGATGACCGTACTGTTTTTGCCTTCTAGAAACATACTGGCATGGCGAAGATCTTGGGCATAATCCTGCTCCGAGATCAATCCTACACAAGGCGCGGTACAGCGTTTGATTTGGTATTGCAAACAGGGGCGTGAACGATTTCTAAAAAAGCTATCCTCACATTGACGAATGCGAAACAGCTTTTGCAGTAAATTTAAACTTTCCTTTACAGCACCACCACTAGGAAAAGGACCAAAATACTGGCCTTTGGCCCGTTTCGCGCCTCGATGAAAGCGAACAGCAGGAAAGGCTTCATTGGACGAGATAAAGATGTAAGGGTAGGATTTATCGTCACGCAATAAAATATTGTAGGGTGGTCGCTGAGCTTTAATCAAATTTTGCTCAAGCAGCAACGCTTCAGTTTCGCTGTGAGTAAGCGTCACTTCAATTCGTTGAATATGCGAAACCAATGCTCGTGTCTTAGCACCCTGTCCCGCGCTTCTGAAATAACTACTGACTCTGTTTTTTTAGATTTCGGGCCTTACCGACATAGAGAATTTTTCCTTGGCCGTCATACATTTGGTAGACGCCAGGGCGAGAACTCAGGTTGGCTAAGAATGCTTTGTAATCAAATACAGAGGTTTCTGATTCCGCCATGCGGTTAAGATTTCAGTGCTAGCTTTTTATTGGCATCCATATGGATATGGGTGGCGTCTTTATGAATCTGCTCAAGTTGCTCACGGGTCGCATCGGTGATTCCGGCGCCCCGTGACAAAGACACTTCAAGATAGACGCCGATTTCCGCATAGTAGTAAATACGGGCATTAAAGGATCGGGCACGTTTGAGTTTGCTCAGGGACATTTGAGCACCATTTACCAAAATAGTATTGATGTCATTGTCAGATAACAACGGATGGCGCTGTGTATCACGCTGAACCTTTTCAGGCTGTGTCAGCTGAGCTGAACGAAACATATCGTCCCCTTCTAAATAGGTTTACCTTTAGTGTTTACAGCTTACGTTAATAAATATCTTTACTTACCTGATTTTGAAGCATCTTTTTCAATTTGCTTCTTCAGAAAAATGATACCAAAGACAGTAATCGCTACCACTCCCGCGATCACAGCCAAGCTTGGTGCCAAGTGAATCATGCTGTATTTATCGATAGACATAGAATGTACCTTTTGAAGTTTAATTAAATTATGAACGGGTCTTAGCGCCCATTTTTCGTTAAATTATAGAGGATTAGAAACCCACGACAACTATTTTAAAGTCTTACAAATAACTCAGTTTTTTTGAAACCGCTTAACAAGACTAGAGGTATCCCAACGACCGCCTCCCTGCTGCTGAATCTCTGCATAGAATTGATCAACCAGCGCTGTAACAGGCAGCTGAGCGCCATTTCTTCGTGCTTCTGTTAGTGCAATACTTAAGTCTTTTCTCATCCAATCAACAGCAAAACCAAAGTCAAACTGATCATTTAACATGGTCTTATGTCGGTTGGTCATTTGCCAAGAACCAGCTGCGCCATGCTGAATGACATCAAACACTTTTTCACCATCCAATCCGGAGTGTTGAATAAAGTTAACCGCTTCTGCCAAACCTTGAACCAAACCCGCAATACAAATTTGATTAACCATCTTAGCGAGCTGACCACTACCGGCTTCACCGATTAATTTTTGCGAGCGAGCATAACTTTCAATAATGGGTTCTGCTTGGATAAATACATCTTCATCACCACCAATCATAACGCTCAAAACACCTTGCTCAGCACCCGCTTGTCCTCCCGATACGGGCGCATCTAGGAAGCCGATCTCTTTGGATTTGGCAACATGATATAACTCTCGTGCTACCTCAGCCGATGCAGTTGTGTGATCCACTAGAACTGCTGATGGTGACATACTCATCAGCACGCCACTTTCAGTTAAGGTTACTGAGCGAAGATCATCATCATTACCCACACAAAGAAAAACAAAGTCAGCATCTCTAGCCGCTTCAGCTGGTGTATTGGCCCAACGACCGCCAAACTGCTCAACCCATTGCTGCGCTTTTGAAGTCGTGCGGTTATAGACACAGACATCATGACCTTTAGAGGCCAAGTGACCGGCCATGGGGTACCCCATTGTACCCAGACCAATAAACGCTGTTTTTGCCATGCTTATACCCCATCCTGTAAGGTAACTTGGTGAACAACAATCTCTCGGACGATGGCACATACCATATTTGCCGAGTTAGTCGCCGCAGTTTCCAAAAACTCTTTGAAAGAAATATTGGATTCTTTACCCGCAATATCAGAAAGAGAACGGATAATAATAAATGGAATATCAAAACGATGGCAGACTTGGGCGATCGCTGCGGCTTCCATTTCGACAGCTTTGATCTCTGGAAAGGTAGCACGAGTTGCGGCTACTTTTTCAGGTGCATTCATAAAACTATCACCCGTAGCAATCAAACCGTGCACCGTATGAATACCTTCAAATTGACTGATGCAACGCTCAGCAATGTCGGATAGGTCAGCATCAGGAATAAAGGCCGGCGGCATACCAGGTAACTGGCCAGGCTGATAACCAAAAATCGTTAAGTCAGCATCATGATGGATCACACGATCAGAAATCACGACATCACCGACCGCTAAGGTTGGATCAAACCCACCCGCCGAGCCAGTGTTAATGACACAATCGGGCTCGAATTGATGAAGAAGAATGGTCGTACCTATCGCCGCATTCACTTTACCAATGCCTGATTTAAGTAAAACCACATCGGCACCTTGAAGCTGCCCCTGAAAAAACTCATAACCCGCTTGGTTAAAAAGTGTTACATCGGTCATCGCACTTTTAATCAGTTCTATCTCCTGATCCATCGCACCGATAAGGGCGATTCTAAGTGGTTTTTCCGATGTCATTCTGTGTGTCAAGGTTTTAGAAATAGCAGTTGGCTGAGTCATGTCGTATGCGATATATGTATAAGAATAATTGTGATGACATGCTACCATGCCGCCGAGATTTCGCAATCAATTCATATTCTCAAATCGGGTTTTTCACTCAAGGATTTAAGATCTTTCCATCCTAGCCGCAAGAAAAGATCCTTCACTCTAGGATCTATTTCTGCTTTCACAACGACCTGCTTAAGATCAACCGGATGATCAAAACGCAATTCAGTCGCCATCAACAGCAATCGGCGCAAATTAAAATGATCGCGAAACAGTCGATTATGCCGACCCTCACCATGTTTAGTATCACCCACTAAAGGATGCAGTATATGCTTCATATGACGTCGAATTTGATGCTTTCTGCCGGTTTCGGGTTTTACTTCCACTAGTGAGTAACGTGCTACTGGGTAACGCCCAATGGCTATCGGCAATTCGACATGAGCAAGTGTACGAAAATGAGTAACCGCCTCCTGAGCAGGTTTATCATCACTGGCAAAAGGGTCCGCATAATGATCTTTCTTTTGGCTCAAGGATAGTCAATTGTACCCTCAGCATCCGACCAACCTCGTACAACACACAAATAGGTTTTGGATACTCGACGATCTAAAAATTGCTGATGCATTTGCTGTGCAGCCTGTTTGTCGTTTCTGACAAATACAATGACACCGGATGTCGCTCTATCTAAACGATGAATGGTATGAAAAGTGTCTGCTGGAAAGTGCTGTTTCAACCATTTGATCAGGTTTGGTGTGTTTGGAGGAGAGATCCAACTCGGATGCACTAGCAGACCAGCGGGTTTATTGAGCACAACAAGATAATCATCTTGAAACAGGATCTCCGGTTCCGGAGCATCGGTATCGATTTCACAAGTCACGTTAAGCCAACTGATTATAATTTCTGAGATGTTATGGGAATTATTGAACTTGATTTAGGTCAAAAAACTTGAACTCAGGGTAATTTACCCTGATTATTAGCCCTGTTCCAGATTTTACTTTAATGAGGACTGCTATGGATAAAGTACAAGAATTGGGTTACCGCTCAGAAGCGTCAATAATCCAGACCAATAAATTGATCCGCAACACCTACATGTTGCTTGCCATGACACTGGGTTTTAGTGCGGTTACTGCCGTCATCTCCATGATTATAAACCCTCCGTTTTTCCTATACATAGGAAGCGTATTGGTCAGCTTCGGTTTGCTTTTTGTGCTGAATAAAAAGCAGAACTCTGCCGCTGCACTGCCACTAGTCTTTGCTTTCACAGGATTGCTAGGCTTTGGTTTAGGCCCCCTTCTCAACCACTACCTCGCGATGGCCGGTGGCGGACAAATCGTAATGACTGCACTGGGTATGACCGCACTAACATTTGTCGGTTTATCTGCCTATGTGATGAGTAGCAAGCGTGACTTCAGCTTCATGGGTGGCTTTTTAGCAACAGGCGCAATCGTGATGCTAATCGCCATGGTTGTATTACTTGTTCTGCCATTCTTTGGCGTGCACATACCTGCACTACACTTGGCATTCTCATCATTAGTTGTGCTGCTAATGGCGGGTTTCATTCTTTATGATACCAGCAACATTGTTAACGGCCATTATCAGAACTACATCATGCTACCGTTAGCCTTTACTTGAGCATTTACAACCTGTTCGTGCATCTTCTCCACCTTGTCGGTGTACTAAGCAACGATTAAGGGTTTAGACTATAGAAAACCCCGCCTGCTTTGCTAAGATGGCGGGGTTTTTCTTTTTTTAAGGGTTAATTAATGATCTTCACCCTAATAGTTCACGCATCACCCATTCAAAATCAAGCGCCGGAAACTGCGCTTCGCTTTGCACGATCACTCTTAGAAGCGGGTCATACTTTACATCGTGTCTTCTTTTACCGCGATGGCGTCTACAATGCTAACGCGTTAGCGAGCGGTTCTGCAGATGATGTATCGATACCTTTTGAATGGCGATCATTAGCTCAAGAGTATCAAGTCGATTTAGTCGTTTGTATTGCAGCCGCGATCAGACGCGGCATTTTAGACACCAATGAGGCACGTCGTTACGAAAAATCACAACATAATCTAGCCGAAGGCTTTGAACTATCAGGCTTGGGACAGTTGATTGAAGCTTCCATTTTATCGGATAGAGTCATTACCTTTGGAGGTCGAGGATGAATGCCGCTAAAGCACCTTCGGTTAAGCGCTTTTTGTTGATCTCTAAGTCGCCTCCTTACGGAAGCTCATCTGCAAAAGACTTGCTTGATGTCGCACTAACTTGTTCGGTTTTTTGAACAACCAGTGAGTCTTTTATTACTCGGTGATGCCGTTCTTCAACTCTTACCTAAACAACATAGCGCTCCTTTAGGTCAGAAAAATTTAAATGCACTTCAGGACTCTTTAGCGATGTATGATATTGAGTCTGTCTTTGTGGATGAGAAGGCGTTAACTTTTCACGGATTGAGCTGTGATGATCTTCAGATTAATGCGAGTGCTCTAAATAGAATACAAATTCAAAACATTATTTCAGAACATGATGTTGTGATTAACTTTTAATCTCAACTTAGCTAGGCATTTTATGAACAAATCATTGCATACGCTTAACACCTCACCCGCTGATCAACATACCTTTAATCTTTGCATCGAGGCTATGTCAACGAGTGACGAGCTTCTCCTGATCGAAGATGGCGTTTACTTTGCTATGCCAATTCATCGCGCTAAAATTCCAGCCAATATTAATCTCTACGCGTTACACATAGATCTTGAGGCCCGTGGTGTTAAAGCCGATAACACAGTAAAGGTTATCAATGATGCTGAATTTGTTAATCTATCCCTTCGCTGTCAACGTGTTGTGAGTTGGTTTTAAGAGCACCGAGAAAACGTCATGAACTATCAACACCTGCTCGATGAAGAAGGTTATCTATACAAACTAGATGACTGGTCGGAAGCCCTCGCCAATCAGATTGCTCAAGATAAAGGCATTGTTCTCACTGATGCACACTGGGAGGTCATCTGGGTTTTACGTCGCTTTTATCAACAGTATGAACACTCACCCGCCATGAGACCGCTCTGCAAAGCCGTCAGTCATGAACTCGGAACGGATAAAGGGAAAAGTATCTATCTATTAAAACTCTTTCCGGGTAGCCCTGCAAAAATAGCAGCCTGTATCGCAGGACTACCAAAACCGGATAACTGTTTATAATCAATTCATAGGCAAATTCGTTTTTTCAATCTAGACTTGTTTAAAGTAAGACGTCAATTCATAGTCACGTAAGCATATTGCCGCTATAATCAAAACAATACTATCGCCACCGACAGCCTGCCATGGCTAGCAGAAAGGAACCTTGATCATGAGTTTAGAGGCCGCTGCAGAGCAACTCAAGATGATGGAGAAAATCTCCGCAAACAAAAAGAAGCAGGAAGAAAACGCGCGTCGAGCCAAGGAAGAAGAAGTTGTCTATCATCAATGGGCAACGTTTAGAGTTAACCAGGAGCTTTATGGCATTGACGTGATGCAAGTAAAAGAAGTGTTACGTTACGTCGAAATAACACCTGTTCCCGGTGCTGATTACTCCGTTCTTGGTATTATCAATGTACGTGGTAACGTGGTCACCGTTATAGACACTCGTCGTCTATTTCATATGTCTGACGTGCCTTATGATGATGAAACGCGCATCATTATCGTCGAGCTTAATGACAAGGAAGTAATAGGTCTTGTGGTTGATAGCGTTGACGAGGTCATTAACCTTCCCACGAACGCGTTGATCGTGCACCTAGCTTAAGTGGTGATGAATCAGCCAAGCGTTTCGTTCAGGGTGTTTGCTACCATAACAACATTCTGATTATTCTGTTGGATTTAACCAAAATGCTTCTCAGCATTACACCTATGTCAGATGATGACATGGGCTTTTAAGCTTCATCAGACAAAAAAGGGAGATGTACTCAACCCATATCTCCCTTTTTAATGTAACTGGCTTTTCAGCAAGCCAACGGCTGAGCCTTAGAAAAAAGGCGATAGAAGTTTTCACTGGATACCTTAGCAACCGCTTCTAAGGATACACCCTTCAAATCCGCGACACATTGAGCCACTTCGACTACGTAGGCAGGCTGATTTTGCTTTCCACGATAAGGCACTGGTGCAAGATATGGCGAGTCGGTTTCAATTAATAGCCGTTCTAACGGAACCGCTTTAACAACCTCTCGCAGCTCTTCAGCATTTTTAAACGTTATTATTCCTGAAAAAGAGATCATGTAGTTTAAATCCAATGCCTGCATTGCCATGTCTAAAGACTCGGTAAAGCAATGTAAAACACCAGCAGTATTAGGATTTCCATACTGATCAATAATATCCAGCGTCTCTTTTCTGGCATCACGGGTGTGGACAATCACCGGCAATCCTAAATCGGAGGCCACTTTAAGATGGCCGGCAAAACTTTCGTGCTGTGCGTCAATATGATCTCGAGAATAATAATAATCAAGACCTGTCTCGCCAATAGCAACGACACGCTCACGCGATGCAGCCGCACGAAGACGCACCTCGTTATAGGGTTGCTCATCGACGTGCAGCGGATGCACACCAGCAGAGATATAAACATTAGGAAAGTTTTTCGTAATCTTGTCCATCTCCTCAAACTGATCAAGATCGATGGAAACACAGAGCATTTTATCAACCTGTCTTGCATGAGCTGCGTCAATCAAGCTGGGTAATGACTGGTTAATTTTTTCAAGATTAATTCGATCGAGATGACAATGAGAGTCGATAAACATACGGCTAATGAAAATCCAAAAACGAAGATTAGATGGTATAAGTACGACGAGAGCTATTTAAAGCACCTGCCAGATAGTTTTCAATTTTACGCACCAAGGGTGCATCATCAGAGGTTAACTGTATACCTATGCCTGGTACACGCCCACCTTGAGCTGCTTTAGGTGTTACCCAGATGACCTTGCCAGTAACGGGAATTTTTTCCTGCTCCTCCATAATGGTTAGCAGCATAAAGACCTCCTCCCCTAGCTGATAAGAGCGTGACGTCGGAATGAATAATCCACCATATGTCACAAAGGGCATGAAAGACTTATATAAATCTTCTTTGTTTTCTATCGATAGGGATAAAATTCCATGGCTTATTCTTGGCACTATGGACATCAATCTATTCCTTCATCATTAACGAACTAGCTTAACCCAGCTCAACAAAAGGGTTTCCAATAGCAACTGTTTGTTGGGATTAAGACGCTGCAATAAACTGGTACGCTCCACCTGCAATTGATCTAACAAATTAAAAACATCACTGGCAGATGCCCTATTCGCAACAGCATTCAGCATTTTTAACATATCCGTATTGCTTATGCACTCAGTTCCGCTATCTGCTTGTAATCGAACGATATCAACCAGCACACTGTGGATCCACTCGAGTAATTGTAGCATATCTTCTTTATGGAGCTTTTCAGCCACTTCCACAGCCGTTTTCCGACCCTTTAAAAGATCACCTAGTTGAGTCATTAGAGTTGCCCTTAATGACAGCAGATCCTGTTGAAATAAGGCCTTCGCTTTTAAAGGCGCACCTTGAGTAATGGATAATAATTGATTAGCGCGCTCAGGTGTTTGATCTAACTCAGCAATTAACCATTGAACAGATGCTTCACGGCTAGGAAATGGAAACGTAATTTGCTGACAACGGCTTCTAATGGTGGGCATCAATTGCCCTGGCAAGTGGGATACCAAAAGCAACAGAGTATTATCACCTGGCTCTTCAAGTGACTTCAAAAGAGCATTAGCGGCATTAATGTTCATACTTTCAGCGGGTTCCATGACCACAACACGGTAACCTCCTTGCTGAGCAGTCGTATGCAGAAAGTTTAGCAACTCACGAATTTGATCGACTTTAATCGGCTTACCCGAGTCTTCAGGGTGAAGATAAACCAAATCCGGGTGAGTTGAACTACTGAGCAACTCACAACTGCGACAGACACCACAAGGCTTTCCATCGGAAGGATGATGGCAAAGTAAAAAATGTGCGAAAGCCTGTGCAAACTCACTTTTACCAATACCGGTGTGTCCGCTCAACAAGATAGCATGAGGAAGCGTAGAGTGCTGGTGTTGAGAAACCAATCGCTGCCACAAAGCGCTCGCCCAAGGCAACACGAAGGGCTGACTCATGTCACCACCAATCCCAAACGTTGTTGCAGCATAATATCAATTTGCTGTTGGACTTTTTCAAGTGAGGGAGAAGCGTCAATAATGGCAAAGCGACTAGGTTCAGCGGCTGCTCTTTGAAGATAGACTTTTCGAACCGCTTCAAAAAACTGGACTTTTTCAGCCTCAAAGCGATCGAAATCACTTCGTTTTCTGGCTCGATCTAATCCAATCTCAACGGGCAAGTCGAGCAGGAAGGTTAAATCGGGTCGAAGAGTTTGTTGGACCATCGATTCAAGTGTGGCAATCCATTCCATTGGTACACCTCTTCCGCCTCCTTGGTAGGCAAAAGTGGCATCGGTAAAACGATCACAAAGCACCCAGTGTCCTGCATCTAATGCAGGTTGAATCAAAGCATAAAGATGTTGAGCACGGGCAGCAAACATCAACAAAAGCTCCGCCATTTCTGACACCGACTCTGATCTCGGTCTTAACAGCAGCGCTCGTATTTCCTCAGCCATTTCAGTACCGCCGGGCTCTCGAGTTTCGATAACTCTTAATCCACTCGCTTCAAGGCGTGCTTTGATATGGGCTAGATTTGAACTTTTTCCAACTCCCTCTACTCCCTCTAGTGTAATAAACTGCCCTTTCATTGTGTTGAATTCGCAGGTGCTGGAGTGGGTGCCGGAGAGGAGCGGTAATCAGGACGACGATTTCGCTGATAGCGATTAACCGCATTGTTGTGCTCTCGCAAGGTGGCGGAAAAGTGATGCGTGCCATCGCCTCTTGCCACAAAAATATAAAAGCATTACCTTCTAGAGGGTTAA
>JAJOJN010000095.1 GCA_021208565.1 Nitrincola sp.
CTGAAGTCAGGCGTTGATACTAGGCCTTGAGTAAATTATGACGCTCTTCAGCAGGGGATGGGTTGCAGATAGATCCTTGCCAGTAGGTCAGGAAAATTGCGCTGGCGCCTTGCTGGTAAAACCAATCAATGTCTTGCTTGCGACACAAGAAGATCCCGCGCAGTATCATGCCAATGACCCGTTCTGGATGGCTTTCAGCATAGGCTAACGCGAGGGTTGACCCCCAAGACCCGCCAAACAACAGCCAGTTTTCAATCTGGAGAAATTCACGGATTTGCTCCATATCACTCACTAAATGCTGAGTGGTGTTGTTTTCTAGTGAGGCATGAGGTGTAGAGCGTCCACAGCCGCGTTGATCAAAAAGAATGATGCGATAGAGTTCTGGATTGAAAAAGCAACGATGTGCTGGTGAGGTTCCACCGCCGGGGCCGCCATGAATGAAAATGACCGGAATACCTGCTGGATTACCGCTTTCTTCAACATAGAGGCGATGCGTTGAGTCAACGTCTAGCCAATGTTCAGCGTAGCAAGCGATGTCTGGGTAAAGCGTGCGCATGAGTCACTCCGATCAATAGCATGATAAAACGCCATGATACAAAAAAAGGCAGCGCGAGGCTGCCTTTTCGAGTAAATCATTTTTACTTCTTGTTGCGCTTACGCTCGTTTTCTTTGAGCAGCTTTTTACGAATACGGATGTGGTTGGGTGTAACTTCAACCAGTTCGTCGTCTTCAATAAAGTCTAGCGCTTGCTCTAAGGAGAAACGAATAGGCGGTGTCAGAACGATGTTTTCATCGGTACCTGACGCGCGGATATTGGTCAGCTGTTTGCCTTTGGTTGGGTTAACCACTAGGTCATTTGAACGGCTGTGAATACCGATAACCATGCCTTCATACACGTCAATATTGGGTGGGATGAAGAGACGGCCACGTTCTTGTAGATTGAACAGCGCAAAGCCAAGGACTTTACCGTTAACCATGGAAACAAGTACGCCGTTATTGCGCTCACCCATATCACCGTCTTTCACTCGACCATAGTGATCGAATACGGATGTCATGATGCCCGTACCTGAGGTCATGGTCATGAATTGGCTACGGAAGCCGATCAAGCCGCGTGAAGGGATCATAAAGGTGACACGTACACGGCCTTTACCATCCACTTCCATATTGGTCATGTCGCCCTTACGACGACCGAGCTCTTCGATAACCGAACCTTGGTGCTGCTCCTCAACATCGAGCATGACCAGTTCATACGGCTCGCGAATTTCGCCATCAATCTCTTTTTGGATAACTTCAGGACGTGAAACACCTAGCTCAAAACCTTCACGACGCATGGATTCGATCAGAACAGATAGGTGAAGCTCACCACGACCGGAGACTTTAAATTTCTCAGGGGTTTCACCTGGCTCAACGCGCAGCGCCACGTTATGAATCAATTCACGCTCTAAGCGCTCCTTGATATTACGGCTAGTGACAAACTTACCATCTTGACCTGCAAAGGGTGAATCGTTGACTTGGAAAGTCATCGATACGGTAGGTTCGTCAACTGACAAAGCGGGTAAGGCTTCAACACAATTAGGGTCACAAATAGTGTCGGAGATATTCAGCTGATCAAGACCTGTTACGCAGACAATATCGCCCGCTTCAGCCTCTTCAACTTCGACACGTTCTAAGCCATGGTAGCCCATCACCTGAAGGATACGGCCTGAGCGTAAACCGGCATGACTATCAATCACTTTTACAGGCGTGTTGGTTTTTTAGACGGCCACGACTGATACGGCCAACACCGATAACACCGACATAACTGTTGTAATCAAGTGCAGAGATCTGGAGCTGTAAAGGACCTTCAGGATCAACTCTAGGTGGGTGAACATGCTTAACAATAGCTTCGAACAATGGCGTCATATCTTCCGCCATCTCTTCGTGATCAAGACCCGCAATACCGTTTAACGCTGAGGCATAGACAACTGGGAAATCTAACTGTTCATCCGTCGCTCCCAGATTATCGAATAGATCAAAAACTTGATCCATTACCCAATCTGGACGAGCACCAGGTCGGTCAATTTTGTTGATAACAACTATAGGGTGCAGACCTTGGGCGAAAGCTTTTTGGGTAACGAAGCGTGTCTGAGGCATTGGGCCATCGACGGCATCAACCAGTAGCAATACAGAGTCAACCATCGAGAGTACACGTTCAACTTCTCCACCGAAGTCAGCGTGCCCAGGAGTGTCAACGATGTTGATACGGTAATCATTCCATTTAATAGCGGTGTTCTTCGCTAGGATGGTAATGCCGCGTTCACGTTCTTGGTCATTAGAGTCCATGATACGTTCTGCGCTTTCGTCACGACGAGTCAGTGTACCAGACTGTTGTAAAAGTTTATCAACCAGGGTGGTTTTACCATGGTCAACGTGTGCAATGATGGCGATATTTCTCAGGTTTTCGATCACAAGAGTGTTCCAAGTTTCTTTGTAAAGTCGCGCATTATACGTGACTAAGGCGCAACAATCGATGAAAGTTTGTTCATTAATTACTCACTTAAAATAATGCACTGCAATAGCGCAAGAAAATTAAATTTGGCGTAGGATAGACCAAGGGCTGCACAGAAAAAGCTCTCAATTTAAATGAATGCCTCATTAGGGGGCGAAATTAAAAATTGATGCACTATAATAGTGCGAATTACTGGAAATTAACCTGTTGTTCGTTGTGAAGTGGGCTGTATTCATGCGGCTTTATAACTCTGGCACGGGTATTGCTTTGTAATATGGCAAGCAGTCGTGTCGGTTTGCAGTCCGGCAGATCCGGCTTAGAGTCATTCATTTTATGAAAATTTGTAGGAGCGTCCTATGTCAGAGCGTACTCTGAATCTTATTAAAGAAAACAATGTGAAGTGGGTTGATATGCGTTTCACCGACTTCAAAGGTAAAGAGCAGCATGTAACCATCCCTGTCTCTGATATGGGTGATTCGTTCTTTGAAGAAGGCAAAATGTTCGATGGTTCTTCCATCGCGGGTTGGAAAGGTATTAATGAATCAGACATGATTCTGATGCCAGATGATTCCGCTACAGTCATGGATCCTTTCACTGAAGCGCCAACTGTGATTGTACGTTGTAACATCGTTGAGCCTGCAACAGGTCAGGGTTATGATCGTGATCCACGCTCAGTTGCATTGCGTGCTGAACAATACCTAGCGTCAACCGGTATTGCTGATAGCGCAATGTTAGGCCCAGAGCCTGAATTCTTCGTCTTCGACGAAGTTAACTGGCATGCTGATATCGGTGGTTGTGGTTACACCATCAGCTCTGAAGAAGCATCTTGGGCTTCTAATCATAAGATTGAAGGTGGTAACACCGGTCACCGTCCACGCGTTAAAGGCGGTTACTTCCCTGTTCCTCCAATCGACTCTCTGCATGATCTTCGTGCTGCTATGTGTGATGCGATGGAAGCAATGGGCTTGACCATTGAAGTTCACCACCACGAAGTCGCAACAGCGGGTCAATGTGAAATCGGTGTTCGTGGTAACACTCTGGTTAAGAAAGCAGACGAAGTTCAGATTCTGAAATACTGCGTTCATAACGTTGCGCATGCCTATGGCAAAACAGCGACCTTTATGCCTAAGCCTCTAGTGGGCGATAACGGCTCGGGTATGCACGTTCACTTGTCTATGTCTAAAGATGGTAAAAACATCTTTGCGGGTGACGGATACGGCGGTCTAAGTGAATACGCACTTTACTACATCGGTGGTATTGTTAAGCACGCTAAAGCATTGAATGCGCTATGTAACCCATCTACTAACTCTTACAAGCGTTTGGTTCCTGGTTTCGAAGCGCCTGTTATGTTGGCATACTCTGCACGTAACCGTTCAGCGTCTTTGCGTATCCCTTACACTACGACACCGAAAGCACGTCGTGTTGAGGCTCGCTTCCCAGATCCAGCGGCGAACCCTTACCTCTGTTTCGCTGCACTGCTGATGGCGGGTATCGATGGTATCCAGAACAAGATTCACCCTGGTGATCCTGCGGATAAAGATCTATACGATCTGCCGCCAGAAGAAGCGAAGATGATCCCAACCGTTTGCTCTAGCTTGACTGAAGCGTTGGATTCATTAGAAGCAGATCATGAGTTCCTCACTAAAGGTGGCGTGTTCTCAAAAGATATGTTGGATGCTTACATCAAGCTCAAGCGTGCTGAAGTTGAGCGCGTCAACATGACAACTCACCCAGTTGAGTTTGATCTCTACTACTCTGTCTAATTGACCGAATGATAAAAAAACCTCCGCAAGGGGGTTTTTTTTTACATCAAGATCTCATATGTCAGATGTTTTAATCGAGTAATGTCTAACCTTAAAGGGTGAACTCTTTGCCTAATTTAGAGACATAAAAGGTGCCCATCTATTGTTCAGATGCACTACAATGGTGCATTCATGCAGGGCAAGACCTATGATCAATGACTTAACGCACCGAATTTTCTGCACTTATTTGGATCAGCGGGTCGAAATTAAGTGGCATCGTTCTTGCTAATCAATAGCAAGAGGAGAAATTTTAAATGCCGTCAAAATCCATTCATCAACAGCTACTCGATAATTTAACGACTTCTGTGATTCTTTTAGATCAGCAGCTATTTATTCGTTATATGAATCCTGCGGCTGAAATGTTGCTGCAGGCTTCACTTCGGCGCTTGCAGGGCAAGGCGATTCAAGACTGGCTGATGTTTAGTGATGAAGATCTGGTTTTGCTTAGAGAAGCATTAAAAACCATGCACCCTTATAGCAAAAGGGAAGCACGTTTGATGAATGCTATGGGGCAGGAGTCCTTGATTGATTACAGCGTGAATGTCAGCCCATCCTTAGGGTTGATGTTGGAAATTCAAGCGCGAGACCGTTTGATGCGTATCGAGCGTGAAGAAGAGTTACTGACACGCCATGCCACTGCGCGATCTTTGGTTAGAGGGCTCGCACATGAGATTAAAAATCCTTTGGGAGGGATTCGAGGAGCCGCGCAGTTACTCGAACGTGAGCTACCCGATGAAGAACTTCATGATTACACTCGAGTGATCATAGAAGAAGCTGATCGACTAAGAAACTTAGTCGATCGCTTGTTAGGACCACATAAATTACCCAAATTGGAAAGCGTCAATGTGCACGCTATCTTAGAGCGTGTATGTAGTTTGGTCAGGGCTGAGTCGGCCGAGCGTATCCAATTAGTTCGAGATTACGACCCGAGTATTCCAGAGTTTTCCGGTGATAAAGAGCAGTTGATTCAAGCGATCCTGAATATTGTCCGTAATGCGATGCAAGCCATGCACGAATCAGCGACAGAACAACCGAGTATCACCATACGAACACGTGCCTTGCGTCAAATGACATTGGGAACCGAGCGCCACCGGTTAGTCTGTTCCATTGAAATCATTGATAACGGCCCAGGAATACCTGAAGAACTTCTTTCCTCTATTTTTTATCCGATGGTGACAGGACGTGCTGAGGGTTCAGGCTTAGGTCTTTCGATAGCGCAATCCATTATTAATCGTCATCAAGGTTTGATTGAGTGTACAACTGAACCGGGTAACACTCGCTTCCAACTACTTATTCCACTGGAGCAACATCATGAAAACAAACGGTAATGTCTGGGTAGTGGATGATGACCGATCGATACGTTGGGTGCTGGACAAGGCGCTGACCTCTGCCGGTCTAAAAGCTACGTTATTTGAAGGAGCTGATCCGCTCTTAAATAAATTATCGCAAGAGCAGCCAGACGCTATCATCAGTGATATTCGGATGCCTGGGATGGATGGCTTGCAAATGTTGGAGCGCATTCATCAAGATCATCCTACATTGCCTATTATTATTATGACGGCTCATTCTGATCTGGATAGTGCTGTAGCTTCCTATCGCGGTGGCGCTTTTGAATATCTACCCAAGCCATTTGATGTCGATGATGCGGTCGCTTTAGTATCCAGAGCTGTAGTGCATGCTCATGAACAGCGAGAACAAACACCGCAAGTCATCGAAACAGATACTGCCGAGATCATTGGCGAAGCACCTGCCATGCAGGAGGTTTTTCGTGCCATTGGGCGTCTGTCTCAATCCAATATTACCGTCTTGATTAATGGTGATTCAGGAACGGGTAAAGAGCTTGTGGCTCATGCGCTTCATCGTCATAGTCCTCGTGCGGCGCAGTCATTTATTCCGTTGAATATGGCAGCGATTCCTAAAGACCTCATCGAATCAGAATTATTTGGACACGAAAAGGGTGCTTTTACGGGCGCAGCGGCTGCTCGGCGCGGACGTTTTGAGCAGGCGGATGGAGGTACGCTTTTCCTAGATGAAATTGGCGATATGCCTGCGGATACGCAAACGCGCTTGCTGCGTGTGTTAGCTGATGGTGAGTTCTATCGTGTTGGTGGCCATACACCGGTCAAAGTGGATGTGCGTATCATTGCCGCCACCCACCAAAACCTAGAAAATCTTGTGCGTGAAGGTCGTTTTCGTGAAGACCTTTTCCATCGATTGAATGTGATTCGAATTCATATTCCACGTCTATCACAACGTCGAGAGGATATTCCTCGTCTAGCTCGCTATTTTCTGGCTCGTTCAGCGGAAGAGTTGAATGTTGAACCTAAAACACTTCGACCCGAAACAGAAGAGTTTATCTGTGATCTTCCTTGGCCGGGTAATGTACGACAACTCGAAAATACCTGTCGCTGGCTCACGGTGATGGCGTCAGGGCGAGAGGTGTTGATTTCAGATTTGCCACCTGAGTTGTTGGACCGACCTGAGACCAGTCATTTAGTTGACGGTAGCTGGGATCAACTCTTGCGCAGTTGGGCTGATCAGCAGTTATCCAGAGGTCGAAAAGGGATTTTGAATGAAGCTTTACCCACCTTTGAGCATGCCATGATCGATGTTGCCCTTAAACATACAGCGGCAGAAAACGAGATGCAGCTGAGTTGCTTGGATGGGGTCGTAATACCTTAACACGCAAGATCAAAGAGTTGGGTATGGAAACCACTGACGATGATGATGACAGTTAATCCTGCGGTTGAGGATCTAACTGTTGTTCGCGAATTTGACGACGCATCGCAACAGCATATTCCGCAACTGTAAAGGCTTGTTCATCGGTCAGGCCGGGAAAGGTTCCCATGGGGTGTCCCAGTTGAGCACCGTGCTTAACGATTAGCACCACATCATGGACCTGGAGTTGGCTGACTCCTGGGGGTAGGTTTTGTAATTGAGCGCCTAAGCCTCGATAGGTATGGCATTCCTGACAATAATAGGCATAGAGTTGATCACCCCGTGTCATATTTTTAGGATTAGGTTCGCGATCACAACCCGTGAGTAAAGCGATAAAAAAAAATTAAGCTCATTAACGAGAGTAGTTTCATGATCTTATCCTTGGATACTGCTGGGTAAAATAGAAACACCGGCCAACTTCAAGGTGATTTCACGAATCATCAACCAAGGGCTTTCTGATCGCATCCCTTTAATGGCTTGATCCGCTACCGCCGCTGTTTGAAGCATAGACTCTAGCGCCGAGGCTGGCAAAAGCTGGCTTGCTTTACGAACTAAAGCTTTGCGTTTACCCCAAATACGTTCCTTTTGGCACAGACTATCATAGGATTGCCCCTGCTGAAGTGCTAACTGAACGTTATAAAGGGTTCTAATTTCACGCGTTAAAGCCCAGAGTACCACGGGTGCTTCCAAACCTTCGTGAATTAGCGCTGTCAGAATTTTTTCACAGCGTTCAGGTTGATGAGAAAGTGCTGCATCGGTTAGGGCAAAAACATCGTAACGTGAACTATCCGAGACAGAAGCGATGACCTGCTCAGCAGAGATATGCTCATTAGGGTGCAAAAGTTGTAACTTAGCTAACTCTTGCTGCGCCGCTAACAAATTCCCTTCGATTCGCTCAGCAAGAAGGTGCAGTGCATCTTGATCGAGATTTAAACCTAGGCTCTGTGCTCTTTGGTTGAGCCATTGTGGTAGTTGATGGGTCTCTGGAGTGAAAACTTCTACTAGGATTCCTTGATTCTCAATTTGTTTGAACCAATTCGCTTTTTTTTGAAGCCCCATCCAGTTTGTCGAAGATGAGTAACAAGGCAGTATCAGGTGAAGGGTCATTCAACCATTTTAGCAGCACTTGACTGTCATTTTTGTTGAGTTTGTGACTTCCACAGCGTATTTCTAGCAGTTTTTTATCCGCAAACAATGATAGCGCATTGGTGCTGAGAATAACGCTTTCCCAGCTAAAATGGCCATCCACATGATGTAGATCCCGCTCAGTATAGCCCTGCTCACGAAGCCAGCGACGTACACTGTCACTGGCTTCTTGTGCTTGTAAAGGTTCGTCCCCTAACACTAAAAAAATGTTAGGGCCTTGATGTCGCTGCAACACAGCCGAAAGCTGGTCGCTTCTTGCTTTCACGGCGCTTGGATCCTGATGTACTGGCGCATAATCTGTTGCGATAGATCCTGGCGAATTTGCTGTCGCAAAATAGGCTCTTGAGACTCACTGGCCGTGATATTCGAACTATCAACATTGTAGGAGCGTTCAGACATCAAAGAGCGAGGCGTGAGTATGAGCTGGTCATCAAGATCTGTCACCTGAAAGGTGACTTCACCACGAATTTCATATTCTGATGGCCGCGCACTGCTATCTAAAGATAACGTACGTCGTGTCATACTCTCTTCAAGAATCTCGATGCGGAAGGGCGCTTGGCTATCAACCGTTACGCCATTTGCTTGTAGCGCTTGTTGAAGGGTTCTGACCATCTCTGAGTTTGGGTTTTCAGTGACTATTGCAACTCTCGTTAGGCTGCTTGGAATGTCATAAAGTCCTCGCAGCTTGAAACCACAGCCACTCGCCACTAACAGGAAACAGATCAACAGAGCGGTAACGCCCTGAGATCTGAAATTGGATCGCTTAACTAAAAGGGTCATCAACTGTCTCCTAGCCAACCACTATGTTCAGTAGCTTATTGGGCACAGCAATATGTTTGCGAATGGTTTTATCGCCAATATGCTTTTGCACATTTTCTTCCGCTAAAGCAAGATGGAGAAGTGTGTCTTTGTCAGCATCAGCGGCGACTTCAATCTTAGCGCGGACTTTTCCATTCACCTGAACCACAATTTCAACACTGGTTCTGATTAAGGCGGTTTCATCAACACTTGGCCAAGCCGCTTGCACTATTGCTTCTTGATGACCTAGATAGCTCCATAAGCTGTGACAAATATGCGGAACGATCGGTGAAAGCAGTAATACGGCCGCTTCCAGTGCTTCCTGCATTACGGCTCTGCCTTGCTCACTCACATCTTGGAAGCGTCCAATAGCATTGGATAGCTCCATGATCGCTGCAATGGCGGTGTTAAAGGTTTGACGACGCTCGGTGTCATCAGTGACTTTCGCCAGCGTTTCATGCACTTTACGGCGTAGTTCACGTTGTTCGTCATTAAGCTGCTCGATTTGCAGCTTGGCAACAGGTAAGCCTCGGAACTGGTGATCGTAAACCTGCTTCCACAAACGACGTAGGAAGCGGTGAGCACCTTCGACGGCAGAATCAGACCACTCCAGAGATTGCTCAGGCGGTGCTGCAAACATCATAAACAAACGCACGGTATCAGCACCGTAACGATCGATCATCACTTGGGGGTCGATGCCATTATTTTTCGATTTTGACATTTTGGCCATGCCAGAAACGATAACCGGCTCCCCATCCACACGATGACGTGCGCTGATAATGCGCCCTTTGTCATCGGTTTCAGTAATGACATCCGTTGGCGCAATCCAGGTTTGTCCACCACGTTCATCTTCGCGGTAATAGGTTTCTGCCAACACCATGCCTTGGCAAAGCAGGCGTTTGAAAGGCTCGTCTGAGTCAACCAACCCCTCATCACGCATCAATTTGTGATAAAAGCGGGAATAGAGCAGGTGGAGGATAGCGTGCTCAATACCACCGATATATTGATCCACAGGTAACCAATAGTTGGCTTTAGCCGGATCAAGCATGGCATCCGCTGTGTCTCGGCTGGCAAAGCGCGCTGCATACCAGCTCGATTCCATGAAGGTATCAAAGGTATCTGTTTCTCGTTCAGCAGGTCCGCCACAGGTTGGACAAGTGGTTTTGATGAAACTGTCCATTTTTTTAATCGGTGAGCCGACTCCATCAAACTCAACATCTTCGGGTAAAACCACCGGCAGTTGATCTTCCGGAACGGGAACAGGACCACAGCTCGGGCAATTAATAACTGGGATAGGCGCACCCCAATAGCGTTGGCGTGATACGCCCCAGTCGCGAAGACGGTAATGGATAGCAACTTTGCCGCGCTTACGGCGAATTAATTCGCTCGTGATCGCTTTAAAGGCCATTTCAAATTCAAGGTCGTCAAAATCACCTGAATTTACCAGAGGGCCTTTTTCTGTGTAGGCTTCTTTTTCAAGATCTAACTCGGCTGTTCCTGCTACATGGCCGATGACCTGTTTCAGTGGTAAGCCATACTTATGAGCAAACTCCCAGTCACGTTGGTCATGAGCAGGTACCGACATAACCGCACCCGAACCATAGTCCATTAAAACAAAGTTGGCCGTCCAAACTGGAATCAGTTCCCCCGTCAGTGGATGCACCGCGTCAATGCCAAGTGCGATCCCTTTTTTCTCCATGACGGCAATATCGGCTTCCGCCACCTTCATATTGCGGCAATCATCGATAAAAGCAGCGATCTCAGGATTGTTTTGAGCGGCTTGTAATGCCAGAGGATGCTGCGGCGCAACAGCCATATAAGTGACGCCCATTAGCGTATCAGGACGAGTGGTAAAGACTTCTAGATCGCCATAGTTGGGGACATGGAAACTGATCTCGGCACCTTTAGAGCGTCCGATCCAGTTGCGCTGCATGGTTTTGACCTGCTCTGGCCAGTGCTCCAGCTTGTCTAAATCTTCAAGCAGTTGATCAGCATAGTCGGTAATCTTGAGGAACCACTGCGGAATCTTCTTACGCTCTACTAAAGCACCAGAGCGCCAGCCACGGCCGTCGATCACCTGTTCATTAGCCAAAACCGTTTGGTCAACAGGGTCCCAGTTCACTTCGGCTTCACGCTTGTAAACCAAACCCTTTTTCATCAGGCGAGTAAAAAACCACTGTTCCCAGCGATAGTATTCGGGGTGACAGGTAGCTAATTCGCGTGACCAGTCATAACCAAAGCCCATGCGACAAAGTTGGTTACGCATGTAATCAATGTTTTCGTAAGTCCATTTCGCGGGCGCCACTTTATTGTTGATTGCGGCATTTTCAGCAGGAAGGCCAAAGGCATCCCATCCCATTGGCTGAAGAACGCTTTTACCCTGCATACGTTGGTAACGTGAAATCACATCACCAATGGTGTAGTTGCGAACATGCCCCATATGAAGACGGCCACTGGGGTAAGGAAACATCGATAGGCAGTAGAACTTTTCTTTCTGCGGATCGTTTTCGGCTTTGAAGCTATTGTTCTCTTCCCAAAAACGCTGGGCAACGGGTTCAATTTCCTGCGGCTGATAATGCTCGTTCATTGTGCTCAGATAAAACCTAATAAGGGGCTGAAAAAGTAAAACTTTGACTCAGATACCCAGTTAAAATTGGAAAAGTGACTAAATGCGGCATAGCATACAATATATATAAGCTCGCAAACAGGGCTTAGTCGTATCACCTTTGGGTGATTAAGGAGTCAGTGATGAACGATACAAATAAAAAACCGGTGCAGCACTCAGAAATAGCTCCAGACGCCTATGATCGTATCTTGGATCGCTTGCGTCGAAGTTTGGATGAGGCGGGTGAAAGTACTTGGGAATCCTTACAGTCACGTATCCAAGAAGTGATTGAGCTAGAGATGGCTGCAGAGGAGATGACACGAGATGAAATGGATCTTCTCAGTGCCTACATCGAACGAGACCTAAAACAAATAGGTTATTATGCGCATGAAACAGGTGAGGGTATTGCCGCTTGGTTAAACTTCGATCTAAATGCTCTCGAAAATGCGGTCATGAATCGAATCTGGGATTTGGCAGATAAAACACGTGTTCAGCATGAGTTACTTAGAGAGCAATTAACCCATGATGAGCAACAGTATCTCGCGGGTGAAATCACCCTGCCAGGCCGCTTGGTCTGCGTGAACTGTGGAGAGCAACAGTTATTGATTCGTAGTGGCGCAATAGAGCCTTGTTCAGCCTGTCACGGTGTTATTTTTGAAAGAATGCCGCGTCCTTGGCCAGAGGGTGAAGCCGAGTAACATGAAACTGATAAACAGGACAGGTGCTATACCCCAGAGTTGATAGGGTGTGTTGCCTCGCATTGAGGGAACGCTGGCACTTAGTACACCTGCCTGCTCTCGGCTAATGCGTTCAACAATATTGCCGTCGGGTGCGACCACAGCGGTGATGCCATCGTTGGTGCCGCGAATTAACCAGCGACCGTTTTCGATGGCACGCATACGTGCAATTTGAAGATGCTGTTCGGCTGCCAAGGAATCGCCAAACCAAGCATCATTCGATACCGTGATGATCATATCGGCTTCTCTTGCCGAGCGCCGAGTTAATTCGGGGTAAGCAATTTCATAGCAAATTAAGGGAGCGAGCTTTCGACCTTGAACGCTTAACGTCAGCTCAGTGTGTTCAGGTAAGCTAAACTCAGACATGGGCAGATCAAAAAAAATTGATCAGTCCACGCAATTGATTTTCCAAGGGGACATATTCACCAAAAGGGACCAGACGCTGTTTATGGTAAACGCCACTACCCGAGCTGAAAACGCCTAAGCTGTTATGAAAACGACGAATTTCAGGTCGCTGAGAGTCGGTTGCCATGTAAGGGAAGCCACTGATCAGCGTTGTTTGACGCGCTTCTAACTCAGCCAAAAAGGGTTCAACATAGGGAGCTGCTTGGTAATAGAGCGAGGGAATGGCGGTTTCAGGCCAAACAATTAAGTCATGATCTTGGTAAGGTAAACTCAATTCGATCAAATGCTGCAGCATCGGACCTAGTAAACGTCTATCCCATTTATCGTGCTGCGAAATATTGGGTTGAACAAGAGCAATCTTCAGTTGGCTATCGGGTACTTCTTCTGTCCAGTGACTAGGGCTGGTTAGTGCGATGAGCGGTAACAGCAGTGCAACTACCAGCGCAACAAATGACCGCTCTTTGACGGCATGAAATCCGGCAACTGCCAAACATAGGGTTAGTAAGGATAATCCCCAAACCCCTAGCAGACTGGCTAAATGGCTAAACGGCGTGTCAAGCCATGCATAACCGGTGAGTAGCCAAGGAAAGCCAGTGAGCAGCCAACTCCGTAACCATTCAAATAGAATCCAGATGGCGATAAAGGCTAGCCAGGCATGGGGGCGTTGAGAAAAGAATCGAAAAACAGCCAAGCTTGCGCGGCAAATAGGATGGCTAAGCCGGCCACAAACAGAAGGGTAGCAAGGGTTGCAATGGGAACTGAAGTGTAGCCATACACGTGGATGCTAACCCATACCCATGAAACACCTGCACCAAAAAGTCCAAAACCAAAACTCCAGCCAATCAGTAACGCTTGGCGTGCATGCTGTACGCCAAGCATTAGCCAATAGAATAGAGCGGGACCTATCAGAATAAAAAATAAACAGGTCAAAAGGCGAAAAAGCCAGCACCATGAGAGCACCCGCTAGGATAGCGATAAGTGCTTTCGCTGGCAGATTTGTCAGCATGGTCTGATATCCCTTTTCAATCATAACTTTTGTGAGGCTAGTTTTCAGGGATAACCTGCAAGAGTTTTATCCGACGATTATCAGCAGAAAGCACGCTAAAGTTGATCCCTTCTAAAGTAACGCTTTCGCCTTTGTTCGGTAAACGTCCAAAGCTTTGTGTGATAATGCCGCCAATGGTGTCAAACTCTTCATCAGAGAATTCTGTGTCGAAGTATTCATTAAAATCATCAATCGGCGTTAAGGCTTTAACCAAGTAGCCTTTTTCGTCCAACTCTTTAATATTACCTTCGTTCTCGTCTTCGTCATGCTCATCTTCGATTTCACCGACAATTTGTTCCAAGACGTCTTCAATAGTAATCAGTCCCGAAACACCACCATACTCATCGACGACAATCGCCATATGATTACGTGTGCCTCTGAATTCGCGAAGTAAAACATTGAGTCGTTTGCCCTCTGGAATAAAGACTGCCGGCCGCAAGCAATCACTGATGCTAAAGTTATCCAAATTGCCATCTAACACATAAGTGAGCAGGTCTTTAGCTAGCAGGATGCCGACCACTTCGTCTGGATTCTCGCCGCAGACAGGAAAGCGCGAGTGAGCGGTTTCAATAATGACAGGTAAAAAGTCGACTGGGCGTTGATTGATCTGCACCATGGTCATTTGGGATCGGGGGATCATGGCATCGCGAACTCGCATATCGGATACCTGCATTGCCCCTTCGATAATGGTTAAGGCATCATTATCCAATACACCCGCTTCAGCGGCTTCGTAAAGTCCATTAATTAAATCGTCACGTGTTGGAGGTTCATCCGAAAAGGCCTGAGCTAACTTGCCTAACCAGCCTTTCTGTGTACTTCCCGATCGCTCTTCGCTCATGTTGTCCTCTAAGCGGAAATATAAGGGTTGGGAATGTCGAGTTGCGCCAAAAGTTCTATCTCCAGCGCTTCCATCTCTTCCGCATCATCGTCATTTATATGATCGAATCCGATCAGATGCAAGACCCCATGTATGACCATATGCGCCCAATGAGCGGTTAAGGGCTTATTCTGCTCTTGCGCTTCAGTGGCGACCACTTCAGCACAGATGGCCAAATCACCAATCATAGCCGAGGAAAATCCAGGTGGCGCCTCAAAGGGAAAGGAAAGGACATTGGTCGGTTTGTCTTTACCACGCCATGTGCTGTTGAGTTCTTGGCTTTCTTCTGCCGAAACAATACGAATGCACAATTCAGCTTCTTCAAGATGACCGGCTAAGGCAAGTGCCACCCAGCGCTGAAACTCCTCAGCATCAGGAACGACCTGATTGTCTACTGCAATTTGAATATCGACATCAAAGCTCATGAGCGCTTTTCTCCAGTGGATTGGCGTTTAGCCTCTTCCTTTTCGTAACGATCGTAAGCTAGCACGATATGTTGAACCAGTGGATGTCTGACCACATCTTTCGCGGTAAAGTGGGTAAAGCCGATCCCTTCAACGCCCTTTAGCACTTCAATGGCGTGGACTAAGCCTGATCTGACACCTTTAGGAAGGTCGATCTGAGTGACATCTCCGGTAATCACGGCCGTTGACCCAAAGCCAATGCGCGTTAAAAACATCTTCATCTGTTCGCGCGTAGTATTCTGACTCTCATCCAGAATGACAAATGAGCCATTCAGTGTGCGTCCTCGCATATAGGCCAGAGGCGCAATCTCAATCACATTTTTTTCAATCAGGCGTGCTACTTTTTCGATGCCGATCATTTCATAGAGTGCATCGTAAAGCGGGCGTAGATAGGGATCGACTTTTTGTGATAAATCGCCAGGTAAAAAGCCAAGTTTCTCTCCGGCTTCTACAGCCGGACGCACTAATAGAATGCGACTAACCTCTTCGCGTTCAAGCGCCTCGACGGCACAGGCCACTGCCAAATAGGTTTTCCCGGTGCCTGCCGGACCGATACCAAAATTGATATCGAGGCGCTGAACTGATTCAACATAACGTTTCTGATTGTCACTACGTGGACGTATCTGCATTTTGCGGGTGCGAATGGTGACATCACGGTCAAATGCACTGCTGATGGTAATTGGGGTTTCGATGCCGGTCGCTTTAAGCGCAAGATGAATGTGTGCGGGTGTCAACTCAGCACCCGCACAAGCATCGGCATAAAGTTGCAGTAGCATGGGCTTTATTTGAGCACACTTTTCTGGCTTTCCGAGTAGTTGAAAATGACTGCCTCGATTGAGTACCTCGATTCCAGTGCGCTCCTCAATCAGCAGGATGTGTTCATTAAGCTGACCGCACAGATTGGCCAAAGCATTGGGGTTGTCGGGCTCCAGCGTAAAGTTAAGCGTGTCGGTGTTAGACAAGTCGAATTCCTAATAAACAATTAGTGTGTGGTATCGAGTTCTGAGCTTACTAGCTCACCCACTAAGGAGTTAGCATAGGCTTGAACGATCTTAACTTCTGCAAAATGGCCAATCAGATCTGGATTGTCACAGCGGAAATTCACCACACGGTTGTTTTCTGTGCGTCCTGACAGTTGCCCAGGATCTTTCTTAGAATAACCGTTGACCAGAATACGCTCTAAGTTACCGACCATGCGACGGCTGATCTCCATCGCTTGCTGGGTAATGCGATGCTGCAGTAAACCTAGACGCTGTTTTTTCTCTCTTCTTCAGAGACCGTATCTGGCAAATCAGCCGCGGGAGTGCCAGGACGACGACTGTAGATAAAGCTAAAAGAGGAATCAAAACCGATCTCTTCAATTAGTTTCATCGTCGCTTGGAAGTCTGCCTCGGTTTCCCCTGGGAAGCCGATAATGAAATCAGAAGAGAAACTGATGTTTGGACGTAGTTTACGAATGCGACGCAGCTTGGATTTATATTCCAAGGCGGTGTGACCACGTTTCATGGCCATTAAAATCCTATCGGAACCACTTTGAACCGGAAGATGAAGGTGACTGACGAGTTCCGGTACTTCGGCATACACATCAATCAAACTGTCGCTGAACTCCACAGGGTGAGAGGTGGTAAAGCGAATACGATCTATCCCCTCAATGGCCGCAACGCGACGAATCAATTCCGCTAAATCGGCATCTACGCCATCACCTGTTGCACCACGATAAGCGTTAACATTTTGACCGAGCAGGTTGACTTCACGTACACCTTGTTCTGCCAGTTCTTGCACTTCATTCAGTACATCCTGTAAGGGACGGCTAACTTCCTCACCACGTGTGTAGGGTACAACACAGAAGGTGCAGTATTTGCTACAACCTTCCATGACAGAAACGAAGGCTTCAGCACCTTCAGCCCGAGGTGCAGGCAAGTTGTCGAATTTCTCAATTTCGGGGAAGCTGATATCAACGATACCCACACTGCCGTTTTTGCTTTCATTGATCATTTCAGGCAAACGGTGCAGGGTTTGCGGACCAAAGATCATGTCGACATAGGGTGCTCGGTCACGAATCGCTTCACCCTCTTGACTGGCGACACAGCCGCCAACACCAATAATCAGATCAGGACGCTTTTCTTTGATTTTGCGCCAGCGGCCCAGTTGATGGAACACTTTTTCCTGAGCTTTTTCACGAATCGAACAGGTATTCAGCAGTAATACATCCGCCTCATCGGGATTATCGGTCAGTTCTAGGGCGTGACTTTCACCCAGTAGGTCTGCCATACGGGAGGAGTCGTACTCGTTCATCTGGCAGCCGTGTGTCTTGATAAACAGTTTTTTACTCATGAGTTACCTGCATTTCGAATTAGCCAGTTAAATAGGGGCGAGATTATAGCGAAGCTATAGACTGGCCGCTACGTATTGGGTGTTTTTTGTACAGTTTTTAAGATCAATTCTTTTGTTGGCTTGAAAGCGGAGCAGGTTGCCCCGATTAAGGGTTTCATATATCGCTTTTATTCAGAATTTTAGGAGTGTTGTTCCAATCATGGCTGCAGAAGAGTCTATTTATCGTGTCGCTTTTGTGAATCAAGACAAGGTTTATGAGCTGTACGTAAAGCATGTGTTTCAAAGCGATTTGTGGGGTTTTATTGAGCTAGAAGGCTTCGTGTTTGGTTCGCGCTCCGAGTTGGTTGTGGACCCATCAGAGGAAAAGCTGCGTCAACAGTTTGGCGAAGTTAAGCGAACCTATGTGCCTATGCATGCGATTATCCGAATTGATGAGGTTCGTCAGAGTGGTGTGGCAAAGATTACCGATGCAAAAGGCATCATTACGCCTTTTCCAACGCTGCCACCCAAAAAATCACCCTAAGTTTTAGAGTGAAGGCAGGGTAGGTCTAAGGATAAAAAAGTCAAACTATTGACGAATCATCAGTCTCGCGTTAGTGTTAAGCAAATTTTTCCTTAGGCTAGACCCATGGTTCGTAAATTTTCTGACGTTTTATTATTGGATGACGATCGTCAACGTGTAGAGACACTACAAACCTGCCTCGATTTTGTGGGTGTAAAGTGCCATTTTTTTGACTTTGTTGCTTGGTTACAACAGGGTAGAGAGTTCGACCTGACCTCTATCGGCTTAGTGATGATCGGGCACAGCAGTTTGCCTATCGCCTTAGAAAAACTGATCGGTGAGCTGTCAATTGAGCAACATCCGTTACCCAAAGTCCTGCTGTGCGAGTGGCCTGAACTGGGTGCGGAAAACAGTCAGCGCTTAGCTATTTTAGATTATTTCCATTCGCCCTATCGTTATGATCAGCTATTAGCCTTGTTACATTCGGCTCAGCTTTCACTTAAATACCATACAGCCGCTCAGCCGGTTCAGCTTGAATGCCAAGGGTTTGTTGGGCAAACCCCCGTGATCTGTGAAATTCGTAATTTAATTCATCAAGTCGCTTCTCGAGATGTGAGTGTCCTGATTACGGGTGAATCAGGAACCGGTAAAGAAGTGGTTGCGAGAGCTTTGCACCAGCACTCCGACCGTCGAGATAAGCCATTTGTCCCCGTTAACTGCGGTGCTATTCCTGCTGAGCTGTTAGAAAGCGAATTGTTTGGTCATGAAAAAGGCGCTTTTACTGGCGCGATCAGCAGTCGAGCGGGGCGATTTGAGTTGGCAGATGGCGGCACCCTGTTCCTAGATGAGGTCGGCGATATGCCGCTACCTATGCAGGTAAAGCTTCTAAGAGTCTTGCAAGAGCGTCAGTTTGAGCGTGTGGGTGGAAATAAAACTCTAGAAGTGGATGTGCGCATAATCACGGCGACCCATAAAAACTTAGAAGAGATGATCAAAACCGGTGAGTTTCGTGAAGATCTTTATTATCGTCTGAATGTCTTTCCGATAGAGATGCCGCCGCTACGAGAGCGAGTGGCCGACCTTCCTCTGTTGATCAGCGAATTCATGTCACGGTTACAGGAACAAGGTTTGTCCGTCATGCATTTTCTACCTGAGGCGATGGAATCCTTAAAGCGTCATCCTTGGCCGGGAAATGTGCGAGAACTGTCAAACTTGTTAGAGCGTTTAGCGATAATTCATGCTGGTGGCGTGATCGGTGTGTCTGAGTTGCCCGTCAAGTTTAGACATGTTGAAGAGCCTAATCCCGAAAAGTACAATCCAGTCATGCCGCCACTTAACTTGATACCCGATGAGTCAACAGTCATTACTCTTGATGAAGATAGGGAAGCGTTACCCCAAGCAAAGCTAGAGCTCCTCAAGAAAGGGATTGACCTAAAGAATTTTCTAGAAACTACCGAGCAGCAATTGATTGAGCAGGCGTTATCAGAATCCGGACATGTGGTCGCCAGAGCTGCCCGCTTGTTGGGTATTCGTCGCACAACTCTTGTTGAAAAAATGCGTAAATATGAAATGGCTCGCTCATGACGGATCAACTCATTGAAGCTGAAGCGAGAATTGCTGATCTAGAGCGTCAAATTCAGTCCCTAAAGTCGGAACAGCTGGCCTTAATGCGATTACGCAAGTTAGTCGATTTGATGCCCACCGGCTTTTTGGTGATCGATAATCGTGGCAGAGTGGTAGAGAGTAATCCTGCTGCAGAGGCGCTGCTCGGTGTTGAACTTCAAGAACGTGCCTGGATAGAAGTGATTCAAGCTTGTTTTGCACCACGCCCTGATGATGGGCATGAAGTCTCCTTGAAAAATGGCAAGCGAGTGCTCTTGTCGACCTTAGCGATTCCTGACGAGCCGGCAGCTGGTGTTATGACGGATCAGACCCAAACAAGGGATCTGCAATCCAAGCTACATCATTACCAGCGCTTGTCGGAAATGGGGCGCATGATGGCCTCTTTAGCTCATCAAGTTCGAACGCCGCTGTCGGCGGCTCTGATCTACGCGACTCATCTCACTGCAGCCGACCTTGCTGACCCTCTACGAATTCGTTTTGCCACCAAAGTGAAACAGCACCTTTCACATTTAGAACAGCAAGTACGCGATATGCTCATTTTTGCTCGGGGTGAAACGCGACTCGATGATCAAATCTCGGCAGTAGATCTCCTGATTCGTATAGAGGATCTTCTTGATCAACCTTTAGCGCAATATGATGCTGAATGTGATTTCATCAACCTTGCTGAAGAGGCTTCCATACAGTGTAATCTTGAAGCCTTACTCGGTGCTGTGTTGAATCTTGTGAATAATGCCCTGCAAGCCTGCGGTCAAAACGCGATGTTGGAGATAAAACTAACGCGAGAGGAAGAGGAATTGGTGATCAGTGTGATGGACAATGGCCCTGGTATGAGTGCGGAAGCCTTACAAAAGGCACAAGAGCCCTTTTACACCACGAAAACCCATGGTACGGGGTTAGGCTTAGCCATAGCGCAAGTGATTGCTCGCGCTCACCACGGACAATTTGAGATCTCCTCTGAATTGGCAAAGGGTACTTGCGCGCGTTTTCGTTTACCGTTAAAAAACTGACTCTATAGGGTATAGCCATGTCACCAAGGGTGCTGATAGTTGAAGATGATCTTGGTTTAAGAGAAGCCTTGGTTGACACCTTAGCCTTGGCTAAGATTGATTTCCTTGAGGCGGGATCTGGTGAGGAAGCTTTGGCCTTAATGGAACAAGAAACGGTTGACATGGTGGTCACCGATGTCAACATGCCAGGAATGGACGGTCACGCCTTGCTGGCGCTATTAAGGCAGCGCTATCCGATGTTGCCGGTTGCCTTGATTACCGCTTATGGACAAGTGGAGCGAGCGGTCGACGCTATTCGTCAGGGTGCGGTCGATTATCTGATGAAGCCTTTTGATCCTTCCCAGTTAATTGAATTAATCCGCCGGTATGCGGTGGGTGCGGTCGATACAAGCCTAGAAGAAGAGCCTATTGCAAGATCTGTTAATAGTCAGCAGCTATTAAAATTAGCCCAGCGTGTCGCGGTGACCGATTCGACAGTGTTGATTACGGGTGAGTCGGGTACGGGTAAAGAGGTTTTGGCGCGCTACATACACCGTCACTCCGAACGTGCTCAGCAACCCTTTATTGCGATCAACTGTGCCGCGATACCCGAAAGCATGCTCGAAGCGACACTGTTTGGTCATGAAAAAGGGGCTTTCACAGGAGCGCACCAGTCAGTGCCTGGGAAGTTTGAGCAGGCCAATGGTGGCACTCTTCTGCTTGATGAAATTAGTGAAATGGATCTTGGGCTTCAAGCAAAACTGTTGCGCGTGCTACAAGAGCAGGAAGTTGAACGCATTGGTAGTCGAAAACTGATCAAGCTTAACGTGCGAATTTTGGCGACCAGTAATCGAGATCTTTCCCAATGTGTAGCAGAAAAACAGTTTCGTGAGGATCTCTTCTATCGCCTCAACGTATTCCCCTTGCAATGGTTGCCCTTACGGGAGCGACCAGAGGATATTGAACCACTGACCCAGCGGTTATTACAGTATCACTGCCAAAAAATGCGTCGTCAGCCCGTGGTACTCTCTCCCGAAGCTTTGGCGTTACTGGAATCTTACGCCTGGCCCGGAAATGTGCGTGAGCTAGATAATGTGATTCAACGTGCGCTGATTTTACAGTCAGGCACTAAGGTGATGCCTTCTGACCTACACTTATCTGAAACATCCATGCGATTACCGGAAGAGTATGCAAAATCGGTGCAGGTACAGAACTTTCCAAAAGTTGAACCCTCCGGCGGAGTTTTAGATCAAGATTTGCGTCAACATGAGTACCAAATTATTTTGGATGCTTTGGTTCAGTTTAAGGGTAGTCGTAAGCTCGCCGCCGAACACTTAGGTATTAGTCCTCGAACCTTGAGATATAAGCTTGCGAAAATTCGAGATCAGGGAATTGATCTAGAGCAAGTGTTAGGTAGTAAGTAAGTACATACTATAAAGGATCTATAGAACTAACGTAGCCCCCTCGATCAGACCAATGTCTAATTAAGGGGGGCTCAAGGGTTCTGTATAAACGTACTATTCAAATAATAAACGCCTAATTTAATCGTTCATCAATCGAAAAAAGTCTGGCGAATTGACATAACAACAAATCTCAAGCGAAGGACAACAACCCATGAGTGATGCAAATATTTTTCCGGTGAATCCAGAATTTGCGGCAAAAGCACATATCGATAACGCAAAGTATCTGGAGATGTACGAGCAATCCGTTAAAGATCCGGACGCTTTTTGGGGTGAGCAAGGCAAGCGTCTTGACTGGATCAAGCCTTACACCAAAGTTAAAAACACCACGTTCGACCCGCACAATGTTTCTATCAAGTGGTACGAAGACGGCACTCTTAACGTGTCCGCTAACTGTTTAGATCGTCATCTCGCGACGCGTGGTGACCAAGTTGCAATCATCTGGGAAGGCGATAACCCAGAAGAAGATGAGAAAATTACCTACCGTGATCTGCATGAGCGAGTGTGCCGTTTTGCCAATGCATTAAAAGCGCAAGGCATCGGTAAGGGTGATGTGGTCACACTTTATCTTCCAATGATTCCTGAGGCCGCTGTAGCGATGCTGGCCTGTACTCGTATCGGTGCGATTCACTCGATCGTGTTTGGCGGTTTCTCTCCAGAAGCCCTAGCTAGCCGTGTTATCGGTGCTAAGTCTAAGTTAGTGGTTACCTCTAACTACTCTCTGCGTGGTGGCAAACAAGTTCCACTAAAAGCAAATGTCGATGAGGCGATTGATGAGCATGGCGCAGCTGAGTTCGTAAAATCGGTCATCACCGTGCAACGCACCACTAAAGATGTTGCTTGGCACGCTGATCGTGACGTGTGGTACCACGAAGTGGTTGCAGCAGCATCTCCTGAGTGCCCAGTTGAAGAGATGAACGCCGAAGATCCGATGTTTATTCTTTACACCTCTGGTTCAACGGGTCAGCCTAAAGGTCTACAGCACACCACGGGTGGCTATTTAGTTTATGCGTCCATGACGCATGAGCTGATTTTTGACTACAAACCAGGTGATATCTACTGGTGTACTGCGGACGTAGGTTGGGTTACAGGACACAGTTATATCGTCTACGGCCCATTAGCCAATGGCGCGACTACCTTGATGTTTGAAGGGGTGCCTAGCTACCCAGATAACAGCCGTTTTGGTCGCGTGATCGAAAAGCACAAGGTTAATCAGTTCTATACCGCTCCAACGGCGATTCGTGCACTCATGCAGCAAGGTGAAGACGTATTGGGTGATTCTGATCTGTCGAGCTTGAAGCTATTGGGTTCCGTGGGTGAGCCAATCAACCCAGAAGCTTGGACTTGGTACCATCGTATCTTTGGTAAAGGCAAGTGCCCAATCGTGGATACTTGGTGGCAGACTGAAACTGGCGGCATCATGATTGTTCCACTACCGGGTGCAACCGATCTGAAACCAGGTTCTGCGACACGTCCTTTCTTCGGTGTTCAACCAATGCTGCTGGACAATGAGGGTAATCCAGTCGAGGGTGCTGGTGAAGGTAACTTGGTTATTGCAGATTCTTGGCCGGGTCAAAGCCGTACTATTTTCGGCGACCATGAGCGTTTCGTGCAAACCTATTTCTCTGGCTTCAAAGGCTACTACACGACTGGTGATGGTGCTCGTCGTGATGAGGACGGCTTCTATTGGATTACGGGTCGTGTTGATGATGTTATCAACGTATCCGGTCACCGTATGGGAACCGCTGAAGTCGAGTCAGCGTTAGTGGCTCACCCTGCAGTTGCTGAAGCGGCGGTAGTGGGTTACCCACATGATCTGAAAGGTCAGGGTATCTACGTTTATGTAACCCTGAAAACGGGTTATGAGCAATCTGATGAGCTAATGAAAGAGTTGCGTAACTGGGTTCGTTCTGAAATTGGACCTATCGCATCGCCTGACTTGATTCAATTCGCTCCGGGTATGCCTAAGACGCGTTCAGGTAAAATCATGCGCCGTATTCTGCGTAAGATTGCAGAAGACGACTTTAGTGCATTGGGTGATACTTCAACACTGGCTGACCCATCGGTGGTTGATGATCTGATTGAGCACCGCCTAAACCGTAAATAAAGCTAAAAATTAGCTACTTTTAACAAAAACTCCTCTCTGGTTCGCATCAGAGGGGAGTTTTGCTTTTAAAGAGATGCTATGATGCTATTCAGAATTAGAGTCGTTGGGGGAGAGAGACACGATGCAACTGGCACAAAAGGTTATTATTGCAGATGATCATCCACTGTTTCGTGCAGCGCTCAAGCAGGCTGTTACGCAAGCGGTTCCTGGTGTTGAAGTCGTGGAAGCAGATTCATTAACAGCGGTGCAGGGTGCAGCGGAACAGCATGCTGATGCTGACTTAATTCTTTTAGATATCCATATGCCGGGTGCACAGGGTTTCTCGGGATTGGTTTTTTTTACGGGGTCAACATCCTTCAATTCCAGTCATAGTGGTTTCTGGTAGTGAAGAAATTCATGTCATGAAACGGGCAATGGATTATGGTGCCTCAGGTTTTATTCCTAAGTCAGCGCCACTAGAAACAATCGCAGAAGCCATCTCTCAAGTGCTGCAAGGTGAAGAGTGGTTGCCTGAGGACATCAGCGATAGCATGGACGAGTTGCCTGAAGAGGACTATAACTTTGCGGCAGCGATTGCTTCTCTAACACCTCAGCAATTTCGTGTACTGACGATGCTGACGGAAGGTCTACTGAACAAGCAGATCGCTTATGAGTTAAATGTTTCCGAAGCAACTATCAAAGCGCATGTGACAGCCATTCTGCGTAAGTTAGGTGTTCACAGCCGTACTCAGGCGGTCATCGCTGCTCAGCGTCTAGGTGTCGAGCCTCCTAAGGCTGATATCTAAACGAACTTGTTGATTAGCTTTTAAGGAACGCTTAAAAGCTAATCTCATGACATTTCTCAGTGACTGCTTTTTCAAGCATATTTTCCGCTATCGACTACTCTCTTGCTTGAGCAATCATCTTATTAATCATGGCTCTCAATGCGGCGGGGCGTATCGGTTTAGTGAGCAGTTGAGCACCTGCTGTTTCTATCTCCTCTTTGACCTCGTCTGTTCTATCGGCGGTGATCACTATCGCAGGCACCGCTTGGCGCCAAAGCGGTTTTAGTTGAGCGAGTGCCATGATACCGGTATGGACATCACTCAATGGTAGTCGGCCAAGATGATATCAGGGGTAAAGCTTTGCTGGCGTATCTTGCTTTCCGCTTCATCAGCACTTAATGCGGTGAGTACTTCGCAAGACCAGCCTTTCAGAAGTGCCTGCATCCCTTCAAGAATTTTAGGCTCATTGTCGATGACCAGCACATGGATGCCGTTCAATCCTTTGCTGCGAATCCAGCCACGTTGCTCAGGGCGGTCTTTAATTGCGAGATTGGGATCACCTAAAGGCACGGTGACGCTGAAAACAGATCCTTGACCTTGCCAGGATCGAACGGCAATCGGATGGTTGAGCATTCGAGCAATACGTTCGGTAATGGACAAGCCGAGTCCAAGCCCTTTTACCTGACTATGACGAGGGTTATCGATGCGCTTAAACTCTTCAAATACTTCTTTAAGCTTGTTTTCTGGAATACCTACGCCTGTATCCCAGACTTCTAGGCGCAGTGAGTTGCCTATGAGTCGTGCACCTAACAAAACCTTGCCTTCCTGAGTGTAGCGCATCGCATTAGAGAGGAAGTTTTGTAAGATTCTTCTCAGTAACGTAGGGTCAGAGTAAATGACGCGTTTCGATTTAACGTGACGGTAATTAATGTTTTTCTCGGCAGCCAAGGCACTAAATTCTGTAGAGAGATTACTTATTAGGTTTTCCAATGAAAAATGCCTTGGATTAGCCTCTAGGGCGCCCGCATCTAATTTTGAAATGTCTAGGATGGTGGTTATGAGCTCTTCAGCAGCTTTTAGTGAGCCATCAAGGTTTTGCACCAGTTGATTCACCTCAGGTTCATAGCTCTGTTGTGCAAGAGCTGAGGTGAACAATCGAGCCGCATTCAAAGGTTGCAGTAAGTCATGGCTTGCCGCCGCTAGGAATCGGGTTTTACCTAGGTTAGCCGCTTCCGCTTCTGACTTGGCTTGGCGTAGTTCGTCCTCCATCAGGGCGCGGATAGTATTTTCTTTGCGCAGATCCTTGTTGGCGACAGAAAGGGCTAAGGTGCGTTCCCTGACCCGATTTTCGAGGTTTTCGTTGTTTTCTTGCAGGGCAATTTCGGCATGACGGCGTTCGGTAATATCTTGATAAAGGGTGAAATAACCTAAAAGATCACCGTGCTCGCCTCGGTGAGGTATATAGGTAACCTCAGCAAAGCGGATCGAGCCATCGGCGGTTGGCAGTTTCGTCTCAAAGCGTTGGCGCTCACCGGCCAGTGCACGGTCGATATAACTCCTACGCAACTCATACTCTTCGGGTGGTAAAACCTGGTAGCAGGGTACCCCTGCAATATGATGTCGATCGATACCAAACACATCGGCATAGGCTTTGTTGACAAAGAGATAGCGAAGTTGCGGGTCCAGATAAGCGATCAAAACAGGTACGTTATCGGTATAGACACGAATATTGCGCTCACTTTCACGTAACGCCTCTTCAATCCGCTTGTGTTCCGTGATGTCCATATAAGTGTTGACATAGCCACCATTGGGCATAGGGTTGCCACGAATGGACAGTACCGTGCCATCGGGCCTCAACCGCTCATAGGAGTGCGGTTCTCTATCTTGAAGTAAACGTAATCTTTTTTGTACGTGAACTTCAATATCGCCGCCGCCATACTCTCCGCGGATGGCGTTATGTCGAAAAATGTCGATGATTGGGCGACCAATACAGACCAGGCCATCAGGGTAATCGAACATTCGGATATACTGTTTGTTCCATGCCACTAAACGAAGATGTTGATCGACCACACTGATGCCCATGCCGATGTTTTCAATCGTCGATTGCAGCAGTGAACGGTTGAATCTCAGGGCTTGAGAGGCTTCGTCAACAATCGCAACTACATCACCTATCTGCATCTCTTTGCCACGTAGGGAAGAATCCATCACGATTCGAGCAGAGGATGAGCCAATAACACCTGCGAGTAAGCGTTCAGTGTATTGAATGAGCTCTGGTGTGGCTTGATCACCACTAAGTGGATAGGACTCCCCTCGTTGAAGCGAAAAGCCTGTAAAGGCGTGCTCAGTCCTTTGAGGGCCTAAAAAACGCTCGGTTAAGGTTTGTAGATCACCCACGGTAACCTGTCCTAAAAGACGCGATTGATCAGAGAGGTCTTTATTATAAACATTGATAAATGCACTGGCTTGGATGCGGTCAACCAAGCGAACTTTGGATAAGCGTGAGACCAAGATATAAAGCAATATGTTAAGACTAAGGCTCCAAAAGACACCGTGCGTTAAAGGGTCCATCCCTTGAATGCCGAAAAGCGCCGTAGGTTGTAACCAGTCAGCGGTATTTAATGTCGGTGGGATGAACAGATCAAAAGACTCTGGAATGACATTGGCGGCACGCATAGTGGGAAGAACGAGGGTGTAGCACCATAGCAGCACCCCGGCACTTAAGCCTGCAAGAACGCCATATCGATTGCCTTCTTTCCAGTAGATGCCGCCGACAATTGCGGGAAGAAATTGAATGGCGGCCACAAAAGCGAGCAAGCCAAGGATGCCAGGGGGCCATGATCGCCAAAGACGCGATAATAGAAGTAAGCGAATAGCATGAGTGCCAGAATGGTGATGCGTCGAACTCTAAGTAACAGAGCACCAAGGTCTTTCGATTGTGAAAGTTTAAGCCAGCGAATACGCAGTAACATCGGCATGACGATGTCATTACACACCATGGTGGATAGTGCAATACTGGCGACAATAACCATACTCGTTGCCGCTGAAAGCCCGCCAATGAAAGCAAAAATAGTCAAGTATTCCCAGCCAGCAACGCTGGGAAGCATCAGCACATAAACATCGGCATCAACATTGCTGCCAGCGAAAATATCCAGTCCGGAGACTGCAATTGGAAGCACAAATAATCCCAATAAAATGAGATAAGCAGGGAAGAGCCAGCGAGCTGTTAACAGACTTCTTGGATTAGTGTTTTCAACCACCGTGACATGAAACTGACGAGGCAAGCAGATAATGGCCGCACAGGCTAAGATCGTCTCGGTTAAGAAGCTACCTCCAAAAGGAGACTGGAAATTAGGGTTAAACTGTAGTTGTTCAGAAACGGCTGAAATCATGTTAGTGGGGCCCTCAAAGAGGTAGAAGACCACAAAAAAACCTACCGCTAAAAAGGCGGTTAATTTAACGACCGACTCGAAAGCTACCGCGAGTACTAGTCCCGGATGATGTTCGGTGGCATCAATATGACGAGTGCCAAACAAAATACTGAATACAGCCATTAAAACCGTGACGAAAAGTGCTGTGTCGCTACCTTTGCTCAGGGCATCCGTGGCTCCCGGTGCAATCGCGTTATAACTGATTGCAACCGCTTTTAACTGTAAAGCGATATAGGGAATGGTGCCTAAAACGGCGATGACGGTAACCATGACCGCGAGGCTTTGGCTTTTGCCATAACGAGAGGAAATGAAATCAGCAATGGTAGTGATGTTTTGTTGTTTGCTGACAAGGATGATTTTTTCGATCATACGCCAGCCAAGCAAGAACACAATGACCGGCCCGACATAGGTGGCCATAAATTCCCAGCCTGTCGTCGAGGCGCGTCCAACTGCACCATAGAAGGTCCATGACGAGCAGTAAACTGCCAGAGACAAAGAATAAATTAAGGGGTGGTTAGCCCAGCGCTGTCCTTTAGCTGTTTTGTCGCCGTAATAAGCGATAGCAAAAAGTAAAAGGAGATAAGCGATTGAAATCAGTATAATGATCCAGCCGGACAGCATCGAAGTTCCCATTCTGTAAGCAATTGCCTTTAGTGTACCTCTTGTAAGGCGTTTAGGCAGTAGAAATCCAGGATTCTTGTTAGACTATTGTCCTGTAATACTTATTGCGTATCGGTCATTATTCTTGGGTTTTTGTTATCTAACTATTTGAATTTATGAGATATAAATGTTTCTGGATGTTTGAAATGCCGATAAATCATACTAAAGTCGGGGCTTTTAATAGACTGATTTATTTAGCAAGATTAACTCGGAATTTTCTCAACTCCAATAACAACAAATCGGAGAACGACAATGGCAGATGATAAAGCAAATGCTGCTGCGTACTGGAAGGCGACGTCGCCTGATCACATGGAGCCTAGTTGTCTGGGCTTTAGTTTCATATGGCTTCGCCATGCTCTTACGACCCATGCTAGCTGGAATCTCTATTGGCGGAACAGACTTAGGTTTCTGGTTCGCTCAACAGGGTTCTATTCTGGTCTTTATGGCTATCATTTTCCACTATGCGTGGAGACTGAACAAGCTCGATAAAGAATTTGGTGTCGAGGAGTAATCAGCATGAGTCAATTTGCAATCAACCTGATATTTGTGGGCGCTTCCTTCGCTCTCTATATCGGTATCGCTATCTGGGCACGTGCCGGATCGACTAAGGAATTTTACGTTGCTGGCGGCGGTGTAAACCCCATCACTAACGGTATGGCTACCGCTGCTGACTGGATGTCAGCTGCATCTTTCATCTCGATGGCGGGTTTGATCGCTGCAGGTGGTTATGCTAACTCTACCTTCCTCATGGGTTGGACGGGTGGTTATGTGCTTCTAGCAATGTTGCTAGCACCTTACCTACGTAAGTTTGGTAAGTTCACAGTGCCTGACTTTATCGGTGACCGTTTCTACAGCCGTGGTGCTCGTTTAACAGCTGTTGTCTGTTTGATCATCATGTCGGTAACTTATGTTATCGGTCAGATGACAGGTGCGGGTGTGGCTTTCTCTCGTTTCCTAGAGGTTAGCTCTGCTGCGGGTATCTGGATTGCGGCGGCTATCGTGTTCTTATACGCGGTATTCGGTGGTATGAAAGGTATCACTTACACTCAGGTGGCTCAGTACGTTGTATTGATCATCGCTTACACCATTCCTGCTGTGTTCATCTCACTACAATTGACCGGCAACCCAATCCCAATGTTTGGTATGTTCGGTACGCATGTTGAGTCTGGACAGCCTCTGTTGGCAACACTGGATGAAGTGGTTCGTGATCTTGGTTTCCGTGATTATACCGCTGACGTTGAGAACAAGCTGAACATGGTTCTGTTCACCCTATCTCTGATGATCGGTACTGCGGGTCTTCCACACGTTATCATTCGTTTCTTCACCGTGCCTAAGGTTGCTGATGCTCGTTGGTCAGCAGGTTGGACGCTAGTGTTCATCGCGCTGTTGTACTTGACTGCACCTGCTGTTGCTTCTATGGCTCGTTTGAACCTGATCACTACAATCTTCCCTGATGGTCCAAGTGCTCCTGCGCTGGCTTATGAAGATCGTCCTGACTGGGTTAAAACTTGGGAGCAAACAGGCCTGATTCGTTGGGAAGATAAGAACAACGATGGTCGTATCCAGATGTACAATGATGCTAATGCTGCTTTCGCTCCGACTGCTGAAGCGCGTGGCTGGGCTGGAAACGAACTGACTGTAAACAATGATATTCTTGTATTGGCGAACCCAGAGATCGCTAACCTACCAGGGTGGGTAATCGGTTTGATCGCTGCCGGTGGTATTGCGGCAGCTCTATCGACTGCTGCAGGTCTGTTGTTGGCAATTTCTTCCGCGATCAGTCATGACTTGATTAAGAAGATCATTAATCCAGGTATCAGTGAAAAAGGTGAGATGTTAGCAGCTCGTATCTCCATGGCGGGTGCGATCCTACTGGCAACCTATCTAGGCTTGAATCCACCCGGATTCGCGGCGCAGGTAGTGGCCTTGGCATTTGGTATTGCTGCAGCGTCGCTCTTCCCAGCGCTGATGATGGGTATCTTCTCTAAGCGTGTAAACGACAAGGGTGCGATTGCCGGTATGTTGGCAGGTTTGATTACAACTCTGTTGTATATCTTCACCTACCTAGGCTGGTTCTTCATTCCTGGTACTAATATGCTTGCAAACACAGCTGATAACTGGTTGTTTGGTATCTCTCCTCTGTCCTTCGGTGCAGTGGGTGCGATGATCAACTTTGCAGTTGCCTATGCGGTATCTCTGTCAACTGAAGAGCCTCCACAAGAGATTCAGGATCTGGTTGAAAGTGTTCGTACTCCAAAAGGTGCTGGCGCTGCGTTGGATCACTGATCATAATAGACCCTAAGAACAGCTTAGGCTGGCATTAAGGTCAACGAAAGGGCCTCCTATGGGAGGCCCTCTTTATTTCGGGAAAGTAGAGAATGATTTGGACGATAATTGCTATCGTATTTTCAGGGTTGGGCGCTGCGGGTGTCGCACTCATTTTGCGTAAAATAACGCGTAACAAATTGCCCAAGTGGATAATTCCAGTGTTTGCCGGTATGGGAATGTTGGGTTATCAGATCTCTTATGAATACTCTTGGTTTGAGCATCAGGAAGCTCGTCAGCCTGAAGCGGCTGTTGTCGTTTCTACAGAGACAGGACAGGTTTTCTGGCGTCCATGGACTTATCATTTTCCTATGATCATTGCATTTACAGTGATCGATACAGCGAATATGATCAAAACGGAAGTCGATGGCCAACATCTTGTTGAGTTTATATTGTATCGTTTTGAAAAACAGCATATTGATCTGGTAAGCCATCAGGCCTATTTGCTGAACTGTACAACTGCTGAAATGCTGCCTTTAGATCAACAACGGCAACCTATCATCACGCAATTTCGTAAACTTGATGTGGATGAAAAGTTATACCTGACGGCATGTCGATAAAAAAATTACTGAATGCTTAGTTGGCCTAGTACTGTCTGGAGAAGAAGCAGCTTCTACTAGGTCAGATCTAAAAAGGTGATCCGATGCAAATAGATCTCTTGGTCGCTCTTTTTATTGCAGTCACGATCATTTTTTACCTTTTAGTGTTGCTATCGGGTCGTGTAGGTTCGGGACGTGATTTTTTATGTCAATCAAGGTGGTATTTCACCGCTTGCCAGAGGTATGGGGTTAGCTGCAGATTGGTTTTGTGCAGCCACTTTCCTAAGTTTATTTGGCTTTATGATATCCAGTGCTCAGGATGCTTACTGGATGATGAGTGGTTGGTTATTAGGCCTTATCGTTTTAAGTATCTATGTTGCGCCTAGTGTGCATCGTTCTAGACAAACTTGTCTGGTAGGTTTTCTTTCTGAGATCTTCCCCTCAAAAGGCCTGTGCTACAGTTTACTTTTGGTAATCCTCTGCTGAGTGTTGTGCTTTTATCACTGCAGATCAAAGGAGTGGGTTGATTTTTACTAGGTATCTTCAAGTACCTGTTTATACCGGCATGGCGATTGCCGTCTTACTTCTGTTTTTTTATACCGCTTTGAGTAGTTTAAAAGCGATCACTCGTGTGCAGATGCTTCAGCTGTGTATCATCTTTTGCTCTCTAGCTATTTCAACGCTTTACATTTATCAAACCCAACATCCTGATTCTGATAGGTTATTCATACAAGGCCTTCTGGCTGAGTTATTGAGCAATCGTGAGGAAGTCGAAGCTGTGGTGTTTTACACAGGGCAGCAGATGCTTGAAAAAATATTTATGCTCCTTGTGCTGGCCGCTGGTGTGTCAACTTTACCCTATCTGTTGAAACGCTTTTTAGGTGCAAAAATGGTTACGGATATCAAGTATACGGCGATATGGATGCTTCTAGCGATAGGTGTCATCTATGGTCTGTCGAGTTGGATCGCAGATAAAACAAAAATACAGATAGAGCAAACTTTAGTTGAGACGCTGCAGGATGGGGACGCCTATAGTCGAATGCCGAATTGGTTCTTCTTATGGGAATATACAGATAAAGTGACATTGATTGAGCAAAGGATAAGTCACGAAACATCTGATATGTTCAGTGATGATCTTTTTAATGATGAGTTGAATGGCGATGTTGCGAGTTTGCTTGATGAAATGAGCGTTGGCGAACATCGAATTGAGGCTAGTGTTTCAGAGTTTTCCATCGCTGATGATATCAAGTTACTTGTGATGCCAGAGCTCTATGATATGCCTGATTGGGTAGTGGCGTTCATTACCGTTGGCGTGATTGCTGCTTTATTGTCAACAGCGTCGATGTTGCTCATAGCGACAATTCATTCGCTTGTTTTGCAATCGGGTCTGCAGGCAGCTATTGCTCATGAAAGGGTTGTGAGTTCGATCCTTGCATTACTGATGCTGGCATCATCAATGCTGATTGCTTCAATACTGACGGATAGTTTGATTCATTGGTTTAATAGAGTAGTGCTGGTTTGCGCAGCTACCTTATTTCCAGCGTTTGTATTAGCACTGCTAGCGAAACAACTACCCGCTGTAGCGGTAACGGTGGGTCTATGGGTTGGTTTTATCAGTAGTAGTGGGTATGTCTACCTTTACGACTACGGAAGTGTGCAAAAGGTTTGGCCTGGCACTTTGCCTTACCTTCAACCTGTCTCTATGGCCTTGTTTTGGATGCTTTTGAATGTCATAACCGTGTTGCTGATAGCATGGCTAACTAGCTGGCGAAGGAGAGCCTTCCCTTAAAAACGGCGACGTAGGCTAGATAATAACAATAGGAGCTTTATATGTCTGAATCGTTCAACATGGATAATCTGCCATTTAGTTTGTTGTCAGCTAAAGAGCAGGCGCAGTTAAATAATAATCTCGATATTGCTTATTTTCAGAAGGGCGAAACCATTATTGCTGCCGGAGAGGTGCCGGAGGGTGTGTTCATCGTTTTGAAAGGGAAAGTAGGTGAAAGTGATGGTAGTGAGCCGTTAGATCAAGATGCTATCACTGGAAACGTATTTGTTCATTATCAAGATGAAGATTATTTTGGTGGTTGGTCTGTGTTAAATGGTAAAGCCATTCACAACTTTATTGCTGTGGAGGAGACCATTTGCCATGTCTTGCCGACTCGTACTTTGATGGATCTCATTCATAGTAATCCACTGTTTGCCGATTACTTTCAGCAAAACCTTACAGCAAAACGTGAAATCGTTGCACAGCATGGTCAAAACCAAGATATGGCTGAGTTTATGCTGGCACGTATTGAGGATGGCACGATTAGAGAGCCGCTGATTGTACTGGAGGGTACAACGCTCTTTGAGGCGACCCGCATGATGCGAGAAATGAAAGCGGATTGTGTCCTTGCTAAGAAAGGAAATCGTTATGGCATGGTAACCGGAACCGATCTACTCGATGCGGTAATCATTAAAGGCATGCCTCTTGAATCAGATGTGTCCGATATCGCCAGCTATCGACTCATATCAACCACGCCACAAGATTATCTGTTCAACGCGCTTATTATGATGACTCAACAGCAGATTGAGCGTGTGGTGGTGATGAATGGTCAAGAGCTTGTCGGTATCGTTGAACTAACGGATGTACTGAGCCACTTTTCCAGTCATTCACATGTTATAGGTTTGCGCGTTGAGCGAGCTCAAACGATTGAGGATCTACGAGAGGCCTCTAAAGGTCTTACGGACTTGATTAAAGCGCTAATCTCAACAGGTGTGAAAATTCGCTTTACCATGGAGTTGCTGGCGGCAATGAATGGACGAATCATTGCAAAACTGTTTGAGTTGGTGATCCCGCATGACCTGAAACCTCATGTCTGCTTGATTGTGATGGGTTCTGAAGGTCGTGGTGAGCAAATTATGAAAACTGATCAGGATAACGGTCTGATCTTTCGAGAGGGGTTGGAGTGGCCTGAAATGGCGGAAACCATGAAAAAATTTAGTGAGACTTTAATCTCATTTGGTTTTCCTCCTTGCCCGGGTAATATCATGGTATCTAATCCTGAATGGGTTAATTCAACAGGGAACTGGGCAAATAAGCTGACTAATTGGAGTCAGAAATTTGACGGTGAGTCTGTGATGAAGTTGGCTATTGCGGTTGATGGTAAACCTGTTGCTGGTAATGCGGCACTCTTCAAAGTGGCACGAAATGCATTCTTACGCAGTTTACGTAGTAACGAAATCTTCTTCTCTCACTTTGCTAAGGCGGCGTTAAATTTTGATACGCCGCTTACGTTTTTTGGTAACTTGAAAGATAAGGGGATGTTGGATATTAAAAAAAGGGGGAATCTTCCCCATTGTTCATGGCATTAGAACCATGGCGCTTGAGCATCGCATTCTGGAAACCAATACCTTTAAGCGTATTGAGGCTCTTGTTGAAATGGAGCAGATGCGAAAAAAAACATGGTGAAAACTTAGCTGAAGCACTGTCGCTATTCGTACAGATTAGACTTAAGCACCAAATTCAGCGCGTTGAAGAAAGTGCGGATGGTATAGACCCTACACCCAATGCCATCGACCTCCAAAGACTCAATAAACTGGAAAGAGATCTTCTTAGGGATGCACTGAGAATCGTAAAAGACTTTAAAAAGCATTTAGCGTCACGCTACCACATAGGTTCATGACAGAATGATTATTCCAAGAACAATACGACGCTTTAAAGAGCGCAGAGAGTTTAAAGACAGCCCCTATGCACACCTTTTCGAAACCTATAAAGGTGATGAGGTGGTTTCGCTTGACTGTGAAACGACCAGTCTTGATGTTAAAAAAGGAGAGATACTCTCCATTGGTGCGGTTCGGATTCGGGGGCGGCGTGTTATCACCAGCGAGCGTCTTGATATTAAGCTCAAGCCGCCCGCCTCTTTGACAGGTGACTCAATTAAAATTCACAAGATACGTGCCAGTGATCTTGCCGATGGTATTGACATAGATGAGGCGCTGGAACAAGTGCTTGAATTTGTGGGTAATCGTCCAATTTTGGGTTATTGCGTCAATTACGATATAAAAATGCTCGATAAATACATTCGCCCTAAATACGGTTTTAGCTTGCCTAATAAAGCCATTGAGTTATCACACGTTTACCACGATATCATCAAGTGGAAGACGGTGGGTGGTGATGTGGATCTCCGTTTTGACACGATTTCTAAGAAACTAGATATTCCGATTATCCAGCGCCATACCGCGTTAGGCGATGCAATTACCGTCGCCTTAATGTATGTGCGTCTAAAATTTGGCGCTCCTTTGGCGGACTAGATAGTTCAGCTCTTCTTACTCCAGATCGAAAAGCAGGCCTTGGCCTGCTTTTTGCATTGTTCGTTCAGGGTTGGAATTTATTCAATAAAAATGGCAAATAATTGTCATTTTGTTGGCGGATATTTCCTTGTCGTTATAGAATGGCGTTGTAATGTCAAAAAAAATGCCACTGTCAGGTGAGGGCCAAGAATGATCGAAAGAGCTGACATCAACAGTGTACTGGCGCAGATGCGATCGTTAAGAGCAGAAATGCAGCAGTCATCAGCACGTATAGAGCTGCCAAGTTTGCGCCCAGAGTCAATGAACCCTTCTCGAGTCAACGAATCTGAGAGAGGGACTTTTACCGCTCTGTTAAAGTCTGCCGTTGATACGGTCAATGGTCATCAGCAAGCGGCTAACAGGATGCGTGAAGCCTATGAGCGTGGTGATCCAGGTATCGATCTGCCGCAAGTTATGATTCAAGCACAAAAATCCTCAGTCTCCTTTGAAGCGATGACTCAGGTAAGAAACCGCCTAGTACAGGCATATGAAGATATCTCTAAGATGCCTATCTAATTTCGAGCGAGTGTAAATGGAAAATACAGCAACTCCATTAACGTCAAGAGGCGGTTTGATGGCAGGTTTTAATAGCCTGGGTATCTTGCGTCAGTTGGGCTTGATGGTGGGTTTGGCAGCCAGTGTCGCGATAGGCTTTGCTGTGGTTCTCTGGTCACAAAAACCTGACTATCGTGTGTTGTACGCAAATCTGAGCTTTTCGGATGCTAATGAAGTGATCGAACAGCTCAGAATGAACAATATCCCTTATCGTTTTGATGCCGATGGCAGGGCTATTCTCGTTCCAGAGTCTCATGTACATGCCGCTAGATTAAGATTGGCGGCAGACGGTTTTACGGCTGACAGAACAGTTGGATTTGAACTGTTAGATCAAGACATGGGTATGGGAACCAGTCAATTCATGGAGACAACCCGCTATCGAAGAGGGTTGGAAGGTGAGTTGGCAAGAACCATATCTAATATGACAGCTGTGCGTGCGGCACGTGTCCACCTGGCGATTCCTAAAGATACGGTCTTTATTCGTGATCAACGCAAACCGCGCGCATCTGTCTTTCTCGAGCTTTTTTCTGGTCGTCAGCTTGAACGTGATCAAGTTGCGGCTATTGCCAATTTAGTGGCATCCAGTATTCCAGAATTAGATGTCAAAGACGTCACTATCGTCGATCAACGTGGTCGATTGCTTAATATTCGTGATGCTGACTCGGATGTGGTGCTCGCTGCAAGGCAGCTAGAATATGTCAGGCAGGTCGAAGACACCCTGGTTAATCGAGTCAACAGTATACTGCAACCTGTAGTGGGTTTAGGCAATTTTAGAGCTGAAGTATCAGCAGATATCGATTTTACCGAGGTTGAGCAAGCCAGTGAAATGTTTAACCCAGACTTGCCAGCACTCAGAAGCGAACAAACGCTTGAAGAGCGTCGAGATGCGGGTGAAGCGGCGGTTGGTGTTCCTGGTGCATTGTCTAATCAACCACCGGGGCCTGTTTCCGTGCCAGAGGTGGCCGGTGGGGCTGGAGCGGGTGGTGCTGGTGCCGGTGCTTCAGGAAGTAGTCGTAATCAGGCAACACGAAACTTTGAGTTGGATCGGAGTATCAGTTACACCCCGACAGTCAAATGGGTGGTGTCCGTCGCCTCTCTGTTGCCGTGGTGGTCGATGATTTGCAGACCGTTGACCCTGAAACAGGTGAGCGCACAAGAACGCGTTGGTCCGATGAGGATATCGAAAGACTCAGAATGCTGGTCGAAAACGCGGTAGGTTTCTCCGCGCTTCGCGGTGACAGTGTTAACGTGATTAACTCAAGCTTTGTTCCTACTGAAGAGTTTGTTTTCGAAGAGCCAAGTTTTTGGCAGCAAGATTGGTTTTGGAATTTAATTAAGCAGATTGGTGCGGGAGCATTCATCTTAATTCTGGCTCTGGGTATTTTGAGACCTGTACTTAAACATTTATCTGCGACGGGTAATCAGCTGTCTGGCAGTGATTTAGGACCAGCCGGACAAATTTCCGCTGAACTGGAGTCGCTTGATGGATCTGGTATTGCTGACGATAAAGTGACGTTTGGTGGTGTTCAATCGGCTGCTATGGTCACACCTAATGAAAGCTTTGATTATCAGTTAAATGAGATTCGAAGCATGGTGGCTGAAGATCCTGCGCGTGTTGCGCAAGCGATTAAGCAGTGGGTAGTTGAACATGAGTAACGGATTAACGGATATCGAAAAGGCTGCGGTATTGCTGATTAGCCTTGGTGAAAGTGATGCGGCTGAGATACTTAAGCACCTTGGACCTAAAGAGGTTCAGCGTATTGGTGAGGCGATGTCTCGCTTAGATAATGTGCCTCAGTCCCGCGTTGAAGCGGTTGTGTCCGACTTCCTTGATGTGGTAAGTGATCAAACCGGTATTGGAATCAATAATGATCGTTATATCCGAGCCATGCTGAATCAAGCACTGGGTGAGGACAAAGCGAAAACACTCATAGACCGCATTCTATTCAGTACCAATACCTCAGGCTTGGACACGCTGCGTTGGATGGATCCTCGACAGGTCGCTGAAATTATTCGATTTGAACATCCTCAAATACAGGCGGTCATTATCTCGTATCTTGAGCCCGACCAAGCGGCCAATGTATTAAGTTATTTTGATGATAAAGTTCGATTAGATATTGTGATGCGTGTGGCGGCATTGGATCAGATTCAACCCCAGGCATTGCAAGAGTTAAATGATATGTTAGAAAGTCAGTTTACTGGACCACGCTCAACTCAACTGACTAAGCTTGGAGGCGTAAAATCTGCCGCCGACATTATGAACTTTATTGATACGCAGATTGAAGCTGAACTGATGGATGCGATTAAGGAAACAGATGAAGCCTTAGCGACTCAAATCTCTGATCTGATGTTTGTCTTCGATAACTTGATGGATGTTGAAGATCGCGGTATCCAAGTTATTTTGCGTGAAATTCAGACCGATCAATTGGTGATTGCACTCAAAGGTGCCGATACACAATTGCAGGAAAAATATTTAAAAACATGTCGAAACGTGCCGCTGAACTGTTACGTGACGATTTGGAAGCGAAAGGTCCAGTGCGTGTGAGTGAAGTTGAAGCGGCACAAAAAGAGATTCTTAATGTTGCGAGACGACTGGCTGATGAGGGCGAGATTACCCTTGGCGGTTCAGATGATATGGTTTGATGAATGAAACAGGATAGTGCTCGACCCGTCAGAATTCCGGCATCGCAAGCGCAGCGCTTGATGCCTTGGGAATTACCAACCATGGATATTGGGTTGGTTGGAGAGCCCTTTAAAACCGTCCGTGATGATTCCCAAGTGCTGGTGACCGAAGAGGAGATCGAGGCGGAAAAACTCACTTTGGCGGATATTGAAGAGATTCGCGAGAATGCCGCGAAAGAAGGTTTTCAACAAGGACATCAAGAAGGTTTTGATCAAGGCTATACTGAAGGGAAGCAGCAAGGATACGAACAAGCCTATCAAGCCGGTCAAGCTGAAGTTCAGCGCCAGTTAACCCTGCTTGAGAGTATGCTTAATCGCTTGGAAAACCCAATTGCTTCGCAAGAGGAAGCCTTAGAGGGTATGCTGATCAACTTGGTTAAAGAGTTTAGTCGATCGGTTATTCATGCCGAATTAAAAACAGATTCAGAGCCACTTCTACAGGCCATCCAAGCTGCTTTAGCAGAGCTTCCATCGGCGGTTGTGGAGTGCGAGGTGCATCTACATCCGGACGATTTGTTGACTGTCCAAACACTTGCAAAGCCCTTGACCCTTAAAAAAAGGGGTTAAGTGGATAGCTGATAACAGCCTTGAGCAGGGTGGTTGTTTAATTCATTCTGAAAACACTCTGATTGATAATCGAGTGTCTGCACGATTTGAACAAATTGTACAGCAGTTGGATGCAAGCTTAGGACAGCTCCCCGAATCATCGAAAGACTAGCCTGAGGTTCTGATGGCGTTATTTGATCGCTACCCGCAACTCAATCAATCGGGAATCTTCACACCCGCCCAGCCAAAGGTGGAAGGCCGAATTACACGTTTGATTGGACTCACTCTTGAGGCAGTGGGTTTGAAAGTCGCCCTAGGTGATTACTGTCGTATTCAAGTCACTTCAGAAACGGATGCAGAAGCTGAGGTGGTTGGTTTTTCGGGTGATCGAATCTATTTAATGCCTTTGCATGGTATAGAAGGGTTGCAGCCAGGGGCGCGAGTTACACCTCAGCGCGGCGCCAGTCAGGTTCCTGTCGGCTTCGGTTTGCTTGGACGAGTCATCAACGGCATAGGTCAACCTATAGATGGAAAAGGTGCTCTCGATGCTGAATGCTATGTCTCCCTGCAAGGCGAGGTCATCAATCCTCTATCAAGACATCCAATTGATTCATCGCTCGATGTCGGTATTCGAGCGATTAATGGCTTGTTAACCGTTGGGGCGGGACAGCGTTTGGGGCTATTTGCAGGAAGTGGCGTGGGTAAATCTGTGTTGCTCGGTATGATGACGCGTCACACCGAGGCGGATGTCACAGTGGTTGGCTTGATCGGTGAACGGGGCCGAGAAGTTCGAGAGTTTATCGAGCAAAGTTTGGGTCCTGCAGGTATGGCAAGATCTGTGGTAGTCGCTTCTCCAGCGGACGACTCGCCGTTAATGCGCTTAAGAGCGGCAGAACTTACCACGCGTATTGCTGAATACTTCCGTGCTCAGGGCAAGCGTGTTTTGCTGCTAATGGACTCATTAACGCGTTATGCGCAAGCCCAACGCGAAATTGCATTGGCGGTGGGTGAGCCTCCGGCGACAAAGGGGTTATCCTCCTTCGGTATTTGCCCGTTTACCTCGTCTTGTCGAAAGAGCGGGTAATGCGCAGTCGGGTGAAGGCTCAATTACCGCCTTTTACACCGTCTTAACGGAAGGTGACGATCAACAAGACCCGATCGCTGATGCCGCTCGAGCTATCCTAGATGGTCACATCGTGCTGTCTCGATCATTGGCGGAGCAGGGGCATTATCCAGCGATCGATATTGAAGCTTCAATCAGTCGAGTAATGCCACAAGTGATCTCGCCAGAACACCTTGCGAAAGCACTCGAATTTAAGCGTCTATATTCTCGCTATCAGCAAAATGCAGACTTGATTAGCGTGGGGGCCTATGCGCGGGGTAGCGACCCTTTAACGGATAGAGCCATCGAGATGCTTCCGGTACTCCAGGCCTATTTGCAACAGGGCATGAATGATGCCTTTGATCAACTCCGATCTGAACAGGAGTTGCTGATGTTAATGAGTATGCCGCCACCTAATAAAGGTCCGCAACAAGGGATGAAGGGGCAGGTATCTCAAGGTGATCGTCGATGACTAAGCCAAGATCGCAACGATTAGGCGTCGTGTTAGGTTTAGCGGAAAAGCAAAAGGAAGCCGCAGATCGTTACTTGGCCGATAGTCAGCAGCGGTTACAGCAAGCGGAAAGCCAGTTGATACAGTTGCAAAATTACATGCTGGAGTATCAGCAGCAGTTTACTCAGGCTGGTCAGCAAGGTTTAACCACAGATCAACTCAGACAGCATCAAGCTTTCATTGGTCGTTTGGAACAAGCTTTAAGACAGCAACACGAGACAATTCGTGTTGCCAGACATCAGCTCGATCAAGTGAAGCAATACTGGCAGAGTGTCTATGCCCGTTATAAAGGGATTGAGAAGCTTACCGATAAAGTGATCCTCTCTGAGCAAAAGCATCGAGATAAACAAGATCAGCAGGCAGTAGATGAGCGCTCTCAACGGACTAGGGGTTTTGGTCTGTAACTTGGCTCTGTAACTTTGGCTCGCTTCTTGCTTATTCATAGTTAAAGAAAGCATCGCTTCCTACGGACTAAGAACTCTGGAGCTGAACATGTCAAACCCAACCTCGTCTATACAACTGTTAGGTGGTTTGCTGTCAATGTCGCCTTCAAGTGGCGCTAATAACCTGTTATCTATGGATAATCAGGCGGTTTCCTCATCATCGGATGCCTTTTACACCTTATGGGTTGGATTGACTCAAACGAATCTAGCCGATACCACACTTAACGATTTGCAGCGGCAAACACAGGATTTGGGTAAAAGCGTAGATGGCAGGATTTTGCCGCTCGAATTGCCTAAAGATGTCATTAAACAAATTGATAACCTGCTTCAACAAGCAAAATCTGGTGATGAAGAAACACTCGAGCAGTTAGTATCACTGTTGAAAGATTCCTTGAAAGAAGCTCTCGAAAGATCTGATGTCTCAATATCGGGGCAGAGTGCTAATGCCTCAGTCACGATGTCACGTGACCAGGATGAGGATAGCAATTCACTTGATGATCAGCAGTTACTTGCTTATCTAAAAGGCCTACAAAAGTTAAATAAAGAAAAGACTGACGATTCTGAGGTTTCGCTAAATCATAGCAAAGATAACCTGCTCAATCTTCTTGTCGCTTACTTAGATCAGAAAGCAACCCATACTGCTGCAGTAACTGCTGAAGAGTCTCTTAACACAACACCGCCTAAAGAGTCGGTTCAGGCACTATCGGATGCGCGTTTAAGGCAGCTTTGGGCGGAGTTAGAAGCCGCCAAACAACAAAAACAAGCGCTGTTGGCAGAAGATAAATCTCAAAATGGAGTTCTAGAGAAAGATCAACCTCTAGCCGGCGATGCTAAAAGATTGGGTGCTGAAGCAGTCATCAATAGTGCAGATCAAGCGCAGAGGAGTGATGCTAGATCTGGACAGAGTCTAGAAAACGCCATTGTATCAAGTTTGGCACAACAGACGCTTCTGGCAGGTCAAGAAGCTACCCTGTCTAACGAAGAGCTTCGACTCAGTGAGCGAGAGCAACTTGTCCAAGCGGTTCGTGATCAGCTTATTTCTCAAAGTAATCTTGCTGCTGATGACACGAAAAAGATGGAGTCGCCAACGGTGGTTCCAATGACGGCCGATAAGTCAGTTGAAAAGAATGTTGAACAACGGATTCTTCAAAGCTCAACACCGACAATCTTTAGTAACACTAACCCATCCGCCTCTAATGCTGGACCTCTATCGCCAGAATTGACACCAGCTGAACGCATAGCGCTCTCAGACAGCGCCTTGTCAGACAACAATAAACGCGTATTGGCTGATGCCATCACGCAAGCTAATGCTGATAAAAAATCGATGGAAGAAAAGGTCAGTGATACAAATCGCCGACAAGAGTCTATGACGACAGCCACTTCTGTTGTGGATTCCTCTCGATGGGTGCAGTCTCCGGCATCCCCAGCTCAATCTCCTGTCTCGCAGGCTCACAACGCCCAAGATGCTTTGATGCAAAAAATGTTAAATCCCGCGTGGAGTCGAGCCTTAGGAGAGCGGGCAGTGATGATGGCACAGCAAGGACCGCGTTTGGCTGAAGTGCGACTAGATCCTCCTGAGTTGGGTGCTTTACGGATTAAGGTTCAAGTACATGGAAATGACCAGGTCTCTCGAACCTTTAACGCCCCAAATGCTTCGGTTCGTGAAGTCCTTGAGCAAAGCTTACCGAGATTGAGAGAAATGTTTGCTGAGCAGGGAATGAATCTTGCCGATGCATCTGTTTCTGATCAATCCAGTCAGCAGCAATCTGAACAGGCTCAAGCCCGTGAAGGTAATCGAGTTGATTCGACGATCAGGGAAGAGTTTGGCGAGTTACCAGCCAGTCGTACAGAGCTCAGAAAAGTCGGTATCATTGATTATTATGCGTAAACCACTTCCCCCCAACTCTAACGGCTGTGGTATATTTAACCCATAAGTCATTTGTAGAGTGGGGGATTAGGGTATGGCTGATAAGGATGAGCGCCCAGAAGGTGAAGAAAGCGCGCCCAAAAGTGGTAAGAAAAAATTAATTATCATCATTGCAGCCGCTGTACTGGTTTTGGCCGCTGGTGGTGGTGCTGCCTTTTTCTTCCTGATGGGAGGTGAAGAAAGCACAGAAGCAGCAGCCCCCGTTCAGCGAGAAGCGATTTATGTTAAGATTCGCACCCTCGAAGGTCGCCCCATGTTTGTCGCTTCGCTTGAAAATCCAGGTGGCAATAGACACTTTATGCAGATCTATGCTGAAGCGAAAACGCGTGACCCAGCGGTTGAACAGTTGTTGAATCTGCACATGCCGTTGGTTGTCGCAAGATTGAATACCTTATTTACAACGGCTGATGCTAACGCATTACGAAGTGTCGAAGGTATAAGGCAATTACAAAATGATGCAACCGAACTGGTGAACCGCTTAGTTCAGGATCGTGGTGGTGAACCTAGTGTTGAAATTGTGTTGTTTACCAATTTTGTAATGCAGTGAGGATTGACACAGCATGTCGGTAAAAGATCTCCTTTCGCAAGATGAAATTGATGCGCTTTTGCACGGTGTCGATGATGGCGATGTAGAGACCTCAGATGACGCCGAGCTTGATGACGGTAGCGGTGTTAGGCCCTATGACTTAGCCAGTCAGGAGCGTATTGTTCGTGGGAGGATGCCCACGCTGGAAATGGTCAATGAGCGGTTTGCTCGTCAAGCTCGTGTGACACTCTTTAACCTGCTCAGACGTACCGCTGATGTTACCGTCGGTGGTGTTCAAGTCATGAAGTATGGTGACTATATTCACACCCTCTATGTGCCGACCAGCATGAGCTTAATGAAAGTTCATCCTTGGAGGGGAACAGCGTTATTTATTATCGATGCCAAGCTAGTCTTTAAATTAGTAGATCAATATTTTGGTGGTGATGGTCGTCATGCCAAAATAGAAGGCCGAGATTTTACCCCTACGGAAACACGTCTTGTTCATAAAACAGTTAGTCAGCTTTTTGCCGATTTGCATGATGCTTGGAAACCTGTTGCTGATGTGACCTTTGAACAGGTTTCGCACGAACTAAACCCTGCAATGGCTAACGTTGTCGGACCTAGTGAGGTTGTTGTTGTTAGCACCTTTCAAGTGGATCTTGAAGGGGGAAGTGGTGATTTTCATGTGACCCTCCCTTATGCCATGATAGAGCCTATTCGTGATCAGTTGATGTCTTCTTTTCAAAGCAGTGAACATGAGGCCGATGAACGATGGCTACACTCACTTCGAAAAGATATCGTTAGTGCGAGTCTTAATTTAGATTTATTGGTGGCCGAGCGTGAAATGACGCTCAGAGATGTGGTGAGTTTTGAAAAAGGGGATGTGATACCCATCGATATCCCCGAGCAATTAACCTTGAGTGCTAACGGCTTGCCGATGTATACCTGCCAACTAGGTGCCTCGCGTGGTAATCTAGCCGTTAAAATTATTGAAACTATTCAGCATGATCATGACTGATCTTTCTGTCTGGAGTAAGTGAGTGAGCGAAGATAACAACGAAGTTGATCAGCAAGCCTTGGCTGACGAGTGGGCTGCCGCGATGGAAGAGCAGACAGGTGGAGATACAGAAGCTGATGATCATTCAGCCTCGAAAGCCAAGTCAGTAGAACTTTCTGAGCTTCAAGATGAATCATCTCCTGTTAAAGACCCCAAACTTGACGTTATTCTTGATATTCCAGTTAAGCTCACGGTTGAGGTGGGTGGAACTGAAATTGCGATTCGTAACTTGCTGCAGCTCAGCCAAGGGTCGGTACTGGAGTTGAGTCGTGTAGCTGGCGAACCACTCGATGTTAAAGTGAATGGCACACTCATTGCTCATGGAGAGGTGGTGGTTGTTAATGATCATTATGGAATACGTTTGACCGATGTGATCAGTCCACAGGAACGTATCTGGCGACTTAAATAGTGAAAAAGCTACTGCTCATCGCGCTTTGCTTATTAATACCCTTAGTTCATGCCGAAGTGGCGTCAGCACCGGCTGTAGTGCCTGCCTATAAAGGTACAGACCCCTTCAGTATCGAATCCCTAATGCAGTTATTTCTTGGCTTGGGATTAGTCTTAGGAACTATTTTCTTGATGGCGTGGTTGCTCAGAAAAGTTTCTGTACTCCCTGGTCAGCATAAAAAACTGAAGTCGTGGCGGCACTCTCCTTGGGTCAAAAAGAGCGAGCAGTATTGATTCAAATTGGTGAGGAACAGATGCTCCTTGGTGTATCACAGAATCAAGTCACCTTACTCAAGAGTTTTGAAAACGCCCGTTATTACTACCGATGATCTGGTCGTTGAGTCTGCTTTTGCCAAGAAACTTAACCAATATCTGAGTAAGCGGAGCCAATAATGCGGCGTTATCTCAGCTTATTGGCCCTGCTTTTGTTGATTCTTCCAAATCATCTTGTTGCCGATATCGGTATTCCTGCGGTCAGTTTAACGGTTAATGATGATGGCACTACAGAATATTCTGTAACCCTGCAAATACTTGCCTTGATGACATTGCTGACGTTCTTGCCAGCAATGTTGATGATGATGACATCGTTCACTCGGATCATTATCGTTTTTGCTATCCTTAGACAGGCATTGGGCTTGCAGCAGACGCCGTCAAATCAAGTGATGGTGGGTCTGGCGTTGTTTTTGACTTTTTTCATCATGGCGCCCGTGTTTGATCAGGTCAATGAACAAGCTCTTCAGCCGTACATGGCAGAAGAAATGACCAGTCTCGAAGCGTTGGAAGCCGCCTCAAGACCCTTTCATCAGTTTATGATCCGAAACACTCGAGAAAGTGATCTAGATCTTTTTATGCGCATCTCCGATACGCCTAGAGTTGAAACGCAAGAAGATGTACCGCTAAGGGTGTTGGTGCCTGCTTTTGTCGTGAGCGAGTTGAAAACCGCTTTTCAGATCGGCTTTATGTTGTTCATTCCTTTCTTAGTGATTGACTTGGTGGTCGCCAGTGTCTTGATGGCGATGGGTATGATGATGTTATCGCCGGTAATCGTATCCCTGCCTTTTAAAATCATGCTGTTTGTTTTGGCTGATGGGTGGGCGATGGTGGTCGGTACCTTGGCTGCCAGCTTTGGCATGTAGATAGGAGACGTTCATGGGATTGACCGAAACAGTTCTCGATCTCTATGGTACGGCTTTTTGGCTGATTATTAAGTTTGTCACGATTATCGTAGGGCCTGCACTCGTGGTGGGTTTAATTATTTCTGTGTTTCAAGCAGCCACTCAGATCAACGAGCAAACACTAAGTTTTTTGCCTCGTCTAATCGTAAGCTTGCTGGCGCTGATGTATGCAGGACCTTGGATAGTTATGCAGATAGTCGATCTGTTTAACTTCTTATTTATGAACATCCCTATCATGATAGGTTAGCCTGTGTTCGTTTCTTTAGCTGATTTGGAATATTGGGTGGGTGCTTTTTTACTGCCGCTCTTTAGAATCGGCTCTTTTTTTATGGCGATACCGATTATTGGTACGCAAATGGTTCCAGTC
>JAJOJN010000078.1 GCA_021208565.1 Nitrincola sp.
GCTATGTCAGTGAGTTTTGTGGTTAAAATTATTGTGATGGTATCAATAACTTTTTTTATTGTTGGAAAAATGCCATGATTTCATAGCGTCTAGAGCCGGTGAGAAGCAAAGTGTACAAGAGCGTAAAGCAACCAAAAATTTCAGATGTCATCATGGCTCAGATTGAGGAGATGATTCTCGAGGGTACCTTCAACCCCGGGCAGCGTTTGCCTCCGGAGCGTGAGTTGGCGGCGCGCTTTGAAGTATCCAGGCCATCCCTTCGAGAAGCCTTGCAAAAGTTGATTGCTAGGGGATTGCTTACCAGTCGACAAGGCGGCGGCACTTATGTTTCAGAAAATCTGGGGGTCAGGATTTTCTGACCCTCTAATGAAGCTATTCGAAACCCATCCTGAAGCGCAATATGACCTATTAGAGTTTCGTCATGCATTAGAGGGGGTGTCAGCATACTATGCCGCATTAAGAGGCACCGTTGCGGATAAACAAAAGATCCGCTATTGCTATGAAGAGTTACAACGCTGTCATGATCTGCGTCTATTTGATCAAGAAGTCAAAGCAGATGTGGAGTTTCATCTTTCAATTGCTTCTGCAGCACACAACACCGTCTTATTGCATATGATGAGGGCTTTATTTAGCTTATTAAACCATCATATCAGCGATAATCTCTCGAAAATCTATCCTAAGCCTGAATATCGCCGCAGTATCCATGAACAGCATGGATTGTTACTGGAAGCGATAGAAGCAGGTAATGCCCCCTTAGCACGAAAAGCGGTTCAAGATCACTTGGCATTTGTCGAGGATGCATTACAAGCTCAGGGTAAAGAAAATACCCGTATTGAGCGTTCTTGAGGCGTGTTGAAGGTTTAATTCACGACAAATCCGAAAAATAAATTCCATTTCTTGTAGTAAAAATACAAAAAATATTATGCTGCAGTGCAAAATCTTTCTTTATTCGATGCTTTATGGACTTTTTTGACTGTAAAAGGTAGTATTACTACAAAATAATCTGTGCGGTGCAGCATGCAAAATCCGCTGTATACGTCTAGTCTTTCAAAACTACAGTCATCTGCTGTTTGGAGATAATAAAAGTGCACGATATAAAAGAAGATGTGGATCCGATTGAAACTCAAGAGTGGCTTGATGCACTTGAGTCAGTAGCCAAAAACGAGGGTGATGATAGAGCTCGTTATATTTTACAAAAACTTGGCAGTAAAGCATCAGACTTGGGTCTAGGTGCAGCAGGTTCTTTAACGACGCATTATCGCAATACCATTGCACCGAAAGATGAAGCCCGTATGCCGGGTGATCTGTTTATGGAGCGCCGTATTCGCTCATTTATCCGTTGGAACGCCATGGCAATGGTGATGCGCGCCAACAATAATAGCGATGCATTAGGTGGACATATTTCCAGTTTCTCCTCCTCTGCAACCCTTTACGATATTGGTTTTAACTACTTTTTCCATGGTCCTGAAGGGGATCGTGAGTCAGATATGGTGTTTTTCCAAGGCCATATCTCGCCAGGTATCTATGCTCGCGCCTACCTTGAAGGCCGCTTAACCGAAGAGCAGATGGACAACTTCCGTCGTGAAGTCGATGGTAATGGTCTGTCTTCATACCCACACCCTTGGTTGATGCCTGACTTCTGGCAGTTCCCAACCGTATCCATGGGTCTAGGCCCGATTCAAGCCATCTATCAAGCTCACGTGATGCGTTACTTGTCTGCACGCGACTTGGTGAAGCGTGGCAATCGTAAAGTATGGGCGTTCTTGGGCGATGGTGAGTGTGATGAGCCAGAATCCTTAGGTGCTATCTCGCTGGCAGGACGTGAACAGCTGGAAAACCTAGTGTTCGTGGTCAACTGTAACTTGCAGCGCTTAGATGGTCCGGTTCGTGGTAACGGCAAAATTGTTCAAGAATTGGAATCTATTTTCCGTGGCGCTGGCTGGAACGTTATCAAGTGTCTCTGGGGCCGTCATTGGGATCCATTGTTTGAGAAAGATGATAAAGGATTGCTTCAGAAGCGTATGGATGAAGTGGTCGATGGTGAGTTGCAAAACTACAAGGCCAACGGCGGTGCTTACACCCGTGAACACTTCTTCGGTAAATATCCTGAATTGTTAGAGATGGTCAAAGATATGACCGATCAGGATATTATGAATCTGAACCGTGGTGGTCATGACCCTTACAAAGTGTACGCGGCTTACCATGCTGCGATGAACCATAAAGGTCAGCCTACTGTAATCTTAGCGCAAACGGTTAAGGGCTACGGGACAGGTCAATCGGGTGAAGCGAAAAATGATACTCACTCCATGAAAAAAGTGGCGATTGATGATCTAAAAGCTTTCCGTGATCGCTTCAATATTCCTCTGGATGATGAGCAGCTGGAAACGGTACCTTACTACCGTCCGTCGCCTGACTCTCCAGAAATGAAGTACATGTTTGAGCGTCGTAAGCAGTTAGGTGGTTTCTACCCTGCTAGACGCAACACCTTTGATAAGCTTGATACACCAGAGCTTGAAGCCTTTGCTAGCCAATTGAAAGGTACCGGCGAGCGTGAAATTTCCACGCAAATGGCGCTGAACCGTGTACTCAGTACCTTGGTTAAAGATAAAAATATCGGTAACCGTATCGTGCCGATTGTTCCAGACGAAGCACGTACGTTCGGTATGGAAGGGATGTTCCGTCAGCTGGGTATTTATACCTCTCAAGGTCAGCGTTACACGCCACATGACCGTGACCAGATTATGTTCTACAAAGAATCTAAAACGGGTCAAATTCTGGAAGAAGGTATCAATGAATCGGGTGCATTCAGTGCCTGGTTGGCCTGTGCGACTTCCTACAGCAACAACAACTGCCCAGTCATTCCATTCTATATCTTCTACTCCATGTTTGGCTTCCAGCGCGTCATGGACTTAACTTGGGCAGCAGGTGACTCGCAAGCGCGTGGTTTCTTGATCGGTGCAACCTCAGGTCGTACTACCTTGAATGGTGAAGGTTTACAGCATCAGGATGGTCACAGTCATTTAATGGCGCAGATGATCCCAAACTGTGTCAGTTATGACCCAACCTATGGTTATGAGTTGACTGTTATTGTTCAAGATGGTCTGAAGCGCATGTTCCATGACCAAGAGAACAAGTTCTATTACATCACCACCTTGAATGAAAACTATCAGCATCCAGATATGCCAGCTGGCGCTGAAGAGGGCATTATCAAAGGTATGTACTTGCTCGAAGAGGGCAAAAAAGCAGATCTTCGTGTGCAATTGATGGGCTGTGGTTCAATTCTTCGTGAAGTGCGTGAAGCTGCGACGATTCTGCGTGAAGACTATGGTATCGAGTCGGATGTATGGAGCACCACATCGATTAACGAACTGCGTCGTGATGCACAAGCGGTTTATCGTTGGAATATGCTCCACCCAGAAGATCAGCCACGCGAATCTTTCTTGGAGCAATGCCTGAAAGGTCATGAAGGTCCTGTGATTGCGTCAACAGATTACATGAGAATGTATGCTGACCAGTTGCGTGAATACATTCCACGTCGCTACAAAGTACTGGGAACTGACGGCTTTGGCCGCTCTGATACCCGTGCCAAACTGCGTGAATTCTTTGAAGTGAATCGCCACTATGTGGTGGTGGCTGCACTGAAAGCGCTGCAGGAAGAAGGCAAGCTTGAAGCGTCTGTTGTCGCTAAAGCTATGCAGAAGTTCAACATCAACCCTGAAAAACCGGCTCCTTGGACCGTGTAAAACAGGTACTTCTGACAGCTATAGCGAGAGGATAAGATTGTGAGCAAAATTACAGTAACAGTTCCGGATATCGGCGGTTATGACGGCGTAGACATTATTGAGGTCTGCGTCAAAGAGGGTGATGTGATCGCAGAAGGCGATTCACTTATCGTATTAGAAACAGACAAAGCATCGATGGAAGTACCATCCACGGCAGCGGGTAAAATCACCAAAATCCTATTGAAGGAAGGTGATACCTGCAGTGAAGGTGATGCGGTTGTTGAGTTGGAAGTAGAGGGTGGTTCCACTCAAGAAGAGGCTCCTGCTCCAGCACCTCAAGCGGAATCTGCGCCTGCAGCTGCCCCAGCACCCGCACCCGCTGCTGCCCCTGCAGCTGCACAGTCTAGTTCAGTTGAGAAAGTACTGATTCCAGACTTAAGCGGTGCAACCGATGTGGATGTCATCGAAGTGCTAGTCAAAGTGGGTGATACCATCGCAGAAGGCGATAGTCTCATTACACTGGAAACAGACAAAAGCCTCTATGGAAGTGCCTGCACCCATGGGCGGTGTGATCAAAGCGATGCACATCAAAGAAGGTGATCAGGTCAATGAAAATGATCTGCTGCTTGAGCTAGAAGTGGCGGGCGCGTCCTCAGCTCCAGCCCCTGCAGCCGAAGCGCCTCAAGCAGAGACTGCTCCAGCGCCACAAACGGCGCCTGCTGCGCCCGTTGCGGCTGGCGGCATTGAAAAAGTGCTGATTCCTGATCTGAGTGGTGCTTCTGATGTTGATGTGATCGAAGTCTTAGTCAAAGTCGGCGATAGCATCAATGAAGGTGACAGTTTAATCACCTTGGAAACCGATAAGGCCTCCATGGAAGTACCGGCACCTATGTCCGGTGTGATTAAAAGTGATGCACATCAAGGAGGTGACAAGGTTAATGAAAACGACCTGTTGCTTGAATTAGAAGTTGCAGGCTCTGCTCCAGCAGCTGCTCCAGTTGCAGCTGCGCCGTCAGCATCAGTGCCAGCGGCCTCTGCTTCATCGGCTCCGGCACCTGCTGCATCTGCTCCCGCTAAATCGGCTCCTGTGGCCGATCTGAATGCACTTGAAAAGAGCAATCGACAAGTTCATGCAGGCCCCGCGGTTCGTGCCTTGGCACGTGAGTTTGGTGTTGATCTTGCAAAAGTGTCAGGTACTGGCCCACGTAACCGTATTCTGAAAGAAGATGTGCAGCTTTATGTGAAGACGAGCTTAAAACAGCTAGCTGAGCAGCCAAAAGGTGCCGTAGTGACCGGTGGTACTGGTATTCCTGCGATCCCAGCGGTCGACTTCACTCAGTTCGGTGAAGTGGAAATGGTCAAGTTGAGCAAGATTGACCGTCTCACGCGTGACAATATGGCACGTTGCTGGCTGAATATTCCGCATGTTACTCAATTTGATGATGCGGACATCACAGAGCTAGAAGCGTTCCGTAAAGAGATGAAAGACGAGGCATTAAAGTCAGGTGTGAAACTAACGCCACTGCCTTTCTTAATCAAAGCCTGTGCCATTGCGCTCAGTCGTCATCAGAAATTTAATGCTTCCCTTCATGCAGATGGTGAACATATTGTTTACAAGAAATATGTCAACATCGGCTTGGCTGTCGATACGCCAAACGGCTTGATGGTTCCTGTCATTAAAGATGCAGATAAGAAGAGCGTGTATGAGCTTTCTCGCGAAGCGGCTGAATTGGCCGGTAAAGCGAAAGATCGCAAGCTCAAGCCTAATGAGATGCAAGGCGCATGCTTCACCATCTCCAGCCTGGGTGGAATTGGTGGTACTGGCTTTACGCCAATCGTCAATGCTCCTGAAGTGGCGATTCTCGGTGTGTCTCGTGCCGATATTAAACCGCGCTGGAATGGTAAAGAGTTTGAACCTCGTTTGATGATGCCGCTGTGTCTGTCCTACGATCACCGTGCGATTAACGGTGGTGATGCGGGCCGATTCTTAACCGACCTGAATGGTTTGTTAAGCGATATCAGACGCTTGCTGCTCTAATTAAGGTTCAAGAGTTTTTTATAAAGGCCCCGAAAGGGCCTTTTTTGCTATCTGTTTTTGAATGATTCAAAACAGTTCGTGTGGATAGATTATGAAAAAACCACTAATATTGCAGGGTTTTGGATAACCCTCTATGCCTTAAAGGAGACATGGCATGTTTGAAAAACCTCGCTTTAAAACGATCAATCACCTAGCGTTTGCATGTTTAATAACCGTTTCTTCTGTTTCTCTTGTGGGTTGTAAAACCGCTGGTGTTAACATGGATGGTATGTTGTCAGCTGGTATGGGGCTTGTTTCCGCTGCCAGTTTGTCTGACGAAGATATGAAGCAAATTGGTGATAAATCCATCGCGCAGCTCGATAGTGCCCAATCTATAGCGCCTCCTAATAACCCTTATGCACAGCGTTTGGCTAGGCTTGCGGCTCCATGGTCGGAAGTGGATGGTTACTCGTTAGAATATAAAGTTTACTTGGACCCTACAGTGAATGCATTTGCTGTGCCTAATGGTTCAATTCGCTTTTATAGCGGTTTATTAGATGAAATGACTGATGATGAAGTACGTTATGTAATCGCTCATGAAATTGGTCATGTTGTGCTAGGGCACTCAAAAGGCAGATTTCAAACAGCAATCATGGCGTCATCTGCAAGACAAGCCATTGCTGCAAGTGGAAATTCAACGGCAGCCGCGTTAACGAGTTCACAGTTGGGAGAGTTGGGTGAAAAGCTGGTTAATGCGCAATATTCTCAGCGTAATGAAAACGAAGCGGATGACTTTGCTTTAAACTTGATGATTCAATATGGATTTAATCCTGAAGCATCGGTAACAGCATTACGTAAACTCGAATCGAAGTTTGGTAATCAAAGCAGTCTTTTCTCGAGTCATCCAGCCCCAGGTGCTCGTGCTCAACGTCTTGAAAGTCAGATTGCAAATCGATAATTTTATTTGAAACGCGATACTTTTCAAATATAAAAAACCCAGACATAGTCTGGGTTTTTCAAAAGACAACTGAAAGGGTGTTACTTCTTAGACTGTTGTTCTTTCAATCTTTCTTCCCAGAAAGTTGCATTCTTAATGCCTAACTTAACCGGATCGAAGGTAATTGGACCGCCAGTTTTTTGTTGTTCTTCATAATCTCTTAGCGCTTTCATGGTCGGCTTAGAGACGAAGAAGATCACAAGAATACCAACAATGTTGATCCACGCCATCAGACCTACACCGATATCACCTAAATCCCAAATATAACCAGCGGTGTTGACGGTGCCGTAGGCAACCATGAACATGATGACTAGTTTTACTAGGGTTAGCGGTATGCCTAGGTTTAGCGCACGGCGCAGATAGGCAACATTGGTTTCAGCGATGTAGTAATAGGCTAGAATCGTCGTAAAGGCGAAGAAGAATAGTGCCAAACCGACGAAGATTGGACCAAAACCACCAAATACACTTTGCAGTGCCATTTGAGTGAAGGCAGGAGAACCTATCACAGTTTCAGCGGCAACATTCTGTACAATGAACTGTCCAGCTTCGAGCGTGCCCTGTACGTTGTATGACTGCGTGATCAGAATCATCAATGCAGTTGCCGTACAGATAAACAGCGTGTCTACGTATACAGAGAATGCCTGAACTAAGCCTTGTTGTGCTGGGTGGTTTACTTCTGCAGCGGCGGCTGCATGAGGACCGGTACCTTGACCTGCTTCGTTAGAGTAGATACCACGTTTTACACCCCAACCGATCGCTGCACCAAAGCCAGCTTGAGCTGTGAAAGCATCACTTAGGATCAGTCCAAAAACGCCAGGTACTTTGTCCAAGTTTAAGAAGATAACAATCAGCGCTAACACGATGTAGCCCAGTGCCATAAATGGAACAACAAACTGGGTAAATTGTGCGATACGCTTGATACCACCGAAGATAATGAATGCCAGTACGATCAGTATGACAGCCAGTGCAATCAATTTAGTGGAGCCCACTTCACCAAACCCACTGGAAACCATTTGGCCTTCACCAAACACTTGCGTAACCGCATTACCAACAGCGTTAGCTTGGATACCTGGAAGGAAGATACCGCAGGCAACGATCGCTGAGATGGCGAAGACAACACCTAACCATTTCCAGCCTAGGCAGCGCTCGAAATAGTAGGCTGGACCACCACGATATTGACCATTGTCGTTAACCTTATAGATCTGACCCAGTGTTGACTCCGCGTATGCGGTACTGGCACCTAGAAAAGCCACTACCCACATCCAGAAAATTGCACCCGGGCCACCAAAACCTATCGCTGCCGCAACACCAGCGATGTTACCAACACCGACACGCCCTGATAGTGAAACAGCCAGTGCTTGGAATGAGGAGATACCCTTGTCAGAGTCATTACCGCTAAACAGTAATCGCCACATCTCTTTGAAGTGACGAACCTGCGCGAAGCGAGTGAGAATCGAGTAAAACAGACCTGCCCCAAGGCAGAGAAAGATTAGAGCATCGCTCCAAATAAAGCCGTTAATGGTATTAACTAATGCTTCCATTGATGTGTGTCCCATTCGTTATTGTTGTTTGTTTAGTGCGGGAATTGAGGTTATTCATTTAATGACAACCTATAACGACATATCCCACAGCTAAGCTGGGCTATTTTGAAGGAATAAAAAATGTATTTCTATTAATAAACTAGTTATATGTTCTTTTTTATTTTTAAAAAATAGATTTTTTGGCTAAATATGGCGAAATGGTAACAATATGGCCTAATGTTTCGGTAACTTGTTGATTATAAAGTGGTGTAAGAAAGGGCGATGTTGTGATCGCCCTTTAACAAATGAGAGGGAGTCTTGCGTGTTATGCGAAGAGTGCCGCTGCGCCTGCTTTTGCAATTTGGGCATCTTGATCTGGTTTTACACCCGATACCCCAATCGCTGCCACGACATGACCTTCATGCATTACCGGTACTCCTCCTTCCATCGTGGCCGTAATCACCGGAACTGATAAGAAAGCGTTGCGACCATTATTGATCATATCTTCGTAGACTTTGGTCTCACGACGACCCAAGGCAGCACTTCGAGCTTTTTCAATTGCGATATATGCACTGACAGCTGAGCATGACTCCATACGTTGCATGGCCAGCAAGTGCCCGCCATCATCTACGACGGCAACGGCAACTGACCATCCCTGTTGTTTTGCTTCCGTCATTGCGGCTTCAACGAGTTGGTTTGCTTCTGTCAAGGTGAGGGCCGATTTAGTAAACATTCAATATCTCCAAGGGTTATTATATTAGGATGCAATGGCATCCTCTAAAATTTCGATCCAGTGTCTTACCGGTGTACGTCCAGCGCCATTTAAATGAGTTTGGCAGCCAATATTCGCAGTCGCGATGACCTGTGGCCGTCCACTCTCCAGCGCATCCAGCTTATTATCTCTAAGTTGGGTCGATAACTCAGGCTGCGTGACCGAGTAGGTTCCTGCCGAACCACAACAGAGATGCGCGTTAGGTACTGGCGTTAACCCGAAGCCAACCTGTTTCAAAATTGATTCCACTGCGCCGTTTAACTTCAAAGCGTGTTGCAAGGTACAAGGGCAGTGAAAGGCTAGGGTTTTATTAGCATTCACGTTTAAGCGAGATAGATCTTCTTGCGCTAAGACTTCTACCAGATCTTTACTTAAGTGGGTAATTTTTTCAGCTTTTTCAGCATACTTGGGATCATCTTTAAGAAGGTGTCCATATTCGATGACAAAGGCACCACAGCCACTGGCTGTCTGAATAATCGCTTCAACGCCTGCTTCGATATGAGGCCACCAAGCATCAATGTTTTGTCTGGCGCGCTGAAGTCCCGCTTCGTGAGCGTTAAGATGATAATCTACCGCACCACAGCATCCTGCCTCTTTGGCACTGATGACTTGGATACCTAGTTTATTTAACACTCTTGCTGTTGCCGCATTGGTATTGGGTGATAAAGAAGGTTGTACACAACCCTCCAAAATGAGCATTTTGCGGCTATGCGTTTCACTGGGGCGTGGTTTGGCTTTTACTGGATTGGCCGGTATTTTTTGCTTTAACGTCTTGGGCAAAACAGGCCTTAAGAGTTGTCCGGTTTTGAGTAGTGGATCAAAAATCTCTGGTTTGGGTAGAACAGTTCTCAAAGCGGTTCTAAGTTACTTTTTCACCTAGAGGTCGACCCACTTTTTCTTCAATAGCGGCACGTCCAATATCTAATAAGGTGTGATACTCGACGCCAGAAGGGCAGGTGGTTTCGCAGTTGCGACAGGTCAGGCAACGATCAAGATGAGCTTGTGTTTCTCGGGTGACTTCACCACCTTCAAAAAAACTTTTCATCAGATAAATACGTCCACGCGGTCCATCTAGTTCGTCACCCAAGAGTTGATAGGTGGGGCAGGTGGCCGTGCAGAAGCCGCAATGTACACAGGTTCTTAAGATATCTTCCGCTTCTTTTGCGCGTGGCAGTTTTTTAGCGTCTTCAGACAGGTTGGTTTGCATCTTATTCTTCTCTCTGATTAGTAGTCGCTATACATGCGCCCAGGATTAAAAATACCCTTTGGGTCTAGCTGTGCTTTTAACTGCTGGTGATAGCGCAACACAAGGGGTTGTAACGGCTGAAAGGGTTGATCCGTTACATTCGGTGTAAAGCAGGTCGCATGACCACCCAATGCGATGGCTTGTTGGCGAACCTCAGCTTCGGGTGCTAAAGTCTTATACCAGCGTTGCGCGCCGCCCCAGTCGATCAGGCAATCGCCATCAATGCTGGGCTGTTTAGCATCGACGGGTAATGACAAACGCCAAAGGTTTTCACTGGATTGGAAAAAGGGCAGTTTCTGCTCTTTTAATTCAGTCCAAAAACCCGGGTCGAGTTCGTCACCTTGCAGGCTCAGAGCAAAGTTATTGACTGAGGCCTCGCCTCCTTCCAAGCGAAGGTACAGTTTGTCTTGATAGAAGCAAGCTCCTGTCAGGGGTAGGGGTTGCTGTCCCCAACGCGTTAAGTTTTGCAAAGCCGTTGCTTGGTCGCAGGCAATCGATAGATGGCGCTGATGGCGTGGTTTAGGCAGCACTTTCATGGAGACTTCGGTGATTAAACCTAAGCAACCATAACTGCCTGCCATTAAACGCGATAGGTCGTAACCCGCCACGTTTTTCATCACCTCACCACCAAAGCGCAGCAGTTTCCCATGACCTGTAATCACTTTAGTACCCAGTACAAAGTCACGTACCGAGCCGACCCAGGGTCTTCTAGGGCCAGCAATACCCGCAGCAACCATGCCGCCAACAGTAGCGGTGTCAGCAAAGTGAGGCGGTTCAAAGGGAAGAAATTGCCCTTTTTCCGCGAGCACACTCTCGAGCTCAGCGAGCGATGTGCCGGCTTTGACGCTCACCACTAATTCGGTAGGATCGTAATTGACAACACCTTGGTGGATTTTGGTGTCTAGAATAGTGCCTTGTGTTTTGCGACCCAGGAAGGCTTTACTGTTACCCCCTTGGATCATCAACGGTGTTCCCTCATTGATCGCTTCGCAGACCTGTTCAAGTAAGGCGGTTTCAGAAGCAGTGCTTAAGCGATCACCTGGACGATTGGTTTGAGTCGTTGACATTAAAAGCGCTCCAGTTCTGGGAAGGGCAGCTCGCCTCGGTGAATATGCATGGCACCAAACTCAGCACAGCGATTCAGCGTCGGGATGTTTTTGCCTGGATTTAACAGACGTTTTGGATCAAACGCCGCTTTAACTGCATGAAAGAACTCCAGTTCATCATCGTTAAACTGAGCGCACATCTGATTAATTTTTTCTCGACCAACACCGTGTTCTCCAGTGATGGTTCCACCGACTTTGACGCAGAGCTCTAAGATCTCACCGCCTAACGCCTCGGCGGTTTCTAGACCACCGGGTTGGTCTGCATCAAACAGAATCAAGGGGTGCATATTGCCATCACCGGCATGGAACACGTTGGCAACGCGCAAATCATACTTTTCAGAAAGCGCAGCAATCCCTTTTAGAACTCCTGGCAATTCACGTCGAGGTATCGTTCCATCCATGCAGTAGTAATCGGGAGAAATACGACCAACAGCAGGGAAAGCGTTTTTGCGTCCAGCCCAGAAGCGTTGGCGTTCAGCTTCATCTTTAGCGATTTGAACGGCAATCGCTCCAGATTGTGCAAGCACTTCTTGCACACGTGCGGTTTCTTCATCGACATCGGATTCAACACCATCCAGTTCGCAGAGTAGAATCGCTTCAGCCTCGACAGGGTAGCCCGCGTGAATAAAATCTTCAGCCGCGCGAATGGCGAGGTTGTCCATCATCTCTAAACCACCCGGAATTATGCCGGCGGCAATAATGCTGCCAACCGCAAGGCCTGCTTTTTCGACATCATCAAAACTGGCCATCAGGACACGAGCGACTTGGGGTTTAGGTAGTAGTTTAACTTTCACTTCTACGACGACACCCAACAAGCAATTCATAGGCTTGCGATTGAAAGGAGCCGAGGGAATCGCGTACCGAAGTGGCCACCAGGCGGCGTTTCAGGTCTTGTAACCGATGGATATCGGGATGATCGGACCGGGTGATCACCACGCCC